>CAINXK010000546.1 GCA_903854805.1 uncultured Anaerolineae bacterium
ACATCGTTGGAAATGGCACCAGGCAGCCCAGGCCTGGGTGGACTAATTCGACTAATTAAAATCCTGAAGCAATTCCAACCTGCCATTCTGCAAACCTGGCTCTATCACGCTGACCTTCTAGGACTTCTGGCTGCAAAACTTTCCAAAACGCATGTCGTGATCTGGAACATTCGCAGTGCCGAAATGGACTTTTCCCAGTACAGCAAGCTCTCTGGTTTGGTGCTGCAAATTTGCGCCGTTTTTTCAAGTATCCCGACCGCCGTAGTTGTCAATTCACAGGCAGGTCAAATACTCCATACCCGGCTGGGCTACCATCCCAAACAATGGAGATTCATTCCTAACGGGATTGATGTTACCCGCTTCACACCAGAATACAACGCAGGGTTAATGATCAGACAGGAATGGAATATCGGAGACAATGAAATTTTAATTGGCCATGTTGCCCGCATAGACCCACAAAAAGACCACGACACTTTGCTCAGAGCGGCTGCCTTAGTTCAAAAAGTTGATCCTGGTATTCACTTCGTTTGTGTCGGCACTGGACCAGCTAGCTATTGGAACGAAATAAAAACACTTGCCACTAAACTTGGTCTCACCAACTTACTTTGGGCAGGCCCTCGATCTGATATGCCCGCGATTTACAATGCCATGAATATTTTAGTCTCTCCATCCAAGGGTGAGGGCTTTCCAAACGTAGTTGCCGAAGCCATGGCATGTGGAATCCCCTGCGTTGTCACCGATGTCGGCGACTCGAAAATATTAATCGGAAACTCTGGAATTTGTATTTCGCCAGGAAATCCGGAAGCCCTGGCTAAAGCTATTCTAAAAATGCGGGAACTCTCGAGATCTGAACGAATCCATCTTGGAGAAATTGCGCGCTCCCGGATTGTTGAGCACTACAGCCTGGACCGAATGTCGGGCTCCTACTCCAATCTCTACCAAGAATTTTCGTGACATTCTGCCACTACCAACGATGAGACTAACCTCGCTCTATTTGTCTAAATTATGGTTTTTGGGCGCATTTGGTTTGTATGCACTCATATTTTTTATCCCCTTACCTCCACAAATAATTTTTAAAGGGGTTCAGGTGGTTGATGAAATCATTATTGTAGCTGCATGTCTGGTAATTTATTATGGCCTTGGAAAGAACCACCCCGCTTGGAAAGCGTTAATTCTCACTTTAGTATTATTCTTATTCACCTTACCCTTACTAAGAATATGGGAAACAGCGGAAAGCAACTATAACCTTATCCTTGGATTGCTCCCTTGGTCCGACGCTTCTGGTTACTATTCAGATGCAATCTCACTACTTCAAGGCGGGCTCCTGAATACCTTCTCAGGACATCGGCCACTATTTGCTAGCCTACTGGCAGTTCTCCTCAAACTCAGTAGCAATAATTTACAGCTCACGATAGTAATTATCACAATTATCAATGGAATGGCGGTTTTTTTATTCGCTAACGAAATACAGGAATCCTTCGGCCCAATTGTCAGTATTGGGACGATTCTCTTATCTCAATTATTTTATCGTCATTTTACTGGTGCCTTAATGACAGAACAAATCGGATTTCCCCTTGGATTAATTGGGATTTCCAGCCTGTTTTATGCAACGCGCAGTAAAACAAAATGGTTATACGCTACTGGCCTTTTCTTTTTAGCGATAGGCCTTTTTGCCCGCGCAGGTGCCTTCTTTATCCTGCCCGCGCTTCTGATCGTTGGAATAATCATATTTAAAGAAAACGACAAGTTTTCCGGTAAAAATATTATTTTATTTATTTTCCCGTTATTGTTTGCCTGGAGCTGTAACTTTGCTCTGGGCCAAATTGTGTCTTCTCCCGGAATAGTTGCAATGGGAAATTTCTCATACACGCTCTACGGTCAGGCAGTGGGAGGCAAAGGCTGGACACAGGTTTTTAGTGACCACCCTGAAATTGCTGCCTTGGCAGATAAGGAACGCACCCAAACTGTTTATCGCCTGGCTATTAATGAAATATCGCGAAACCCATCTGGTATTGCGACAGGCGTTTTCAAAGCCTGGAAAGATTTTTTTAAGCCGAGCATGTTTGCAGGCTTTGGTTATGTTCAGCCCGGTGACAAATTTTCCAGTTTATTTATCCAACCAATCCTAACCGTATTAATGCTTATTGGGATCTTTCAATGCTGGAAACACAGAGCCCAGGGAATTTATCTCATTTTGATTGGATCCACTTGCGGAATTCTAGTATCCATCCCTTTTATTCCCCCATCAGAAAGCGCTTTTATGCGTGTGTATGCTGCCACGATCATGGTTCCTGCGCTGATTGCATGCATCGGTATTCTGGCAATCCTTCCGGCGAAAACTGCCACACATCAGCCCCCTTCAGCCCGACCCAACAATCGAATACTCGTCCAAACTATTTTTGGAATTACTTTGGTGCTTATCTCAACGGCCGGGGCATGTATATTAACGATAATACCTAAAGATATATCCTATACACCCTTCAATTGCCCGGCGGGAGAAATCCCTGTACAGATTCGGCTTTCAAGAACATCATTGATCCAAATCAACACAAACGAAACATGGCAACCCACATATGTTCCTAGCGTTTCGGCGAGAGATTTTCGTCAAAGCATGCGTAGATTTCCGGGGATATATCACACCTTCAGCGATACGCTGATAAAAACAATCACCCCGCCGGTACTTCTTACATTTTCTCGTAACATGTTGACTGGCGAATTCTATTGGGTGATTGCCAATACAGAGCTGGTCAGCATGAACACGAAAATATTGCGCGCCTGTGGTCAGACATCTGAAGATAACTCTTCTGTGCTTGTTATAATCTCCACCCAATAATCTTAGAAATCGGAAAAATGGACAACATGCGATTCCCGATCAAACTCAACCGATCATATTGGGCCCAATACTTGACCCAAATCCTACCTTCCGCCTCAGATCCGCGGATATTATGTTCCGAAGTAATAGATGAAGCTACATTCACCAGTGCCGTCTCCACCTTTAAATTCGGCGCAACATTCAAATCTACAAAAAAAGCACGTTTCCCCCTCACCGTGATGGAATTGTCTACGCTATCATACCGAAATCGCCCAAC
>CAINXK010000547.1 GCA_903854805.1 uncultured Anaerolineae bacterium
GCCGGTGGCGCGCTATCGCCCCGGCGAGGTGGGCGGCGACAGCCGCACTGGTCACTGTGTGACCGATCATTTCCTGATCGCGGCCTTCAAAGGGTTTTTGCAGTTCGGGGCTTTCCCTCTCATGGATATCGGCGTGGATGTCGCGCCAGTCGATTATGTTGCGCGCGCCATGGTGCACATGGCCTTCAGGCGCAACCCGCTTGGGCACGCCTTCCACCTCACCAATCCGTCACGCAGCAGCATGTCTGAAGCGCTGACCTTTTTGCGCGGGCTGGGCTACCAGTTCCAGGAACTGCCCTTTGAGCAGCTCAGGGATCGCCTGGTGCGCAGCTCAAACTTTAGCTCCAATGCCCTGTTTGCCTATCAGGCCGCCTTGGAAGACATGGACCGCTACAGCATGGAGTTGCCAGCTTACGACACGCGTGATACACTGCGAGAGTTGAGCGGCTCGGGGATCAGTTGCCCGCCCGCTGATGAGCGCTTGTTTGGCACGTATTTTCGTTACCTGCGCGCCAGCGGTTTTATCCCCACCCCCACTGAACTGAGCGCCGCCATAGGAGCCTATGCTTAAAGGAAAGAAGATACTGGTGACCGGCGGCAGCCGGGGGATTGGGGCAGCCATCGTGCGCCGCGCCCACGAAGAAGGCGCAGAAGTGGCCTTTACTTTTTTAAACAGCGCCGACGATGCCGTGGCACTTGCGGGTGAGATGAGCGCGCTGCGCCCAGGTCAGCGCTGTCTGGCAATCCAGTGCGATGCTGGTGATGAGCGCGGAATGGAAAAAGCCATCAAGGAACTTCTGCTCGAGTTTGGCTCGCTGGAAGGTCTGGTGAATAACGCCGGCATCACGCGCGACGTGGTCTTTGCGCGCATGAACCGCCAGCAGTGGGACAGCGTGATGAACACCAACCTTGACAGCATGTATAACGCCACCAAGCCGCTCATCCTGCAGATGGTCAAGCAGCGCGGCGGCGCGATCGTCAATATCACTTCCGTGGCAGCCATTTATGGCAACAGCGGACAGACCAATTACTCAGCCGCCAAAGCCGGCATCATAGGCTTTACCAAAGCGCTTTCGGCCGAGGTCTCGCCCCAGAACATCCGCGTCAACGCCGTCGCACCGGGCTATATCAACACGGATATGCTCGGCATGCTCGACCCGGATACGCTCAACTACATCCGCGGCCGCATCTCCATGCGCCGCCTGGGCTCCGTTGACGACGTGGCCCCACTAGTCTGCTTTCTGCTTTCCGACGACGCCAGCTACATCACCGGCCAGGTCATGCAGGTTGATGGGGGCATTACGTTGTAAGGGGAATTGTATGCACTCCCAGCAAATGCCTGTTCGGTCCGGGAGTATTTAATTTGTCAATGTCAAACTAAATACTCCGTAAGATAAGTAACCGGAAGGTTTTGATAAAAATAGGCCAAATCGCTAAAAATAGCCGGATCAAAAATCAATTTGTGCAACTATACCCAATTGCCTTATAACTGGCTCGCCGCTTGCTGTGCATTCTGGCTAACACGGGCACATCAAAATCCACATAGTCATAGATGATCACTTCCTTCTTGGTGGCGTTCAAACGGTGCAAACGTCCGGCATACTGGGTCAACGTGCCGCGCCAGGAAATCGGTAAGGCCAGGAACAAGGTGTCCAAGCGTTCGTCATCAAAACCTTCACCCAAATAACGCCCTGTTGCCAGGATAACCCGCGATTGATCGGCTGGTAGATTGGCAATTTGGTCTGTTATTTGCTTACGCTGCTTCTTGCCCATGCCACCTTTCATCACAAAGACGTGTTCAACTCGTTTTGCCAGTAACTCGGCCAACGTTTCCAAATGTTCGCGGCGCTCGGTCAGCAGCACAGGAAAACGATTTGCCTGAACCGCAGTGATCACATCATCAACGATCATCTGGTTCCGGTCATCATCCTTTTCCAGAGATGAGTACACTTCCTGAATAGATTGGGCGGCGATATTTTGAAGATGCGGCGGCAGTTGGAACTTTGTTGGGCGAACGATAACCTTGTGATCAAAGGGCCGTTTATCGGCCTGGTCGCGATCATTTACCCTGTAACGTGCCGGGCCGCACTGCATAAAGATTATCGGCTGGTGCCCATCCTTGCGCGTCACAGTCGCCGACAAGCCAGTGAAGAATTTTGCCTTGCTCTGGCGGACCACCTGCTCAAAGCTGACCGCAGAAATGTGGTGACACTCGTCAACAATCAGGTAGCCGTAATTCCCAACAATGTCACTGACTACCCCTTTCTGGCTCAGACTCTGGATCATGGCTACATCGAGATTTCCATTAGGTTTGTGCTTGCCGCCGCCAAATTGACCGATGTCTTTGGGTGAGATGCCAAGAAATTGGATCAAGGCCTGTACCCATTGATCGAGTAGCTGGCGACGATGTACAACCACCAGCGTATTTACCTGACGTTGCGCAATCAAATAAGCAGCCACGACAGTTTTACCAAAAGCGGTTGAGGCTGCCAGCACACCTGTTTCATGTTGTAACAAGCTGTCAGCGGCTTGTTGTTGTTCTCCGCGTAAAGCACCTTGAAATTGAGCATCCAATCGAGTACCGGCGTACCGTTCATCCGTCAGGGTCGTCTTGATCTGCAATGATTCGAATAGCGTGACAAGCTCATCCATGCAACCGCGTGGCAGCCCCAGGTGTTTTGGGAAATCCTCGCAACAACTGATGA
>CAINXK010000548.1 GCA_903854805.1 uncultured Anaerolineae bacterium
AAATAACTGGATAAAATAATAAAATGGATTGAGCTTAATGATCGCAAGCAAACGCCCGGACCCGGCAAGAAAATCAACAGGATACATGATCGGCGTAAGGTAGAACAAACCCAGCATGAGGATCTGAATAATATGGGTCAGATCGCGAAAATAGACCACCGCAATGCTCAGCGTTAAGACCAGCCCCAGGATAAATAAAGCAAGCAGGGCCAGAGCGAAGGGCAACAGGAATAAGGCCCAGCTTAATTTTGCACCCCACAAGAACGCCAGAATAAAAAGACCGCACAAACTAAAAACAAAGTTGACCACTTCAACCCCGACCGCCGCGATCGGATACATGACCTTGGGGGAATAAATTTTCTTAAGATAGCCTTCCGCTGAAACAATGGATGATCCGCCAATGATCAACGAACTGGAGACCAAATTCCATGGCAGCAAGCCGCTGAATAAATACAGGGAAAAATCAGAAAAGGGTTGCTTAAGCAGAGTCGAAAAAACAATGCCCATGATGAGCATGGTCAAGAGCGGGTTGAGCAACGACCACAGGAACCCCAAAAAAGAGCGCCGATATCTGGCGCTTAACGTACTACTTATAAAATTCACCAACGCAAAGCGATAGGTGTACATTTCGCGCAGGTTTTGAAAAAAAAACTGCAGCACGCTGGTTCTCTTTTGGCTGTCAAAAATCCTCATTGAATGTGTCCTGTTAGAAAAAATATATCCATCACGGTCACAAATTGCGCATTTTTCGTCCACGGGAACTGCAATTTGTAACCGAGGGTATTATAAACGGATAAACTCTTAAAACCTGGAAATCGCTTCTTCAGGTTTCGATGGGGTCGGAGAGCAGCGTCTACACAACCATTCTCGCAATGGCCTCATCCGACATTGAAAATGTTCTGATCCACAACCAGGATATGCCCACTGATCAACTTGTTCAGGCTTTTGATTTCAGAACTTTATCAAAAGATCAATCTGACGACTCTGCCAGCCTTAATAAATAGTCACCGTATTTATTTCCTTTTATTTCCAATGCCAGCTGACGCAGCTGCGAGCGGTCAATGAACTTTTGATAATAAGCGATCTCCTCAGGCGAGCAGATCATCAAACCCTGGCGCTGTTCGACGGTTTCTACAAAGTTGGAGGCCTGCAGAAGCGACTCATGGGTGCCGGCATCCAACCAGGCCACCCCTCTTCCGATCAGAATTACATTCAATTCATCCCGGTTCATATAGAGCCGGTTCAGATCTGTAATTTCAAGTTCACCGCGCTCCGAGGGCTGGAGCGACTGAACAAGATCCACCACCCTTTCATCATAAAAATACAGGCCGGGCACGGCGTAATTGGAGCGAGGTTTCACCGGCTTCTCCTCCAGGCTGACAGCCCTGCCACTCTGATCAAACTCGATCACACCATACCGTTCCGGATCCTGCACTCTATATGCAAATACAGTGGCGCCCTGTTCCTGTGCGACAGCCCGCTTTAGATCGGCCTGTAACCCCTGCCCATAAAAAATATTATCACCAAGGACCAGAGCTGCTTTTTGGCCGCCAATAAAATCACGGCCAATAATAAACGCCTCGGCCAACCCTCGCGGCTGATCCTGTACGGCATAGGAAAATTTTACCCCCCATTTTTCACCGCGGCCAAGCATGCGCTCAAAAAGTGGAAGGTCTTCGGGAGTGCTGATGAGCATGATCTCCCTAATTCCAGCCAACATCAAAATTGACAATGGGTAATAGATCATCGGTTTATT
>CAINXK010000549.1 GCA_903854805.1 uncultured Anaerolineae bacterium
TAGATACTGGGCCAGTCCCCCAGACGTATTATTTCCGAGAAATGCGATGTTCTTGCTGTTGGGAGACCAGGAAAGGTAGAAGGGTTGAAAACTCTGGCTGGTGTAATTGTTCACAGGGTTTTTGCCGTTCGACAATACCGAAATCAGGCTGGCTTCGTTCAAACTATAGCGAACAAAGGCTAGACGCTGTCCATCAGGGGACCAGGTAGGATACTGATAAATGCGCTTCGACTGTCCAGCAACCGGGTTCAGGTTGGCATCCAGGGTAATGGCGTTGGATTGTTTCCCATCCCGGTTGGTGGTGTAAATATTACCGTCGTTACCCACATAAGCGATGAGTCCCAAGGAGGCTTCATCGATTGGGGCGGGTGCTTTAGATGAAAACAAGGGGATGGCAGACGAACAAGCAAGTGAGATAACTAGGAAGGTCAGTGCCACTATAAAAATTTGGCTCTTATTTAAATCCTTAGGCTTATCTTGAACTAGTCTGGAAATCATAATCTATCCTCGATTCTGGGTTAGGTGTGCGAAACTTCTAAAAGGTTACATCGAGCGCAAAATACCAGCGGGATCTTCGGGGGGGGGTTATTTTTTTTAATTGGCGTAAACAGGCGTGCTTGTGTTTGCGAAGCACACCAGGGTTATCTTTGTATTAGGCATGTTTTATCAACACACCGCAATCACTATTGATAAGTATACATTGAATTTGCAATTTTCATCCTGAACAATGAGAGCGGGTACAGCGTAAAAGTCTCGGCGGGATACACTGAAATTATCAGGTTGCCTGCCATGCCAGGAGAAAAAGGTTGCTATGGAGTTCACTCAAGGCGGGAAGCGTGCAACAGCATGTCTGGCTTCTTATCAGGGAACCCAAGCGACTTTACAATATATTTCATTTTTTGCTCCGCACCTTACTCAAAGAAATAGCCATTCCAATTTTCTGATACTTTCTCAATCCCATCAAGAAAACCATCATAAAGAATTTGATCCCCGGCTAAATTTCCACCAGAACCAATTCCCTTTAGTCTTAATGCCCTCGCGGGCATTTATGTTTTCTAACCGGAGCGATATTTGGGGATTAGTTATAGAAAAATCATTGGTCAATTACGAAAGAGCCAATTGCGTTTCAGTTCGATCACGACGGGTATGAACCACGATGATCTCATCAAGATTTTCCCCCGATTGCTTTAAGCGGATTTCTACAACCTATTTCCACGCAGCAATTCCAAATCTAAAACCAGCCAAGCACAAAATGGAGTAATTCAAGCCTGAACCCATCCACATAGAAGTCTCGAATGCTTGAATAGGCGCGCCTGCATTCGTTCATTCATGGAAAATTCGTGGGTGGTTTGGAATACATGGCGAAATTTCCATTGTTGGGCAATATCAGAAATTTTAGATTTGGAATTACTGGAAATCGGGATTGTGCAATAAGTCAACTATAGAGGAACGTGGCGATCAATGGAGAGGATAGTGATGCGTGTAAGTTGAACGGGGATTTTAGGGAAAATTGGAGCTAGACCCAGTTTATCAGCGCAATAATAACTCGGATGCATCCACAGCCATAGCGACATCTGCTTTCAGGTTGGAATTGCCGTTTTCTGATTTTCCTGTTAGAAGATGTCGCTATTTTTGTAACTACCCAAGTATTCCTACAACTCGCAGACAAGTGTGTATGTCCCTGGCTGAGGCTTGTAGCCCATTTTACGATTGATCGCCAGGATGGGTGCGTTGCGCAAGTTGCTGTCGGTCAGAAGACTGTGCGCCCCGTTCCGGCAGGCATACCGGACAGCCAGCACTTTTAGAGACGTGGCGATCTTCCGCCCGCGATATGCAGGTAATACGCCGGTGTACAGGTTGTGCGCGCTATGGGTTTCAGGAGACAGGCTGACCGGGGCCATGCCGATCCATTGATCGCCATCGACAGCCAGGAATTGTGCTTCACGACAAAACCACGGCGCCCGAATCACAAATTCTTCAAAACGAGGAAATGTCCAGGGAGCTCTTTTTTCCGGGTTATCCAGTACGTAGTTGGTGTTCAGATCATAGAGCTTGCGACGTGTCTCCTGGGTATCAGGAAAATCAGCCAGTGCGCAGAAGCGGATGCCCTGAGTTTCGAGAGCGGCGATCGTCGGCAGATAAGGCGTCTCGTCAAAGGTGGTCAGGTCGAGCTCATAGTTGAAAAAAAGCTGATCGATGGCGAAGCCGCGGTGCTCGGCAAAGGCCAGGCTCTGCGGGTCGTTGTCGCGCACATCCGAAAACAGGCGGGTGGCTCCCTGTTCACGCAGATCCTTTACCAGGGTATCCCATAAGGCTGAGCCGATCCCCTGGCCGTGTAAGTCTGATGCGACGATGACCCAGACCGTGAAGTGCTGGTTGGGAGCGTCGGCTTCGTGGACGTACCCACCGTAACCGGTGACGGTGTCATTTCCGTCGACCGACACCATACGCCGTTGCACTCGTCCAGGCGGATTATATTGGAACCACTGGCGAATCTGATCGATGGTGATCGGCTGGGATTCGTAAGGACTGTCAATGCGCACGATATCAGGTAGATCGGTATCGATGCGCGCAGCGCGAATTGAGTAAGCGGTCATGTTGTTCTCCTTCTCGATCTGTTTCAGCCAGGCGTCCAAGCGTTCGATCTGCTCGTGATGATCCTGTACCTGTTCGTGCAGCTCTGTACGCTTGCTCCGCAGCATCTCATGCACCTGACGGGCCGGCAGATCGTCTGCCAGCAGGCGGGCAATCTGCTCGAGCGAGAAGCCCAGGTCCTTCAATGCCTGGATACGCTGCAGGCTCGCCAGCTGGTCGAACGTGTAGTAGCGATAGCCGGTGAAGTGATCGACTTCGACAGGCTTGAGCAAGCCGATCTCATCGTAGTATCGTAGAGTGCTAACTGGCGTCTGGCTAAGGCGGCTAAAATCACCAATTCGGATCATTTGGTAGTTCTCCGTGCGCAAGGAAGTTTGTGATGATCATCTGCCCTTAATATACTCCCTCAAGCGACTTGAGAGTCAAGCCCGTTTTGAGAGCCCATCGGCATGTGTTTTTCGGTTACAAATGGGGAGAAAAATTGAGCTGGCTTATTCAATTTTCTGAGTTGGCTTTTTCTAACTGACTTGCTGCACTATCCTGAATCGTTAAATAAAAAAGAGCAAGGCTTATGGCCTTGCTCTCGTGTTTCTGTTACTGCATTCTGCGTGGGATCAACAGCGCCCAGGCCGCAGCCAGTTCGCTGAGATTATCCACGTGAACAAAACTGGACGCAAAGGACTGGATGGTATCTTCGATCTGACTGACATTCGATGGCGCGTTCTTGCGGACTTGCAGCA
>CAINXK010000550.1 GCA_903854805.1 uncultured Anaerolineae bacterium
ATATTCATGGCACAGAAGTATCGTTTGGGTTTGATACAGCCCTCAACATTGCTACAGAGGCGATAGATCGTTTGCACACCACCGCTGAATCACACCAGCGGGCCATGATTATTGAACTGATGGGCCGTGATGCCGGTTTCATCACTCTGCATTCAGGGGTTGCCGGCGGCGCCGATGTCATTCTTATTCCTGAAATCCCCTTCAAATTGGAAACTGTTGCCAGAAAGGTGCTTGAGCGCCGTGCTCACGGGAGTTCATTCAGCATCCTGGCTGTATCTGAAGGGGCTAGACCCATAGATGGTGAAGTCACTTATAACCGCCCTGGTGACCAGGTGTTTGTTCCACGCCTGGGTGGGATTGGTCAGAAAGTTGGCGAGTACCTGGAATCTGCTGGAATCGAAACCCGCGTTACAGTTCTTGGACACGTTCAGCGCGGTGGTACGCCATCAGCTTTTGATCGCTGGCTTGCCACCCGCTATGGTTCTTCGGCTGTTCGTGTCGCTGCTCAAAAGCATTTTGACCGTATGGTTGCGCTGATGAACGGCATGATTACTGATATTCCACTCCTGGATGCAATCGCAATCCCCAAGCGAGTCGATGTCGATGGCGATGCTGTTATGACGGCCCGTGGCATCGGTATCTCATTTGGTAACGAGTAATTCTGGTATCCTTTTTTGATAATTGTCTCGATGGTTAACGTTTTTAGTATCGCCTGGTTTTTTTTAATACTTCAACTGTCTGTTTGAAAATAGGAAATGCCGACCTTTCGGCCGGCATTTGTTTTGGCGCAGTGGCTTCCTTACAAGCAAACCAGGAGGGATGCCACTGCGCCGCGTTGATTACTACTATAACTGTCCATGCTAGGCATCACCTCCTTCTATCTAAAAGATAGCAGTAAATGAATTGTCTTGCCCCTGAATGATATTGTTAGTATTACATAAACGTATTCGTATGTCAATAGGATAATTTTGTTCCTAATAAATTTCTTAACTTTGATTACGTTGTGCTTCAAACATCTTGCTTTATCGGAATTGAGAGCTTCTGGAACTATCAGAGAGCATTTGCCAGCCCGGTTCGTATATTCTGATATTAGTTTATCTGAAAGTCTCAATCTTGGCATAAAAAAGGTCCCCATGCAAAAACACCCAAATCGTCTCTGGTTCACAGTCTTGTTGATTGCCTGGCTTTTCGATTATCTATTCTATAAACAGTCGCCGGGTATTTCTTTTGCCATTTATGCTCTAATTACCACCCTGGGCGGTTTCATTCTACTCTGGCTGGACGGTCTGCGCCCAGCCCGCGCCACCCTGATCCTGCTTGGTTTTATTCTCTATTTTGCGGTTATTTCGTTTGTTCGAATGGAACCGCTCAGCGCACTGCTTGCCCACGGTTTTACCCTGTTTTTAATGGCTGGGGTTGCTGTAACTTATCGCGGCGGTCAGTGGCTGCGTTACAGCCTGGCAGATTACTTCTCGCGTGCATTTGACCTGTTCTTCAGCATTATTGGACGTACCGTTACCTTCTCTGTTGAAGCCCAGCGCTTAAAACAGGCATCTGCCAGTGACCAAAAACCAGGAGGTCCTTTCTGGCCGGTGCTGCGAGGTCTGCTGATTGCAATCCCTGTTGTCGCCTTCTTTACTGCCTTGTTATCATCTGCAGATGTGATCTTTGCACAGCGCCTCCAGGCAATCTCTCTTCTGTTCCGGTTGGAAAATCTGCCGGAGGATATCTTTCGCCTGGCTTATATTCTGGTCATCGCTTATGTGCTGGCTGGGATTTACTTGCATGCAGCCTTCCGCTCCACCGATGAGAAATTGCTCGGTATCGAAAAGCCGCTTATCGCGCCTTTTTTCGGTTTTACTGAAGCAACCGTTGTACTTGGTAGTGTTATCCTGCTCTTTGCAGCCTTCGTTGCCATTCAATTTCAGTACTTCTTTGGTGGGTTGG
>CAINXK010000551.1 GCA_903854805.1 uncultured Anaerolineae bacterium
ATGCACAAGATTATTGAGTCGTTCGCGAATGACGGCATGCCTCTCTGGCTTCGCGAAAACCAGCATAAACCCGCCACCGCCAGCACCTAAAATCTTACCCCCAATGGCGCCCGCGCGCATGGCCTCATCATAAATTTGATCAATCTCGGGAGTTGAAACTTGGTCGGATAGGCTGCGCTTGTACTTCCAACTCAGGTCAAGCAACTTGCCAAATTCGTCAATACTAACGTGGCTGTGAGCAAGAATGGCGATCGCTTCATCAACCATCTCTTGCATCCGTTTAAGCTCTGTCTCACGACTGTTGAAGTTATCAATTTGGGACTTGGCGATCTGGTCGGCTATTCTGGAAAATCCAGTAAAGCAGAGCATAAGGTGGTCACGCAGCTCACTGCGCCGGTTGACCGGAACAATGACCGGAGTTACTTCAAATGAGTCATCTCGGTGAAAATCGATCCTATTAAAGCCTCCGTAAGCTGCTGACACCTGATCTTGTGAGCCAACGTTCTCCCCAATCAGGTCTTGTTCAATGTGAATGGCATCTCTTGCCAAAATGTTCTTACTGACCTTTTGGCCTCGAAGGCCATACAAGGCATGCGCCAAACCGACTGTAAACGCCGAGCTGGACCCTAAGCCGGAACGTGCTGGCAAATCACCGTCATGGTGGATCTCCAGCCCGTCTTCCACGTTTGCCCATTTGAGCACAGCTCGTACGGCAGGATGTTTGATCTCCTCGATATGGCGAACATTCTCGATGTGCGAGTAAACGATGCGATGCTTATGTTCAAAAAAAGGCGGCAGCCGCCGGCATGTGATGTAGCAGTATTTATCAATGGTGGTTGCAAACACTGCACCGCCGTGATCCCGATACCAAGGCGGATAGTCTGTCCCACCACCAAAAAACGAGATTCTGAAGGGAGTTCGGGTAATAATCATACTGACTCAATCACCGAGGATCTTGCGCTTAAGGTGAATCAACGCCATGTCTTCGATGTTTTTCCTTTCGAGCAATCCAAATTTTTGTTCGACAAGATTCAGATACGCTGGGTTGGTGAAATAGTTTTGCCAAGCTTCATCACGGAACTTTAAGACATCTGCTGAACTCACATACTTGGTGGGGAGGGGCTGGCTTTCGTAGGACAGAAACGCATAGCCTTCATATGAATCAGGTAAAGCCCATCCGTTCTTTTTCGCCGTGTTGTACATCGGGCTACCCGGCAGCGCTTGGCAGGGATACATATTCGCCATCTCGGTGTTCAGTTCCAAAGCCAGATCGAGAGTTTCTTGCATGGTTTCCATAGTATCTTCGGGAAAACCGAAAATGTAATTGCTGATGATCTTGATATCTGCGTCATTGATCGTCTTGCACACTTCACGAATATTGACTTCCTGAAAGGAGCCTTTTGATACTTCTTGGCGAACCAACTGATTACCTGCTTCAATTCCAAGCGCAAGCCAGTTAACCCCTGCCCGTTTGAACAGATCCAACGCGTCTTTGCGAACCGTATCAACCCGTGAGTAGGTCCACATATTGAAACCGAAATTTTGGTCAATGACATCTTGCAGTATGGGTGTGTAGTACCTTTTGTTTAGAAAAAACATTTCATCGCTGATTCGCAACGTACGCACACCCATATCAGCAAGTTTTCGCATTTCACGACTTACCCATGCAGGACTCCAGAATCGCATTCCACGCGAATTTGAAGAATTAATACCATCACCGTTATCAACGCGACTAACGATATTGATCATGCAAAAATCGCAACCAAAATTACAACCCAAAGAAGTGTAAATGGCTGCAAATGGCGTTCGCTTACCGTGGTCAAATTCTGCGTGCCAAAAATGGGCACGATACAGGTCAAGTGGTTTTTCACGATAGGGCAGCAGGTCCCAAGCGTATCCCGGCAGATCTTCGTCCATACG
>CAINXK010000552.1 GCA_903854805.1 uncultured Anaerolineae bacterium
AAATCCAAAAATCGCATAAGAGGGCCGCGTGGGCCACATTAATTTGTCAATCTAATCTGAACCATGCCATCTTTTCTACTACTGCTTCGAAATCCCCCACAAAGTCATTCGCACATTAATTGCCGAAAAATTGTATACTAACGTAACCATTGCGCAATCAGTGAAAGAATCGTAAAAAACGGCGAAAAATAGTTTGGTCTACCAACCTGCCGTAGCCACGAAAAAAGAGCTGTTTACCAGCGAAAACACTGGCTGGACTGAACCTTAACAACATACCTTCTGAATTTCGGATGATTTTCGCCGAGGTGTTGGCGGCCACCTGCACCTGCTTTTTGATGCCAAGCTTACCAACAGGGAGTGTGTTTTCATCCTGCTCTGCCTTCTGTTCGACCCACACAGTTGCCCAGCGGATAAAATTAGCTGCGAAAATGGTCATCGCCTCTTGCAAATAAATCGCCGGTTCTGAGCGCACTTTCAACCGATTGAGATAGAAGACCTGCTTGGTTTCCTTGATACCAGCCTCAATTGTTTGGCGCGCATTGTACTTTCCAAACCAGGCGGACAAATTGGTGGTTGTGGATGGCTCGCCGAAATGCGCGAGGGCGCTATGTTTTTGCGTTTCGCCGGTGTAAAAGCGCTCGAGTGCCACATCCAGCGTGTACGGGAAGTTTTCCGTCTGAAAATCCTTCCAGGCTACCATTTCCGCATTATGACCAACGCGCGTCCATGTGGTTTCAGCATTTGTTTTGCCTTTGAGCATCTGCACAATTTTATGATTATGCAGCTTGACATACAATTCATAGCCCATTTCGATGAGCAGAGCGATGTTGTCGTAGGTTCCGAAACCAGCATCCAGACGAAAACAGGCTTCGACAGGTAGTGGATTATCCGCATTCTCTTGTTTGAACTGCTCCAGGCGCTTTCTCAGAACCTTTTCTTGTTCGAAATATGCTATCAGCCTGATTTGTGTCTTGCTCAGCTTTTCTTGAGCAACTTCTATTGCTTTTGAACGGCGCACACAGCGTCGCTCAAGCGTCTGGATATGTTTTTGTTTCGTTCCTACGGTTTCTTGCGCATCTCGCAGTTGTTCGAGCACCTCGGCTTTGGCCTTCAGCGCAGCATCCAACCCGGCTTGTTGACTTGCCAGGCGTTGCTCAGCAGGTTTACGGTCTTCGACAAAGGCTTCGATGCGTTTTTCGAGCAGTTCCGTGCGCCGCTTGGGTCGCTGCCCAGTCCGCTTTTCTGCCGCCAACACCAACGCTTCCGCCTCCGTACATGAAACCGTATCGCCAGCATGGTGCTCTACCGAGATCCACAGCCTTCCATACGTTGGACTTTGCAGACTCACCAAACCTGCCTGATATCCCAGTCGGATCTCATCTGACATGTGACCAAATGCTGCATTCGGATAAGTTCGACTGCTGTTCGAGACAGGCAGCCCAGTCAAATCACCGTCATATTGCAGATCACTGATCCGAGCCAGTTCTTGCACCAGAAATGGCTGGCCTACTCGCTCCAACACAGCCACTACTTCTCGGGCTTCCGCCCAACTCAAGCTTTTCATCGCTCGGCTCACTCCGGTGTAATCTACCCACCCTTCCTGGCCCCAAGCTTGTGCCACAGCAATATCTTTATCCAGCGGGTGCGCTGCCAGGCTGATATCTTGCAACTGCTTCAACCCGGACAACAAAGCAACGAAAAATTCCAGCACTTTGGTTTGCGGAGTGTGTTCGTAAACCTTCTGGCTGAGCTTGACGGCTTTCAAGCCTGCAACCAGGCCAATTTCCTGAGCAAAATGCCCCCAGGGTATCAGCAGGGCGTGTTGGGTTTCTTGTTCTTGAGCCATATCCACTCCTGTTCTCTATAATGGCTCAAGCTTACGGCATCCTTATTCAGTTGGTAATGTCCAAATTTTCTCGTTTTTTACGTTTCTGCTTCTGATTGCACAACCGTTACGTTAATACATCGAAGAAACAATTTTTTTATCTGCGTACTGTTCCAAAAATGCCTATATTAATTTTATGCCACAGCAGCATCTGAATACTATTAAAACCCTTGCAAGAACCCAACAGTTCATGCCCAGCCTGGCACTGGCTGTTCGCGTGCTGAGTAAGCGAGAGCGGCCCATTCCACCCCGGACCCCTCATTTCGCTGCCAGCAGCGCATATTTTCTACGAGAAACCCCTTTGAAAGCCACCAGCTACAAATCCGGGCATTTTCCGAAACTGTGAACCACACCCCGCGAGCAAATACTGGTTGCATTTAGAACCTATGTTCTGGTATTATATAGTATATGCTGCCGATCAATCGTTTGCTTGAACGCCTTGGCTTGATACGTTCCACTTCCACGCCGCGCAAATATGGGCTGGATGAAAAGTTGGAAAACGTATTGGAATCCATGGCAGAAAAGCAGCAGCGGTCAACGGATGAAATCGCCGCCGACCTGATCGGTGAGGCCCTTGCCCGGCAGCAAGTGGATAAAGACACCTGGAAGCGCTGGCTATCGCTTTCGCCACGCGAGCAGCAGGTGACTGCCCTGACCTGTCTAGATTGCACCAACCCACAAATGGCAGCGCGGCTGGGGCTGTCTGTCGAAACGATCCGTTCACATTCCCGCAATGCACAAATCAAATTTAACGTTCACAGCAAAACTGCTTTACGTTTGTCGCTATCGAATTGGGATTTTTCCGAGTGGGAGAAGAAGGTCTAAAACTGCCAGAGATTAGCCGGATTTACTGGCACGGCGAACCTCGCTGGATAGCGTTGGCTCGCCCGCTGGGCAAAGAGGTTTTTAGTGGATGTTTGGAACGGAAATCGCGCTCCAAACATCCACATGCCGAAAAACAAAACCGGGCAAACCACTGAGTACATACAATTTAATGAATATAACCGTATGGCATGGCCTGTGTTCCAGGTTGCGCTTTTATTGCTTTTGAAGCACACAGAAATGCGAAAGCCCCAGGCCTTTGAGCGCTGTCTTTTCCAGAGCCTGCAAAACCAGGCGCAGAATCTTCCCAAAGGCCCCAAAACGGGCGATGATGTTATCGTAAGCGCCAAATACCACCGTCTGCTCCACGATACTGACCGGCAGGCCGGCAAACAGGCTCGTCAAATCAGCACTCGAATAAACGCGCACATGCGGGGCCAGCCTGTCACGCCAGGCGCGCGGCAGGTAATTGACGAACAGCTTATTGCCAAAATGATATTTTCCACGCCAGAACATGCCGTGCGTCTCAAAGGGATAGCCGCGGTTGGGCACAAAAATCACCATTCGCCCGCCAGGCCTGAGCACCCGCGCCATCTCAGCCAGCGCGCGGGCATCATCCACCACATGTTCCAAGACTTCATGGCTCAAGATCAGGTCAAATACTTCGGACGGATAGGGCAGGTTTTCTCCGGCCGCATTGATGATGCCGGGATTGCGCTGGCTCGCTTCGAGCGCGCGCTCGAAATCATACTCCAGGCCAAACAACCGGCCGCCGGATTTTGCCAGGTGCTCCACATACATGCCCACCCCGCAGCCATTTTCAAGCACAGCGCCCTGGATCCTGCTTCCGGCAGCATTTAAGATCATCTCCAGCCGGCGCTGTTGTCCGGCCCGCCAGACGTAAGAAGGTTCGCCCCGCAGGGCGGCTTTTTCCATATTTCGATCACTCATAAGCGCCATTATACCTGTCCTATTTCACAGCCCAGTGGATCGCGATCGTCCCAAACATCAAGCGCTTGTAACCAATCTGCCTGAAGCCCGCCGCCGCCATGCGACTGGCAAGCTCTTCCGCAGTCAGGAAGGCCTCGGTCGAATCGGGCAAATAAGTATAAGCATCACGCTGACCTGAAAGCAAAGTTCCCAGCGCCGGGATGATCAGATGCATGTGCAACCAGATGAACGGCGAAAACAGGTTGCGTTTTGGGCGGGTAGTATCCAGGATCACAATCCGCCCGCCAGGTTTCAGCACCCGGTATTGCTCGCTGAGGGCGGCCTGCCGGTCGACCACGTTACGCATCAAGAAGCCCGAGACCACCGCGTGAAAATACGCCACCGGAAAAGGCAGCGCCAGCGCATCTGCATTCGCCCAGCCAAACTTGTCAGCGGGTTTCCGCCCGGCGCGCATCATCTCAAAAGTAAAATCCGCGGCCGTCACCTGGGCGGTTGGCTGCTGCGCCAGGGCGGCGCGCGCCAGGTCACCCGTGCCCGCGCCCAGGTCCAGGATCTTAGCCTGCGGCTGCAAACCGGCCAGCCGAATCACATCCCGGCGCCAGCGCACATCCTGCCCGGCGGTCATCAGCCGGTTCATCAAATCATAACGGCTGGCGATCCGTGTAAAAATATCCTGCACATAATAAGATTTTTCCTTGCCAGATAATTGGGTCATAAGCTCCTTAGAATGGGCCTATTATAGCGGGTTTCCAGGTGTACAACTCTATGCAAGCATGGTTACTGTTGGCTTGATTCAGCATTCGCATTCTTCGCGAATTCATGGGGAGGGTGCTGAAACCTGGCAGCTGCAGCCGCGCATAGAATAACGGCATCCGGCAGGCCGGACAGCCAAATAGCTGCAGCCCTGGTATGAAAACTGCCGGAATGAGACTGAATGATACGGAATGGAAATAGTTGGGCTGCAATTGGATAGATAGCAGATTAACTGTCCAACACAGAGCCAACATCCCAGGGCATAATAGGGACTTTTGACTGCCTAAATTATGATTGACAGTCATATTCAATGGGGTGATAATAAAAAAGGTTTTTTTAACAATCCAGATGGAATGATGTGTTGGCTGAATACTGCTGAAATTGAGTTGATCACGTTCGCCCACGCAAATTTGATTTTTACATGCATACCATGAAAACCATGCTCCAGGCAGTCCGCTTTTCTGGCGAAAAAACTGGAATTTCCCGGATAGCAGCAGATTGGTGGCTTTCATCAAATAACAAAGCTCGAAAATAACCATTTTTCAGCTTTTCAAGTTGGACCGACACATTATAGGTGCAAATTGGCGAAAACTCGTTTTAGACTACCGGGTAGGTCACAAATCGTTTTAATCACTGCTGTCATTTCCATGCTGGGCGGTTTGGGAGGCGCGTTTTGGATTGGCCAAGGCTATCTCGCAAATCAAAAGAAAGAACTGGCTGATGGCTTTGCCTATTCCCAGAGCCAAACAGATGCGATCGCGCAAAAAATAAACTCAGAAATGGCCAGCCAAAAAGAAATGGTCGATTCCCTGGCAGACCAATTGTCATCCGGCGAAGTCCAGTATCAGGATGCCATTCCTGCCATTAAAGCGATCATCGATAAAAAACCCAACTTATTCGGAGTGGTCATCTGTTTTGGCCCGGATGTGTATCCTGGGAAAAAGCTCTATGCGCCTTATTTTTCGCTGAGCAAAACCGGTCAACATGAACTGATCCAGGTGGAGGCTTATTACGATTATTCGGATGCTTCAATGCCCAATTCGTTTTGGTACCAACAAATCGCCGACGCCGGGCAAGGACAGTGGATCAGGCAATTTGGCGCAGCCACGCAGGATTGGGTGGTGCTATACGGAACCCCTTTCTTCCGCACGGATGCTGCCACAGGTGTAAAAACTTTTGCGGGCGTGGTGGCTGCGACACATTCTGTCGGCACCACATTAAAAGCCTTCATGCAGTCAATAGATTTGGGGCAGGATGGGTATAGCCTGCTGGCTACCGATAATGGCACCATCGCATATCATCCCAACCCACTGCTGATCAACAAATCCATATTTGACGCAGCCAAGATGATGGGAGATGTTCCCCATGGCGGCGCGGCGCAGCGCCAAATAAATGGAGAAAATTTCTTTATCGAGCGCAAATCAACCAATCAGGTATCATCATGGACAACTTTCAGAACCCTGCCAGCCTCCAAGTGGACGCTGGTCACGGTTGTCTACCAAAACGCGCTGGCGGTACCATCCACCCTGACCTTTATGAAGTTGATATATTTTAACCTGGCGCTCTTATTGGGGCTGTTAGGGTTGGTAGTTGTGCTTATTCGCCCTGACAAGGGCACACTGCCAAGATTATGGGCGACATCTTTGACAGCCAGCCTGTTGGTGATGCTGTGTTTATGCGGGACCTGGTATTGGATCTATACGATTTCGCTTGAAAAAAGAAACGTGCTGGTCAATTATGAAAACGTGACCAGCGCGCTTAAAACAGCGGGGCAAACCAGCCAAAATATAAGTGAAGCCCCCATCCAGATCCCTACCGGGATCATGGTCGACAATATCAGCGTTTTTAACAGCAGCGCAAAATTAAGCGGCTATATTTGGCAGGAATTCCCGCTCAGCATGGATGCAGCCAGGATCGTTGCACCGCGGTTTCCGGATGCAGTCAGCGCCACGCAACTGGACGAGGTCTACCGGTTTGTGCGCAATGGCAAGCTTGTGATCGGCTGGGTATTTAATGTGGAGTTGAATGAACAGTTTAACTTCTACCAATACCCACTCGATAAAAATACTGTTCAGGTTCTGATTGAACCCAGCGACTACACTATTAACGCCGTGATGGTGCCAGACTTTGCTTCTTACGCATATATGTCTCCGGGCCAAAAGCCTGGTATAAAAACCAAGCTCTCGCCGGTTGGGTGGGAAGTTCTGGGCAGTGGTTTCAGTTATGCGCATGAAACCTATAACACCACCTTCGGCGGCTCATCCGTTCTCTATAAAAACAAGTACCCAGTTCTGGCCTTCAACATCCTGGTGGAAAGGCTGGTGCTTTCACCTGTAATCACCTATGGGATTATCATCTGCGTTTTGCTGATGCAAATTTTCGGCTTGCTGATGTTTCCTGTTGAAAAACCCACCGAATCCTTTTCCATATCAGCAGCTTTATTCCTGGTGATTGCCATCACGCATAACACTCTGCGCTCGGGGCTGAATTTAAACGGGACGGTTTACCTTGAATACTTATTCATCTTCATGTATCTGGTTGTGCTCTTTGTTGGTCTGATTTCGCTTTTACGCACACTCAATAAAGAGTATAAATTTCTGCTTCAGGGTGGCCTGATACCCAAACTTCTCTTTTGGCCGACGATTTTAATGGTGATTTTGCTCATCACCGAGATTGTTTTTTATCCCGGGGCCTAACCTGTTTCGACTTGCATGATAAACCCTACAGGCGCCCTTTGCGGGTGTCCGGGCTGATAACAAGTGCCACAAATATTCAAGTCAGCCGGCTGGGTGCACGCCCCCCGAAGGACCTTGCAGCTGGAACAGTAATAGTTTCTGCCTATCCGCGAAACACGCAGACAGATCAAACATTATTGGAGAGAAAATGTTTAAGTGGAAATTACTCATAGCAACACTGCCCTTCGTCGTGATCATCGTCGCCATCGCTCTAATCCGTGATTATGTTTTGCGACTACACGGCATTCTCGAATTTAGTGAAGTAGCCCCCTTACTCTCTGCAGTTGCATTGATTGTGGGCATTATGATGGCTGGCGTGCTGACAGATTACAAAGAAAGTGAAAAAATACCCGGAGAAATCGCGACAACCCTGGAAACAATTGGAGATACCATCCAGGTAGTGGCCGCCTTGAACAAGGAAACTGACATCAGCGCTTTGGGGACCGAATATGGTCGTCTGGTTGCCACAGTTGAAGATTGGTTCATGGGGCGTACGGGTGTCAACCAATGTTATGCGGTCCTGGACGATTTTCGGCAGGCACTCCCGCTGATGCAACAGGCAGTTGGGGTAAATTATGTTATCAGGAGCCTCGGCGAAATACACAACCTGCGACGCCTGATAACACGCGTGGATGTCATCGCCAAAACATCCTTCATCCCGGCCGGTTACGCCCTGCTTGACCTGTTGGTAGGTACGACCATCACGCTCTTGCTGATGATCAACTATAAAACCGTCCTGGCCGAATACTTCCTGATTTCTTTATTGTCGCTCATCTATATCTACTTGCTGCGGCTTATTCGCGATGTGGATAATCCGTTTGAGTATGTTTCCAAAAACAATAAAAGCAGCACGACCGAGGTCAACCCGTTTCCTGTGCAGAATTTCAGACAGCGGTTTGAATCCAACAAACAGATCAAATAAATACCGGCTAATTGGTGACATTCGAGCTGAGTGCGCGCATCCCACCTGTCAACCAGCAGCTGGGATGCGCAGCTTGAGATGCTGCCGGATAATCTCGATGACGCTGTACTGTATTGTACTGAAGCTGATGGCACAAACAGAATTGGCGCCCGAGGCATGCGTGAAATTTAGAATTTGAGCGCTTGCAAAATCGCTTTCTTTGTGCTAGAATCTATGTTGAAAACCCAATACTGCAAGCGCCGAAAAAGTGGGAGCCCCCCACTTTTTCGTTTCTAATACGTCACCAACGGCGAAATCAGCTTTCTGGTGTTCACCCGGAAACCGCCGGTACAAAATATCCGAGAAATATTCAATCGGGAGTTCGCGCAAGATGAAAAACGAGTTTAGCCTGGCTTTTAATGAAGTGCTCGAAGAAAAACAACTGCCCAAGGAAATTATCCTGGGAGCACTGGAATCGGCCATGGTGTCAGCTTACCGCCGCGCCGTAAACGCCTCGAGCGCACAGCATGTGGAAGCCAAAGTAGACCCAGATACCGGTAAGGTTATGGTGTTTGTCGAAAAAGAAGTCGTCGAAGAAGTCCAGGATGATCGCACCGAAGTTGCACTTCTGGACGCTCGCAAGGTCAACCCGACCATCCAGTTGGGTGATATGGCGATTGTCGAATCTACACCTCAAAATTTCGGACGCGTAGCAGCCCAAACTGCCCGCCAGGTTATCCAACAACGCATTCGAGAAGCCGAACGTGCCGCCCAGATGCAGTACTTCGAACGCCAGCTGGGTGAAATCGTCAGCGGTGTAGTGCAAGCCAGCAACCCACAGACCACCACCGTTGGGCTGGATATGAAGGCAGAAGGCGTCATGCCTGCCAACCAGCGCATCCCTGGCGAAAAATTCCGTGTCCACGACCGCCTGCGCGCCATCATCATGGAAGTTAAGGACGGTTCACGCGGTCCCCAGATTATCCTTTCACGAGCGCACCGCAATTTCCTGCGCCGTCTGCTTGAAAATGAAGTCCCCGAAATTTATCACGGCATCGTCGAGATCCGCGCAATTGCGCGCGAACCAGGCCAGCGTGCCAAGGTGGCGGTTTCTGCCACCCAGGCCGGGGTCGACCCGGTTGGCGCCTGCGTCGGCGTCAAAGGTATGCGCATCCAGGCGATTGTAAAAGAACTGCACGATGAAAAAATCGACATCATCGAATGGAATATTGACCCGGTCATCTATATTTCCAAGGCTATCAGCCCGGCGCGCGTGAGCGGCGTCTATCTGAACGAAGCCGAAAAGACCGGCACAGTCGTCGTGATGGATGATCAACTCTCGCTAGCAATTGGGCGGGATGGGCAAAATGCCCGTCTGGCAGCCAAGCTGACCAGCTGGCGCATCGATATCAAATCCGTGGTCGAAGCCGCCGGGGATACGCTCGGCAGACTGCAATCTGAACCAGGCATGCGCCTGACTGCTGAATTTGAAAAAGACAACATTGTGCGCATCAGCGAAATTCTGGCTAAAAAAGCCGAAGGCCGCCCGATCCCACCCGAAGAATATACCGCCCTGGCCCAGTTTGTGGATCGCGTCGAACGTCGCAGCCTTGAGCGCCAGCGCGCCGAAGATAAAATCAACACTGAGAAACTGGCCGAAGCTCGTCTCGGCATCCCGGATCTTGCCTTCGAACAATCCCTGGATGTTTTGGGGTTGCCCGAACACGTCTTCAATATTTTGACAGAAGCCGACTACACCACAGCTGGCGATCTGTTGCTGGCCATGCGACTCAGCCCCGATAAGGTGCTGGGCCTGGCAGGTATCGGCCCCAAGGCCATTCAGGCCATTGAAAAAGCCATCCACGAGACGAAATTCGGCGTTGAAGAAGCACCAGTAGAAATTGTCGAACCCACTCCGGCCGAAGTTGCCGTGCCAGTTGAAGCAGTTGCCCCGGCAGCCGAAAGTGTGCTGGTCGCAGAGATCGAGACACCAGAAGTAATTGCCATTGAGGCTGCTCCAGAAGTGATTGCAGTTGAAGGCACAGCCGTCGAAGCACCTGCCACCGAAGCGCCTGCCAGCGGAGAAGAAGCCGCTCCCGAAGCCACCTTTGAAGAATTGTTCAAACTTCGTCCCGAAAGTTTCAAACCGGGCGCAGAAGAAGATGACAAGGGCGACAAGAAGGGCAAAAAAGGTAAGAAATCGGTCGAGTACCAGTTTGACGAAGACCGCGGCGAAGTGGTTGGTCGCAAGAAGCACAAACGCGGCGACGTCGATTGGACCGGCGAAGACTGGTAAATATGGCTGGGAAACCTGCCAGGCCAAAACATGTTCCACAAAGAACCTGCGTAGGCTGCCGCACCGTGTTGGCCAAACGAACATTGACCCGCATCGTGCGGCGGTCTGACGGGATCTTCATTGACCCAACAGGCAAGATCAATGGGCGAGGGGCCTATCTTCATGATTTACGATCTTGCTGGGAGCGCGCCTTAAAAGGCGGGCTTGCAAATGGATTGAAAACAACTCTTACGCCCGATGACCGGCATAGGCTGGAAATATATATGGTCAGTCTGCCGGATGAGCCTGCTGAAACCCGGGCAAACATAGAAAAAAGTACAGATGCGCAAGCCTGATGATCCCGATAACTGCACGGGAACGAGCCGCCATGTGATTGTTTAATTCACTCACATGGATATTGGCATCAGGATGCCCCCAGCGGGCAGCGTATTTCATGGTTGGAGGTATCCTTATGAGCGAAAAAAAGATTGAGCTGCCGGTCGCGATTGGTGTGCGTGACCTGGCACAGAAGATGGGCATCAGCCCGATCGATGCAATTAAAAAACTAATGCTTAACGGCGTGATGGCCTCCATCAACCAGACCATCGACTATGATACAGCAGCGATTGTGGCGGCTGAATTCGGTTATGAAGCCTTTCCTGAAGAACTGGAAGTGGAAGCACAAAAAGAAGCCGGCGAGATTCCTCTCTGGCGTCAGAAGATTGCCAACGAAAAAACCGCCGATCTGGTCAACCGCGCACCAGTCGTCACCATCTTAGGGCACGTCGATCACGGCAAGACCTCCCTGCTGGACGCCATCCGCGTGACGGAAGTGGCTGCGGGCGAAGCCGGTGGTATTACTCAACATATTGGCGCTTACCAGGTTGAAAAAGAAGGCCGTCTGATCACCTTCCTGGATACACCTGGTCATGCTGCTTTTACTGCCATGCGCGCACGCGGCGCCCAGGGTGCAGATATCGTGGTTCTGGTCGTGGCCGCCGATGACGGCGTCATGCCACAAACTCGCGAAGCCATCGCCCACGCCAAAGCTGCGCGTGTGCCAATGATCGTAGCTCTCAACAAAATCGACAAACCCAATGCAAATCCGGATCGTGTCAAGAATCAGCTCTCTGAATTGGAGCTCGTCCCAGATGAATGGGGCGGGAACACAATCGTAGTCCCGGTTTCTGCCAGGCAGAAGACCGGTATTACTGATCTACTGGCTTCCATTCTGCTCGTGGCTGACAGCCTGGAGATTCGGGCCAACCCACAAGGCAAAGTCATCGGCACGGTTATCGAAGCCGAAGTGGACAAAACCAAGGGCGTCATGGCCAGCCTGCTGGTCCAAAACGGTACTCTTAAAAACGGCGCTGTTGTAGTTGCCGGCATATCGCAAGGCCGCATCAAGGCCATGTATGATTACCGCGGTAAACCTGTGCAAAAAGCTGGCCCATCCATGCCCGTCTCTGTGCTTGGAATGAACGCCGTCCCAGCGGCAGGCGAAATATTCGAAGTGGTCGAAAGCGAACGAATCGCGCGTGAAATCGTGATCAAACGCCAGGAAGCCATGAAGAACCAGACCGCCACTGCCAAAATGTCACTCGAAGACCTGTTTGCGCGCTTCAAAGCTGGTGAGCTGAAGGAACTTCGCCTGATCTTGAAGGCGGATGTACAGGGTTCGCTTGAGCCAATTGTTAAAGAACTAAATGAACTGGCCAAGAGCAACAGCTCCGAAATTGCCCTGAAAGTACTATATGCTGAAACCGGCAATATCGGTGAAAATGATGTCATGCTGGCCTCGGCCTCCAAGGCCATTCTATTGGGCTTCAACGTGCAGGCCGAAGTCACCGCCCGTCGCCTGGCTGAATCAGAAGGTGTTTCAATCCGCCTGTACGATATCATCTATCGTCTGACCGAAGATATCGAAAAAGCCCTTAAAGGTATGCTCGAACCCGAGTTCACCGAAAAACACATCGGACGAGCCCAGGTTCTGGCGATCTTCCCAATCTCCAAGCTTGGCAAGATTGCGGGCTGCCGCGTGCTGGAAGGCGAGCTGCGCCGTAACGGCAAGATCCGCCTGATGCGTGGAGCAGATACCGTCTTTGAAGGCGAAGTAGCCTCGCTCAGGCATGAGAAAGACGATGTGCGCGATGTGCGCGCCGGCTTTGAATGTGGGATCGGCTTGAAAAACTTCAACGATGTGCTTGTTGGTGATATGCTCGAGTGTTACAATCTCGAGAAAAATGGTTGATTGACGCCTCTGGCTCAATCAAGGTATATTCAAAAATCGAAGATAAATTATGCCATCTGGTGTTCGTTTACAAAAAATTGCTGACCGCATCCGGGAAGAAATCTCGGCGATGCTGCTCAAAGAGATCAGTGACCCGCGCCTGCACGATGCTTATGTGACTGATGTGCGCGTTGATCGTGAGCTAGCTTACGCGGATGTTTACGTTTCGGCGTTGGAAGGGAAATCCCGCTCCGCCGAAATTGTGCAGGGTATGGAAAGCGCCAGCGGCTTCTTGCGCCGCAGCCTCAGCTCCCGTGTGGATCTGCGCGCCTTTCCACGCCTTCGTTTTCACTGGGACCCAACCCCCGAAAACGCTGACCATATCGAAAAAATTCTGGCACAGCTGCGCAACGAGAAGAAGTAATACAGCCGCAGGATCTGCAGATTAATATTTCCGCACCAGATAATCATGTGAATTTAATCAACCCGCATGGATGTTGTGGTATAAGGGATTTAGGAGTTTCAAGCAAGTATGAATACTATCGACGCAGAAATTAATGCCAAAATAGCCTCTGCGAACAACATCATGATCGTTTCACATGTCCGCCCAGATGGAGATGCCATCGGTGCAACGCTCGGCCTCGGGCTTGCCCTCAAGCAATCTGGGAAAACTGTTCAAATGGTGCTGAATGACGGCTTGCCCGCTTCGTTCCGGCACCTGCCGGGCAGTGAACTGGTCAAGAAGGAAATTCAAGGCCAGCCCGACTTGTTCATCACGGTGGACTGTGCTGACTTCAAACGCACAGGCAAACAGTTCGAAAACTATCGCAAACCCGACATCAATATCGACCACCACATCACCAATGAAAAATTTGGGGTTTTGAATTTGATCGAGCCGGACTCTGTGGCCACCTCAGCCATCCTGACAGACCATATCCCCGCCTGGGGCCTGGAGATCAGCAAGGAAGTCGCTGCCAACCTGGCCACTGGGATTGTCACAGATACGCTTGGCTTCCGCACTTCCAACACAACCCCTGCCGCCCTGAGACAAATGGCACTCCTGATGGAAACCGGCATTAATATGCCCGAGCTGTATACGCGTGCCCTGGTCAGCCGTTCCTTTTCAGCTGCGCGTTACTGGGGCGCCGGTCTTACCAGCCTGAAAACCCTGGATGGAATTGTCTACGCAACCATGCGCCTGGCAGATCGCAAGAACGCTGGCTATGGTGGCAATGATGATGCCGATTTGATCAATATTGTTTCCGCAATTGAAGACCATGTGGTTGGTATGATTTTCGTGGAACAACACAGCACCGTAAAAATCTCCTGGCGCGCCCTCCAGCCAGGGGTGGATGTATCCAAGATCGCCACGTTCTTCGGCGGCGGCGGACATAAAGCAGCAGCCGGGGCAGATATTTCCGGCAAGCTGGATGAAGTTCAAACGCGTGTTTTACAGACCACGCGAGAAATGCTCAATCTTTAGGGGGCAGGAGAATAATATGGATAATCAAGATCTTAAAAATGCCATCTCCGGTGTGCTTGTCATCGACAAACCCATTGGCATGACCTCTCACGACGTGGTCAATGCCGTTCGCTTTGGCACTGGCATCCGGCGTGCCGGGCATACCGGTACCCTGGACCCGCGCGCATCCGGTGTACTGGTCATTCTCGTTGGTCCGGCGGTACGTTTAAGCGAATACGTTTCGGCTTCCGACAAGCGTTACCAGGCGATTATCCGTATGGGCGCATCCACCGATACCTTTGACGCCGACGGACGCTTCACCCAGCAGACCAATACGCCCTTCGATGTGACAGAGTCCCAGTTCGAAGAAACCCTCAAGCAGTTTGTGGGTGAGATCGAACAGACACCCCCACCCTATTCGGCGGTGAAGGTGCGCGGACGCCGCGCTTACGATATGGCACGCAAAGGCGAAGAAGTCGAGCTGGCTCCACGCAAGATCAACGTCTATCACCTCGAAGTGCTCGAATGGGCACCCCCCGAAGTAGTCGTGGACGTGCACTGCTCATCCGGCACCTACGTCCGCTCGTTGGCCAATGATATGGGCAACGCCCTGGGCTGCGGCGGATACCTGGTAGGACTGCGCCGCACCAAGAGCGGCCGCTTCAGCCTGCGCGATGCTACACCCCTGCGCAAACTTCAGGAATCCTTCCGCGCCGGAAATTGGTATCAGTTCCTCATCCCGGCTGCCGAAGCCCTGGGTGATTGGCCCGCGATTGAACTCGACCCCGATACCGTCGAAAACGTCAAGCATGGTCACCGCATCCCTGCCGACCCATCTGTTAAACCTGGCATCAATAACCTGGTGCGAGGCGTCAGCATGGCCGGTGAGCTGGTTGCTCTGATGGAGCTTGACCCTGCCACCAGCGAATGGCAGCCCAAGAAAGTATTTTTCTCGTAACCTGGTCCTGAGCTCTCCCCCAAAAGGACCGAGAATATCGTATGCCCCAACATTATCACACGCTGGGAGCTGTTCATTTGAACAGTGCCTGGCTCACCATTGGTGTCTTTGATGGTATCCATCGCGGTCACCAACAAATTATCCACAAACTGACAGCAGGCGCGCACCAAAACGGCGCGCCTGCTGTTGTGCTTACCTTCGACCCTCATCCGGCCTTTGTACTGGCCGGACGGAAAATTCCCTGCCTGACAACACCCGATGAACGCTCTGCGCTCCTGATTGACATGGGGGTGGATGCGGTCATCAATATGGAATTCACGCCAGCGCTGGCAGAACACAGCGCCGAAGACTTCATGGCTGATCTCAAGCGCCATCTCGGTCTCAGCAAGCTGCTGATTGGGTATGATTTCGCGCTTGGTAAAAACCGTTCAGGCAATTTTGAGCGCCTGAGCCAGCTCGGTCTGCAACTGGACTACCAGGTTATGGTTGTGGACCCTTACCGTTACAACAATCAAGTAATTTCATCAACCCTCATCCGCCAGACCATCGCCCAGGGGGCCGTCAGCCTGGCGGCGCAGAAATTGGGGCGCAATTATTCAGTGACCGGCACGATCGTCCCCGGCGATGGGCGCGGGCGCACCATCGGCATTCCAACTGCCAACCTGGATATTTCACCGGCCAAGGCCTTTCCGTTGAACGGTGTTTACGCCTGCTGGGCGCTGACCAACTCGGGAAGATTCAGAGCGGTTGTCAACATAGGGCTGCGCCCCACTTTCACCAGCGGAGAAGTGCTGCCGCGCGTGGAAGCTCACCTGCTCGATTACAAGGCAGATCTCTACGGTCAGAATGTCAGCCTGGAGTTTGTGGAACGCCTGCGCGACGAACAAAAATTCCCCTCGGTAGATGCCCTGATCAACCAGATCCAGGCCGATATCACCACCGCCCGAAAACTTCTCTAAACCAACCAGTGGGGTCCTTCAATCCTGCAGATTGCGGTCTGCGGCAACAGCGTTCCGTTAAGCCCGCATGGATTTACTCACAGATCATCGGTTTTGCTTTTTGTGACGCTGATTTTTGTTGTGCGGAACGCTGAGTGTGCTCATGATCGGTTTATGCCGCAATTGGCTCAGCCCATGAGCAAATTGCAGCGATGTGTGCAGCACTCCCAGATAGATGAGAATATTTTTTTGTGATGATTTGGCGGAAGCTCTTCCGCCAAATCATCACCTACGGGCAGGCCATCGATTTTGGGGCCTATGATAGCAATGGGTGTGATGGGTTAGTAAATACGCCAGCGCCATAGAACATTGGGGTTCATGGGGGCATGCCTCGGGGTCAGAAGGTACCCCGGGCTCAGGCATCACAGCTATACGAAATTTAATGTTGTCGAAGCAGATACCAAGATGGCTCTTACAGCTTCTAATCAGCGCCAGCAGCAGCAGCTTCGGCGGCGGCCGCGCGGCTTTTCTTCCGCTCCAACAACAGCCGGATGCGGGCATGCTTCTCCCTGGTGAGCGGATAGAACCAGGCCATTGCAATCGCGCTAAAAAGCAGGAGCGCCCCAAGCGGACCAATCAAGAAACGGATGGCTTGCAAAGCAGAATCTGGTTGCGAAAACTGGGTTGCACCCTGAGGCGGAGACTGATACCCAAACCAACCAAGCACTTGCAGCGCAATAAAAATGGCCAATGCGCCAGTTAATTTCCGCACAAAATTCTTGACTCCATAAAAAACACCCTCCCGGCGGCGCCCGGTCCGCAGTTCATCCCATTCAATCACATCTGGAAAGATCGCATCCGGCAGCACATGCGCGGTGGAAACACTGATACCCGCCATGACCGCCAGCACCAGGATATAAGTAATTTGCCCAGGCTGGATGGAAAAGATCAACAATTGCACCAACGCCCAAAAAGTCATCCCGATGATATAGGCGCGTTGTTTGCCCAGCTTGCGCGCCAGCCAGACCCAGAACGGCAGTACAATCACCGAAGTGACCAGCAGGCAGGCGAATACCGCCGAGCCAATTGGCAGGCCCAACGCTTTTTGCAGCAAATTGCCCTTCGAGATCCAATACAGCAGGAAAAACGGCAGTACCAGCGCCACGATATCAAAGGTGATCCAGTTCAACATATAAAGCGCAGTTGCAAAACGGAATGGGATGTTCGCCCAGGACATGCGCAGGGTTTCGATGAAGGGAGTTTTTTCCTCGGCGGCATCATCAATGTTACTGCGCTCATGCACCAATGCAAAAATAATAAAAAATGGGATGACCGCCAGCCCGCCAAACATGGCCGAGACAAGCAAATAACCCTGCTGCTGGGTAGCTCCGTTTGCCAGCGCAGTGCTCACAACCGCTGGAGCTGCCACCGCCGTAGCCAGAGAGGCCAGCAGGTTAAAAAACATGCGGTAGCCCGTCAGGCTGGTGCGTTCATCATAATCGGAAGTTATTTCGGGAGTCAGCGCATAAAAAGGGATGGAAACCAGCGTCTGCAGTGTATCGCTCAGCATAAAAGTAAGGCAAACTGTTGCCGCCAACAGGTATTGGTTCTGAAAAGGCGGCGCCCACCATAAAGCCACAAAACTCAAACCAAACGGAATTGAGAAGAATAACAGGAAAGGCCGGCGGCGTCCCCAGCGTGATCTGACCCGGTCGCTCAGCGTTCCCACAATCGGATCGTTGATCGCGTCCCAAACAATTCCAATCAGGGCCGCAAAGGAGGCCAGGCGCGGTTCAAGCCCGACCACATCAGTCAAAAATATCGCATAAAAAATCTGGCGCAGTGTACCAAAACTGGCCAGACTCCAATCCCCGCCCCCATACGCCAATTTAACCCAAAACGAAAGCGCCGCCTGTTTAGTCGATGTACTCATGTCGCCTCCTCGCGATCAGTGCATTGATGCTGCAGCTATGAAAACCCTGGCGGCCCTCCCGAACCACCAGCGCCTTTGGTTACCCTTTGTAGCGTGTCATCCCATCCAGTAAATCCAACACCATTTCCCTCAGATCGCCTCGATTTGGAAGCGAACCGATCAAACCATACATTGGTGCCATCTTACCCGGCAGGCCGCCACCCCCGCCCAGTAAGTGCGAGGCCTTTTCCATCAGCCAGGTCACCCAACGCTCGGGCAAAATTCGCACCAACAGGTTGGCCAATTTGAGCAGCCAGGAATTCGCTGTTTTCTCAAAACCTGGTCGTCTGACAACCTTTGCCGCGGCCGAAAGATCCTGCAAAAACTCTTCAACCACCCCGATGTGTCCAAACTGTACCGTCATGTGCAACGTGGGCGGGAACTGCTGGCGATCCAGGTGCCAGTTGCGGGCTGTCAGCTCGTCAGCCAGCGCATAAACATCCAGCCCATCTGACGCGATCGCGAACACGCTCATCTCTGGATTGCTGAGTACCTTGATGCCATCCACGGCATTTACACCTGCCTGCAAGCGGCGCGTGGCCTGCAGCACCAAGTCGGTCATCTCGAGATAGCCGGCTTCGCCCAGGTAATTCATTACCGCCCAGGCGGCTGCGATCGGACCACCAGGGCGAGTCCCACCCATGGCTGGCGAGGGATAGATGCCACCGGGCCAATCTGCATACACAAACATCTGAAAACGCCGCAGCTGAACAGTTTTATACAGGATCACCGAGGCACCTTTGGCGGCATACCCGTATTTGTGCAAGTCAGCTGAGATCGAAGTCACACCGGGAACCGAAAGATCAAAATCCGGGAT
>CAINXK010000553.1 GCA_903854805.1 uncultured Anaerolineae bacterium
GGTTGGAACAATCAAAGTCAGAATTGTCAACTGAAATCCCCGCTACAGTGGCAACCTGGGCGATCTATGGGTTGGCGTCTCAATATACCCATAACAAAAATCGTCCCAATCTCGAAAAATTCGTGAATGATACGTTTCCGTTTGTAGCTGTCAACTTGGAAAAATTTGTTTGATAATCATGGTTTGATCTCACAACAGATTGATCGCCAGTGTTCTCGATCCAAGACCCACTCAACGCCAAAACACACACAACTATAACGTGCAGCCTTGGGGGCACAATTTATATCTGTGTCAGAAACTAGCTACCTGACAGTTTCGGGTGGTCAGGCAAAAAAAGCGTGACCAAGACGGCCATGGAATTGGTCAGCCAGCGTTCAATGGAACGCAAGCCGATCTGAAAAATGCTCAAATCTCTTCGGTCAGAACGGTCAACCAGAGAACGTTCTGGAGTATCAATTAGCTTAGCGCCTGTGACCATGAGCCAAGTATGTAACAAAGCGACAGCCAAAGTTAAACGCGACAAGCGCAGAAAGTCATGCAAATGGGAGCTTTCCAAGTTGAAACCGTTTTTCTTCAAATCGCCAAACATCTCGTCAATCCATTCACGACGAGAATACGCTTTCAAGGTAGAAAACCCGGAAAGAAGATTGGTGGCTAATAACCAGGGTGTTTTTTCACCAGGCGCCCAATAAGCTAAGAGATTTGTGGCGCGCTTGTGCTTACGGGTCAAAAAACAACCTTCTAACCAGATTTTCTGCCCAGGTTTGGTCAATAAATCGCCCAACCGTTGCCAAATTTCTTGGCCAGGTAACCGGATTAGATTATTGGGTTTCTGTCGCAGTGCATACTGCCAGCCCCAAACGTTCTCAACTTGTTCTTGAACCTCGCCAGATTCAAATTCGCAGTCGCCAACTAGCAAAACCCGCACTCCAAGAGGCAATAACTTGCGAACATAAGCCAACAGAGCCAATTGAACTTGAGCTGTGCTATGCCCTCGAGAGCTTTTCACCCAAGTCCAAGCAATCGGGATTGAACGTCTACGAAAAGCCAAGGCCACCATGAGCCATTGATGACCAAAACCTACATGAGTTGCATCGAAAATCAAGCGGATCTCACCCAAAGTTTCGGCCATGACGCTCAACCAATTTCGGGCCACAGGTTCATACCACTCTCGCACTCGGACTGCCGGGTTATCCAGAAATCGGCTCAATCTGCGGGTGACACTAACCAAATTAGCTTTCCCAGGTATTTTCATCGCAACTTTACTCAAATGCACCGATTTGCTCTCAAAAATACCGATGATTAGCCACACCATGTTCCGAACGCGTGTAATTCGTTCATCGGGTCGCAGTTGCAAAATCTGCGCTATCCATTTATGATACAGTTGGTTGATCTTCATGGCCTTCTCCTTGTAATATTTTGTCTGTTAACAATAACATTACGATGTTTGGGCTTGGAGATCAACCCTTATTTACAAACTGTCAGGTAGCTAGTGTCAGAAAAAGAGAGGCTGGTCAAAACCAGTCTCTCTTTTCTATTAAAACGATAGGCTTCTATCATCGAAACGATGTGGAAGTCTGTTCTTTAATAATTGGTGCAGGAAGTTTTAGTTTAAATAGATAAAAGACGCCTTGCGATCTTCAATTCGCAAGGCGTCTTGGGTTACAGAGCATATACCGGAATGACAATTTCCCGGTCTGCGCGGCGGCGTCCATGCACGCTTTCCTCCACCGTTTTTAGCACGTTGGCGCTAAAGTACCGCGTCCCACATTTTGTGCATATCCCCGCCGGAACATTTTCGATAAGTACGTACTGACCCTTGACCTTGCGAGTCAGAGTGACGCGTTTTTCGACGATCTCTCCGCCGCAATATTCACAGGTTTCGCCTTGCCAGAAGTTTGGAGTTTCCATAGGGTTAAGGTTTATCTTGGTAAACGGTGATTACTCGAACTTTGTTTCCGGGTGTTAAACGACACACAACTCCAATTGGACGCCCATCCAAAGCCTGACCAATAATTTCAAACTTACCTTCTTTTGGCCAAGTCTTGCGGACTTTACCGGATAGTATGCCGTTTTCGACATCGTAGATGTCAAAGTTATCAGCCTGAGCTTCATCATCAGCATGCTCGGTCAGGTAAAAGAGGCCGTTTTGTGTAAGCGCCTGGATGATGGATAACTTGCCCATGCAAGTATTGTACAACAAAATGTAGGCGTCTGCGTCTTTTGCGATGGCTCACGCTAAAACTCATGTCCCATATCTACCCAATACTGCCAATTTTCCACGGCTTCCAGGGTTTGATGGTCAACTGCCATTGGTTTTAGCTGTGCCAGAGGAACGCTCATTTCCCGTCCCTTCCACTTAATCTGGACAAAAAACTCTTTCGTGCAAGCATCCTCGGGCGACATTTCGAATAAATTGACCTTGTCGCCCTAGCGAAGTAGTGATGTTTTTCTCGTGGCGATACACTCTGCTTTAAATGGGAAAGTAATACTGTCTTGTAGGTAACAGTGCCAGCCGATGGCGCGTTCCTTTTCGCCATATGCATCCACCACGATTTGCTTTTCGATGCGTTCTTCCCGCGCTTCATCTTTCATGTTACCATCCAATTTCAGCGATGATTTTTCCGAGCGCCTTTTCTAAATCTTGCAAGGCTTCGTCTAGTGATTTGTATTTTGCTTTGCCCTCCCACACGTTTCCGCCCTCGTCCAAAACGCGCATGAAGGAACGGGTGTTATCGTCATAGCCGATCTCAATCCAGCCGCACGATTCTGTCCAGTGGGTGATGTTGGGGTATGTTTCTGAAAAGGTCGTCATGTTATCAATTTTACTGCAACGCTTGAGTGAGGCAAAGATGCAGGTTCGGGTGGCTTGTTGAATTTGCAGCCAAGACGGGGCTGTTTTTAATAAGCTACCCTCTCATCGCCTAAACACACAACTATAACGTGCAGCCTTGGGGGCACATTATAGTTGTGTGTTTGAAACGTGAGAGGCTGGTTTTTACCAGCCTCTCACGTTTTGATTTTGGGAACTATCGTCTGTTTAGTCGTTACCCGAGTGCAATGGCGATGATCGCCACCACTTGGCGTGCCAAGGCATGAGCTTGGATGGCGGTTTCTTTTTCTGGCCAAAATTCGATATCGTACCGAAGTTGAACAGCATAATCAGTGGCTTCAGATAAGTCCAGCGATTGAAGTTCCGGGATTGGCTGAACGATGTTACAGGCGCGCTGGAGTTCGTCCAGGTCGTGAGTTCGTGGAATGGGTTGACCACTTAAAGCCAACAAGGCTTTCATAGCTTTTTCAATAGCCTGTTGTGCGTGGAAGCAAGCTGCATCGTAAGGCCCGTTGCCATCCAGCAAACGTTCTGTTGCATATAAATCGCTGCGAGCTTTTTCCAACCAACCGTGCGCAAGGTCGCGATTATCTTTCATACAATACCTGGCCTTCACGCAAGACGGTCGTGATGAAAGCGTTCGGGACATTTTTCCAGTCATCTATTTCGTTTTGTGTCCAAACCAGGATGTCCTTGGGGTGTCCTAAATCTTTTAATGCTCGACGATAAGGTGCGGCTCGACGGTGGCGTGGAACTGAAGAATTTTCAACAACCAGCAGATCGTAATCGCTCTCTGAGGATGCCTGGCCGCGTGCTTGTGAGCCAAACAGGATGATTTTTTGCGGGTGCCCGGCACGCAACAATTGTTGAACAATTTGTCTTAAAGTTGGTTCTACAGTACCGACGCTGATCATGCTCAAAATGCCCTTTCTGAAAATATTATACGCTGGTTTGTGATAGTTTCAGCAGTTAATACTTCAACCTCCTCTCATTATTTGATTATCACCACAATTTAGCCTGGCCGCAGGTATTCTCCAAGAAATTTATCACTCGTATTAAAACCGGTCACGGCCAGGTGCGAATTTCTACCGCTAGCCCATCCGGGAAATTCGCTCACTTTGCACTCTGTGGGCTTGGCATGTCGAATTCGACCGCCCCGCAAGTGCTCGAGGGTGTCTTTCTGGAAGAGCAGCAATCGAACCTCCTCACTGAAGTTGCTGCTTCTGTCTTTGAAGTCGCTCCCTACCTCGCGCCACGGCCCGTTTACCACCCGCCGCCGGTATACACCAATCCCCGTCGTGATGTGGAGATCTACCGCCTGCACACCGAAGAGGAACACACCATCCCCACACTGGCGAACGAGTATGGTTTGAAGGAAAAGAGCATCTGGGGAATTTGCACGAAGGTCAGGAAGATGTTGCTAGCTAACGAGGCTGTTTTGTAAGCTGGCTGAGTAAAGAGAATTCCGTCGGCAAATAAGCGCTCTGTCCACCAGGGCGCTTATTTGCGATTCTCACCGGTACACTCTGGCATAAATAGCCAGGCAGAAAGTGCTCAGTCCTGATAAGTCCACTTGAAAGGCTTGGTCATTCTGAAATTGAAGTATTCAATAAAAGCAAGACCTTGTTTTTCAAATCTGTGACAGATGTGAAGTTGCCGCGTTTGATGACCTTGCGAACCAGAATGCTAAACCAAATTTCGACCTGGTTTATCCACGAAGCATGTGTCTCGACAAGCACGACAATTGTTGGGGGTGTAACGAAAGACAATTCGATGAGTTGGGTCGCCCAAAAAGGCGGTACGGGACGCTTTGGACTTGAGAATTCCCGATATTCCTTTGACGCCCAGGTCTACATATCCAGAAGTTGCAAGCAAAGAGGCACTTTTTTATGTGCGCTCTCTATCTCCATAGCGCACTATTTTCAGCGTTATGAAGCAATATTTCCTGTATGTGCCAAAGACTGTACTTCTGACTGTACCAATACTATCCCTAAGACTATCCCACAGACTATCCCTAAGGGATAGTGCGTTTTTGCTAACTGAAGGGTAAGATGGTATCAAGCCAATTTTAAGTATTTCTACTTAGCCCTATTGCAAGGCTTGTTCGCTATTTTGTCAGGCGAAAGGGTAGTTTCCGCCGGTAAGACCGGTTTTTGGCAGAAGAGTTATTTCTAATTTGCGTCTCAAGATTTGGGCAGTTGAACTTCTGTCCGACATTCTTCTATGAGGTAATTGTTGCAGCGTAAGGCTGAATGCATCGTTCGGAAAATTCCTCAACTTTTAATCCTGATAGGATTGATGGTCCTATTGACGCTGCCAACTTTTGCGGTGCATGCTGAAGGGGTGATCGAACCACAAATTGGCACAGAAACTCCCGCAGAAGTAAGCTTACCAGTCATTGAAGAGAATGCCCCCGAAGCGTCCCTGGCGCCAGTCGATCCTGACTTGACTCCTGATGGTGCAGATTTGGGTACCGATAACGAAGAGCCTCAGAACCTGGATGTTGAAATTCCAGCAGCGCCTGAGGGCGTGGATCCCATTCTGGCACCCGCACCGGAAACCAATCCCGACGCAGTCTTGAATGAAGAACCGGCTCAGACGGTAAACTCGGATGATGTTTTGGGCGCCGGCACAGAAACAGAGATATTGCCAGTGTTGGGTACGAGCGGCGAGGCTGCGCTGAGCGATGCGGCAGTCACTGACCTGGAAAAGGCTGTCGAGCCTGTTGAGCCTGGCGACCAATCCGTGCTTGTGCCTGACCCGCAGTTCTGCTCGAGCGGGACACCCAACGGTGGAACCTGTGCTCCGCAAAGAGGCACGTTTGCGGAGGCTCTGGTAGACGCGACTTCGGCGGGCATCATCTACCTGGAAGATGGTGCGACGTTTACCGAACTGATCGACATTTCCAACCGCCTCTCCAACCTGACCCTCAGCGGCGGTTGGAATTTTGCAACCAACAGCCAGGGCACGACCAGCACGCTCAACGGCGCCATTAACCTGCTTAATAATTCAGGGGCCATTAATTTTGTCAATATTTTATTTGGCAGCAATGCGCTGATCACGGTCAACAACTCGGCCGATGTGACGATCAACGGAACAGAGCAGGACGATACGGTTCACCTGGCATTTGCTGGAAACGGTAATTCCGGTGTGACCGTCAATGGCAATGGCGGCAACGATACGCTGATCATCGATGGCAGCAGCGGCGCGGACAAGTTTACTGTCAGCGATTGGGAAGTCCGGCTGGAAAATACTGCTCTTTCGAGCGTGGGTTACTCCAACGTTGAAAACCTGCAATTGAACGGTTTGGCCGGGGAGGATGTCTTCACGATGACCTCGGTCGGGCTGGTCTCGATCCACGTGGATGGCGGGGATGGCACTGACGAACTGAGCATCAATCCGACCGTGACCGGCGTGGCAAATATCGAGACCTACAACCTGTTCAACTTCTTCCGGGTCAGCAGCCCCGTCAACGTAAGCACGGCTGCCAACCAGGTTGTCAAGGTTTGGAACGGTACCACCAACGTCGATACGACGGTGAACATCCTGACCATCGGCGGCGAAGCGGGTAATGCCTTCCTGGGTCTGTTCGGCGGCACGGCTTCGGCTCTGGGTTGGAACCTGACCGGTGTCAAGTTTGCGCTGGCGATCCTCTCGGATGCAGCGGATGCTGGCCGGCAGTGGCTGGCGCTCCAGGCGACAGCGACGACGTTTTCGTTTACCGGGCTGGTGGGTCTGACTGGCCTGTCGCTGGCTTTTTCAGATCTGGCGGTGACGATCAACCGCAAGGCCGACGATGACACGCTGGTGGATTTTTACACGCTGCCGCTGACGGTGGATACCGGCGCGGGAAGCTTGAACCTGAATATGAAGGCCAGCGACGGCGAGCTGCTGCGCGCAAGCGGTAACTTGGAAATCGACGTACTGGACTTCTTCCAGGTCTCCGGCAACTTCGGAGTGGAAAAATCCAACGGGACGATGTCCGTCTATAACGGGACAAGGAATGACGACGTGCAGGTTGACCGGCTGCTGATTGGCGCGAGCAACGTGACGGCGTTTGCGGGTGTCAACTACGGCGCGGCGAGCGAAACCGGTTTTGACCTGAGCGGCGCCAGTTTTGCCCTAGGCTTCTTTAGTGACGTTGCCGACGCGACCCGCCAGTGGGTGTCACTGCAGGCCAGCGGCGGCACCTCCACTTTTGTTGGCATGAGCGGACTGACGATGACGTCCGACAGCCTGATGGTGGAAATCAACCGCGCAGCAGCGGATGGCACGATCATGGATTACACCCCGACCGCGCTGGCAGTACCCGGCACAACTCAGACACTTTCGATGGCTGGGGAAAAAGGTCAACTGCTGCGGGTTGGCGGAATTCTGGATCTTAACCTCTTCAACTTCTTCCAGGTCAGCGGCTCGCTGGCGCTGGAAAAATCCAGTAAGGCGGTCTCGATTTGGAACGGAACGGCGAACAGCGTTACGACGGTGAATCTGCTGACCATCGGCGGGCAGGGCGTCAACGCATTCGCCGGTCTGTACGGCGGCACTGCGGCGGCGCTGGGTCTGGCCCTTTCCGATGTCAATTTTGCGCTGGCGCTGCTTTCAGACGCGACCCGCCGCTGGGTTTCCCTGCAGGCGAGCGCGGGTGGCGCAGCCTTGACCGGCCTGACCGGTCTGACGTTGGGCGCGAGCGGGCTGGCGGTGACGATCAACCACGCCGCGGCAGATGGCAGCCTGGTCAACTATGCGGCCCAGCCGCTGACAGTGGTCACCGGGCCATCCAGCACGCTGACACTCGACATGCATGCCGAGGCTGGCGAACTGCTCCAGGCTTCCGGTAATCTTTCATTAGATGTGTTTGGCTTCTTCCAGGTGACCGGGAATTTGGCACTGCGGAAATCCAGCGCCACTGTCAAAGTCTACAAGACCACGACCAATACAGATACTTCAGTTGACCTGCTGACCCTGGGCGGGAGCGGGCTTTCGGCCTTTGCCGGATTGAACAGCGGCACGCTGGGCCTGAGCCTGACGAATGTGGATTTTGCGCTGGCGCTGCTCTCGGATGGGACTCGCAGCTGGGCTTCCCTTCAGGCGGCTGTGGGCGGCGCGACTTTTGCAGGGGTGGCCGGGCTGAGCCTGGCGGCAGACATGCTGGCAGTGCAGGTCAATCATTCTGCGGCGGATGGGTCCTTCATTAACTATGCGGCGCAAAATCTGGCGGTCGCCACCGGTACCGGCCAGACACTGACCCTGACGATGGACGCCCAGGATGGCGAGCTGCTGCGCGTCTCTGGCAACCTGACGATTGACCTTTATGGTTTCTTCCAGGTCAGCGGCGGCTTTGCGATTGAAAAATCTTCCAGGACGGTGACGCTCTCGGATGCAAGCACCCCCACCCTGAATGCCCTGACCATCGGCGGCTACAACGTCAGCGCCTCTGCCGGTCTGAACGGCGGGACGGCGAATGCGCTCGGGCTGAACCTGACCGGCGTCGAATTTGCGCTGGTGATCCTGAGCAATGGAATACAGCAGTGGGTGTCTCTGCAGGCTTCGGCTTTGGCCGCGGCCTTTGTTGGTTTCACGGGGCTGACGCTATCCGCCGAAAGCCTGGCGCTGACGATCAACCACGGCGCGACGACCTGGGTCAACTA
>CAINXK010000554.1 GCA_903854805.1 uncultured Anaerolineae bacterium
AGAAATAATTCAACTTGAAAAATCCTTAGACTTGATGATTTACAATTTATTTGGATTAACTAGTCTAGAGATAGATTATGTGGAAAACTTCAGAGAAGGAAAATATAATCATGCCGCATAAGGATTTTTACAAAATTATCCTTCACTCATAAATCTTTTAGGATTTAAATTCATGGTCCGAATAATTTTAGATACATTTCTATTATTAAAAATCAACGAAGAAATAATTGAAATTCAGGATTATCCAACTGGATATTTTCAAGTATTGAATTCACTAAGAAATCAACAAGATTTGAAGATTGTTATCCGTAAGCCTGTTCTACACCAATGGTTCAAAAATATGTCATTACGTTACCCTCAAGGCAGCTTCACTTTTGAAACTCTCGACTCACGCAAGGCATTAGCACATAAGTGGAACATACCGCTGCCTGACGAACTGCTTAATGAGGAAATCTTGGGATGCGGGTTACTAACACTCGACCTTCGACCTCAGCCAGGGCAAAGTTTTGAAGATCTGCTTTTAGCACATTTTTATAACCCTTTGTTCAGCGCCAAGACCTTTCCTTTTACTCAACTGCCACAGTTATTTGCATCCTTTGATGCGATACGCTGGCAGGCTAACCGTGCCAATCCCTTGTTGGCGCGCATTCTGCACCAACGTATCGAATCCTGGAAGGAAAAAGCTCGCTCATTTGAACAGCGCCAGGTGATCGAATGGTTTGCTGCCAATCCGCTTGAACTGCACAAATTACTACTACAATTCCGTGTGCTGCGCGCCTACCCTGCCCTGGGTGAAACGCTGCTCGGATCGAAATATGCCATCCTGGCTGCGCTCAAATTGCAATTAGTTGACCTGGCCGTTGACGAAAACCTCATTCCAGAAACAGTGGCGCAGGTCACGTACCTGCTCAACGCCCAATTGCCACAGACCGCTGAGGGGTTGAACTCATTCATTGAGCAAATCAGTGGCCTATTATGGGTCGAATTTGAAACCCTGGAAAAACTGTTATTGGCCCATCCGGATTGGATCTCTCCCGCCGTCATCGATCTGATGGACAATAAGTTTGAGAGCATTTCAAGGCGCACTACCAAACGCCTGGTAGAACTGCGCAGTCAGATTCGCCCATCCAAACCACAGACTCCCAACGGAAACTGGGGAGTACCTGAAATGTTGGAATGGGCGACCGGCTCTTATCTTCCCTACCAGGCCTGGTGCAGCGCCCGTGAGCAATTCGACAAGGATCTGTATAATCAGGGTGACCGCTTCTCGGAATGGCTGCTGAGCCACTGGCATGACATTCACGCTAACTCTGAGCGTATGGTTTTCAATATCTTGCCGCAAATCGCCGCCGGACTGAACGATCAAGGACGCATCCATCTTGTGCTGGTGGTTGATAATTTGGGTTGGTCCTTCGCCGAAATGCTGCGCGAGCTGTTCCAAGAAAAAGATCTGTATCTGTTGGAGGCCGAACCATATCTGGCCATGCTGCCCACAGAGACCGAAACCTCCAAGAAATGCCTGCTCTCGGGTGCAGTCGGTTACACAGCCATCGATAACAATACCTATAAAGGCATTCTCGAAACCGGTTGGTTGCCCTACGCGCAAAGCAATTCCTTCCGTTATATAAGCGATATCGGCAAACTCAAACAAGTCAATTCGCTTGATGCTCGTGCATATGTGGTCAACTATCTGGCAGTGGATAAAGCCCTGCATAAATCGAAAGATGAAATTGGCATGTCACACCGCAAGCACGTCCACTATCTCTTGAGAGAGTTGGTGGAAAATGTGAGCGCCTTTATTGATAAGCATGCTTTGGGTGATCGTATACGCATTCATGTCGTTTCCGATCACGGTTCCACCCAGATCCCGGCTGAATTACAGAACGATCTCAATGTGGAGTTTTTTAAACAAGCCGGGTTTACCATCCGCTCACACCGTTACTTGGAAGTGAGCAATGAACGTTTCAACGGGTTGGCTGATAATCTTAAACTGGATTGCTTTTTCCTGCCTGCCAATGATTTTTACCTGCCTACCAACATGTTATGCGCCCGGCGTGCCAATCGCTTCCTGCCGACCAGCAATGATGTTTTTGTGCACGGCGGTGTGCTTCCTGAAGAAGTGATCGTGCCATACATGACGTTTGAACCTGCAACCGTTGCGCTCAAGGATCTGGATGTCATTCTGATCAAGAATCTCTTCCGCTATCGCCCGGAAAGTGTTGAACTGAAAATCGGCAACCCTAACGATGCTGCGGTAGAACACATTCAAATCAGCGCTTTGAATGGGAACGTTGAATGGGGGTTGTTCGAGCCAGTTGTGCTATTAAATGGACATCACGATACAGCCCGCCAGGTTACTACTCGCTTCAAACTGACATCCCTACCTGAAGAGCAAACCTCGCTCAGCCTGCGGGTGCGATTTCGCAGCCGCGGCGAAGCGCACACCTTTGATGTTAAATTACCCATCGTCATGCGAAAAATGGTGGAAGAAAAAAATACCAGCGTCTTTGACGATTAAACGGAGTGAAAGATGGAAACCTTTGAGCAGAAAGCCCTGGATGCCTTTAGCGAAATCGTCATCAACAAAGCCTTTGTACACAATGCAGGCTTTGGCAGCCGTGCCATTCCAACCTATGTGCGTGAATGGATCATCTCCCACTACCTGGATGACAGTGCCGAACTGAACGATCTGGCCCGTGAAAAAATCGCTCGTTTTGTAGGCAAATATGTCCCCGACAAAAGCCAGAAGGAATCCATCAAGAACCAGTTATTCGAACAAATGGAAGTGAATTTGCTGGATAACTTTTCGGTCTATGTCAACCTGGCCAAGGGTGATCGCTATTTAAACATCCCGTACCTTGATGAAGATGCCGCTTTTGCCACCCCGCAAATCATCCAGGGAAATGAAATGCTGCTCAGCAGCGGCCTGTGGGGTGTGGGTACGCTGTATTACATTCCCAAGAGCGAAGATAATCCCAAGGGTCAGGTCTGGATGCGCGAGTTTCGCCCCTTCCAGCTTGCCAATATGGATTTGGCGTATTTCCGCGATGCCCGCAAAAGCTTCAGCACCCAGGAATGGATTGATTTCCTGGTTTCATCAATGGGTTTCAATCATAAGCTTTATACCGAACGTCAAAAAGTGCTGCTTATTTCTCGCCTCATACCAATGGTAGAGCCACGCTATACGCTTGTGGAGTTAGCCCCAAAAGGCACAGGCAAGAGTTTCGTCTTCGAAAATATGTCACGTTACGTGGCGGTGCGTTCTGGCGCGATTTCCCCTGCGGTTTTGTTTTTCAACGACGCACGCAAAACCCCAGGTCTGATCACGCGCTATGACAGCGTTGTGCTTGACGAAGCCCAGAAGGTCAAAGCCGATTCATCTGGCGAATTAACTGCGTTGCTCAAGTCTTATCTCGAATCAGGGCGTTTTGCGCGTGGCAGTGCTGGTTCAATTTCTTCTGAAGCTGGCTTGGTTATCCTGGCAAATATCGAGCTCGACCACTATAAGCGTCCGATTAATGAGCAAATCGGCCTTTTCCGTATTTTCCCAAATTTCCTGCGTGAGACTGCCTTTATCGACCGCTTCTCAGGTTTGCTGCCCGGTTGGGATCTGCCTCGTATTAGCAAAGAAACACCATCCAAATGTATTGGTCTAAAAGGCGATATTTTTGGCGAAATCCTGCACTCCATGCGCAGCGACATCAGCTATCGCGATTATGTCAAAACTGAGATGGATCTGCGGAACTGTGACGACATGCGCGACAGCAAGGCCATTGAAGCGGGTGCTTCTGCTTTGCTAAAGATCATGTTCCCGGATAAAGACCCAACTGAAGAAGAATTCTACAAGTACTGCGTCAACCCAGCTCTTGAACTGCGCCAGCGCGTGCGTGACGAACTTTGCATACTTGACCGCGAGTATGCTGCTGTAACCTTCACATCCAAACTTCCTGATGATTTTCAGCGTAACCATCGCCTTGTGAAATATGCTTCGCCCGAAAGCGCTGAAAGCCAATCAACGCCAGCAGCTGCACCGGCTGTGGTCCAGGCCGTTGATAAAGAAGAAGAGGAAGTGCTGGCTTTTTTTGGCGAAAAAGAGGATGCTTCTCTGCCGCCTGAAGATGTTCTCGTCTCCAAAACGATCCAGATCAACGAAGGTGACACCGGCTATAGCTACGAAAATCTGTTTGGCGCATATATTAAAGGCGCTCGGAAAGTATATGTCACCGATCCTTATGTGCGCATGGATTACCAGATCCGCAACTTCATGCTCTTTGCCGGAACGCTGGATACATCTGCCGGGCCGGTTGAGCTACAGCTGACCACCGCTGCTGAGGACACTTACCAGCAGGATGTGGCCACGAAGAAATTCACTGACATCGCTGCCAGCCTCGCCAAACACGGCATTACTTTTCACTTTGAATTCAACCCCGTTATCCATGATCGCAGCATTCGCCTGGATAATGGCTGGAACATCTACCCAGGTCGCGGGCTGGATATATTTCAAAAGCCCGAGTCAAAGTTTGATATGAGCGAAATCGATCAGACCAAACGCGCCTGCCGTCAGACCGATATCATTTTCCAGAGTACATAAGGGTAAACCAATGGCGACATGGGTTGACGATATTATCCAAGCACTAAAAAACTTAGGCGGGCAAGCTACGCTCAGCCAAATTTACGAAGAAATCAAACGAATCAGGCAGGAACCACTATCTGTTAATTGGCATTCAAGTATTCGGGAGAGGATAGAAGCTCATTCTTCCGACTCGCATAATTTTCAGGGCAAGGATTATTTTAAAAAAGTGGGCAAAGGTATCTGGGCTTTACGAGATCAATCAAAAGTTGCCGTTCCTCAGCCATTGATTCAGCCAAACATCCACCATCCACTTTCAGGCTTTGTAATGTCTGAATCTTTTGAAACGGTCACCAATGCTCTCCAAACACTAAAGCAATACCGGGATTACTACGACTCTACTTCGCCCGCCTGGATGGAATATATCCGCGAATTTTTTCATATCCTTGGATTCGGCACAGAAAACCTGGACTCAAGGTTGTTCCTGATAGAAGATTTGGGCGGCAGCGATATTTCAAAAGCAATTGTCGGGTATAGCTTACCTAGTGAAAATTTTGAAGAAATTATCCCCGGACTGAAATGGGAAACTTATCTATTGTTTGCTGCCAACTACCATCATCTGAATTGGGGCGTTGCAACCAATGGCTTGCAGCTCAAGGTGATCAGTTACAAAAGTGGCAGCCAACAACAAAT
>CAINXK010000555.1 GCA_903854805.1 uncultured Anaerolineae bacterium
ATATTTCCGATTTCGTCTTTGCGCAGGCGCACCTTGTCCTTCTCGGCCTCACTCACATCCCGCACCAGATCGCCAACCGAGATTGCGCGCGCCAGGCGGGTCAGAAAGCCCAGTGGGTTGGCGATGCTGTTCGAGATAATCATGCCGAAGACGATCGCCAGCAGCACGGCGGCCACGATGATTGAAATCATGATGGTAGTGGCCTGGTCGGCGGTGGCGGTGTTGCCTTCAGAAGTAGCCAGTGCCTGCTCGGTTTTCATGAGTTGCATGGCATCAATGTTCGCTTCGACTGCCTTGGCAGCCGCCAGGGCGTCGCCGCGCAAATAGGTCAGACCTTCAGCTTTTTTATCTGCCAGCGCCAGGGCCATGATTTGATCGCGGAATGGTAGAAATTCTTTGTAGGATTTATCAAAAGTGTCAAAGAGCGCCTGCATTTCCTTGGAGAGGATGGTTTTTTGGTAGGAGGCAGAGACCTTATCAATCTCCGCGGAAAGTTGTTTGATGGCGGCAGAGTAGGTCTGGGCTTCTTCAGGTGTTTTAGCCAGCAGCAGATCGCGCAGGTTAACACGTGTACGTTGGAAGGCTGTCGCAACCTCTCCCAGCTCGTTGAGCGGGACGGTATAGCTTACATACAAGCGCGTATCTGCCGCTTCAATCTGACGAAGATAATAGATGCCCATGCCGCCGACGAGCGCGGTAATCAGGGCCATAATCAAAAAACTGCCAATCAACTTCACACTTGTTTTCATATTATTTAATGCATTCATTTTTGTTTTCTCCATGGTTCAAATTACATGCTGGGGTATCTCACCCAGGTTTGTTTTGTGCGCTTTGGGTAACCTGCATGCGGCGGCTATCCGGGTTGGGTTCAATCCTTACTTCCTGGTACTATTATTTCACACTTGGCCAAATGAGATTACCGTAGTTGTACGGTATTCTGTTATGTTGAAATCCCCGTATTTATGCGCTGCAAAATTGGAAAACCAGTCGGCCCCCATTCCAGAACGAATCCAAACATCCACAGCACCGATCAGCGCATGGTCGCTGATCGGTGCTGTGGTGGCGGGTGCTATTTTCCGATAACACATCCCCATAATAACTACTATTAATATTTTTCCCCTATCTGTCAGTATTCCCAAATCGACAAACTTACCAGCAACCTGACCGGTACGCTTTGTTAGTGAATATCACTGATCAAGCCACGCTTAATGGCATAGCGGATAATGTCCAATTGCGTGCGCAAACCTAATTTGTTCATGAAGTTTGAGCGGTGCATTTCAATGGTACGCACACTCAGGGATAATTTGATCGCAATCGCTGAACCGGTATTGCCCTCACAGATCATTCCCAAGATTTCCCGTTCCCGTGGGGTCAGGCTTTCATACGGATCAGTTTGTACTGATTGCGATTTTCGAATAAATGATTCAATCGCTTTCTCAGAGAGCAGCGAACCCAAAAATCGATGCCCGCTATTAACCTCACGGATGGCCCGGATCAGTTCTGTAGCACTGTCATTTTTCAACATGTAACCCAGCGCCCCGTTCCGAAAAGCCTCACTTACATAAATTTCATCGGCATGCATCGATAAAATGACGACCTGTGTCTCGGGAGAACGGAGTTTCACTTCGCGGGTCAGCTCAGACCCGCCCAAATGCGGCATGACCCAATCCTGGACCAAAACATCTGGTTTAAATTGATTAACTTTTTCAAGCGCTTCGAGTCCATCCGTGGCTTCTGCGACAATGGAAATGTCATCATAGGCTTCAATGATCGCGCGCAAACCCTGCCGGACTATTTGATGATCATCCGCAAGAACGATATTTATCATTTTCAGTCCTTCTGAACCAGGTTATTCAGCGAAAGGCGGATCAGGACTCGTGTGCCTGCGCCTGGTGTGCTTTCGATCGTTGCACTCCCGTTCAAAAGCGAAGCTCTTTCAAAAATCCCGGTCAACCCCACTGACTGTGTTGTAGTCAGTATCTCGGCCACAGCAAACCCTTTCCCTTTATCCCAGATTTCAATTTGTAAAATATTCTCTATCAAAGTAATTCTGACCGTCGCCTGCCTGGTTCCCGCATGTCGGATGACATTCGTCAGGGCCTCCTGCACCATGCGATAGACACCCGTCTCAATTTCAAATGATAAGCGAGTCTCCAGACCCGCATATTCAAAATAGACATCCAGATCTGAATTTTGGCGCAGGCGATCAAACAGGTTGATCATGGCTTGCACGAGACCAAAATCATCCAGCAGGGCCGGCCGCAGACTTTTGGATAATTCGCGCACCTGGACAATCAAATCAGCGATGATTTTCTTTGATAATAATGCGCTCTTTTTTTGAGAGTCCGGCATCATTTCCAAACCTGCTTCAATATTGAACTTAAGACCGGTGAGTGCCTGGCCAATTTCATCATGAAGCTCACGCCCCAGATGACGCAGTTCCTCTTCCTGCACGATTAACAACCGGCGGGAAAGTGCCTGTAACCGGTCAGCAGAATCTTGCAATTTTTTTTCTGCCTTTTTTTGGTCAGTGATATCCATTAACAACATTGCAAATCGCCCTGCTTCAGGAGAAAAAGCATTGATCATAAATATTTTATCGAGTGGAGCAAAATATTCCTGAAAAAGGGCCGATTCGCCCTGCACAGCGATCTTCTGGCCCAGTTCGGTCCAGCGCTTCTCGCTGCCGGGCATAACCTCATTCAATTCGCGCCCGTCAACCTGCGCCTGGGTTAGATTGAGCATTTGGAAAAAGGTTGTGTTTGCTTCCAGAAAGTAAAGCCGGGGGAATTTACGATCTTTAATTTGGTATTCCAACAGGGCTACGCCTTCCTTCATGTTATTAAATAAAGCTTTATAGCGCTTTTCACTTTTATACGTGCGGATTGCGGCATGCCTGCTGCTGGTGATATCGTGGATAACACCCAGGATACCAATCCTGAACCCAGCTTCGTCCTGGATCTCGCTAAACGCAATCTCCGCCAGGATAATATGGCCATCTTTGGCCTTTACCTGGGTTTCCAGTTGAAACCTGCCGGTGGCTTTGATCGATTTTTCGAATGTTTCTTCCAAATATTCGAAATCCTTGCGGGATGCAAAAAGGCTTTCGGACGAATTTCCAATTAGCTCAGTGGGCGCATAACCCAACATCCGTTCGCAGGCTGCATTCACCATAATAATCTGCGGCTCAAAAGGATGGCGAACAAAGAGAACTTCATTAAGACTGGCAAAGGTTCTTTCAAATTGAACATTAGCCGCACGGACTGCCTGGCCTGCTTTTTCACGTTCACTGATATTGCGGATAACGCTGATATTACAATTTTGCCCAAAGTATTCACCGCCCACGGCTCGGACCTCAACCGGGAAAAACGTGCCATCTTTGCGCCGGTGGATTGCTTCAAACAAGATCCCATCCGTGTTTGCCTTCTGCATCTGCGCATTGATCTGGTCGATGGAATCCGGACTGCGTAAGTCGCTGATCCGCAGTTGGAGCATCTCTTGGTTTGAATATCCATATTCAAGCTCAGCAGCCGGGTTTGCAGCTACAATCATACGATCACTCATGCGCACATACAAAACGATATCCCGCAAGTAAGGGTTCATGACCGTGTATGCTGAAATCAGGTTGACATGTTCCGCGGCCAGGCTTTCCTCCAAGCTCAGGATTGGCAATGGGTGGGGCATTTCTCTTTTATCGACGTTGATTTCCGCCAGACCGTTAAGGGAAATCAACCGGCCCTGCTCAAAACCCGCCATGCCCAACAAAGCAACCACAATCGGAATAAAATTGATCTGAACAACATTCATCCCGACTGCCTGGTTTTGAACGCTGCCAATCGCATTTATAATAAAATACAGGCTAAACCCTATCACCAGATAAACTTTCGGCGATGCGTATTTTCCCTTTTGAAAATTGTTGTATGGCAGGCGTGCCAATACCCAGAATATTGAAATATTTAAAACGGGATAAAACAAAGATAACAGGATGGTCAGGTTTTGTGCAGGTAGTTTGGCCGAAGATAATGGCGCCAAAAGAAAAAACCAATAGCTAAGTCCGACTGCCAGGGTAATAAGAAAGAAGTCAGACAGATCTTGATTTAATTCCAGGCGAATTGTTTCTGCCCTGGGGAAATTTAATATACCCAACAGAAAGAAACACCGGAAAAGAATATTTAGCAATAACCAGGCTAGCAGGTTGCCAGAGTGCAATTCAGTATAAATATCCGCGGCAGCCAGAATGAGCATTGAAATTGAGAGAAATAGCCACGGCAAGGCAGCCTGTTTGGTGAAGCGGGTGTTCATCCGGTGAGCCAGGTAGAAGCTCAGTGCGCATACAAAACAAATCAACGCTGAAATTAAACTAAACACCGGGTGCAATAGGTTATCCTGGCTGGTCAAATGAAGGAAAACGATCTGGATCAGGCAGACCACCAGAAAACCAAACTCAAATTTTCGGATCATTCCCGGCCGATCCCAGTCTAACTGTTTCATTGATTTACCATTTCAACTCACCTGCCAGCATTCATTATTGACAAATATTTCGGGAATTTAATAATCGGAGCGGTATTGATTCCGAAAACCAGGCCAGACGAAAACAAGACGTTCGACTTCTTTTCAGCAAGGATATCGTGAGTTTTGTCATTTTCAAACCAGGGTTTCACTTTGACAATCTGACAGCCTCTCACAAGGCAAGAGACCGCCATCCTGATTTTTGCCGCGCAGTACGCTGCGCGTGCTAATCAAGGGTTTGCCCATCATTCCAGGTTCTTTTGGTTGCAATGGGTGGGATGGTTGATAATCGTGAGTTAATATTGCCAGTTCATAGAGCTAACCTGCAACCTGGCATCGTCAATATCCAACAACAAATGAATCTACGCACGAGCTCTTCGTTTTGGCACTTAACATCCTGGTCCAGCTGTTCGGACGATTAAAAATCGGTGGTTTTCCTCCGCCAGTGGAGTTTTTGCGCCTGTTCTTAGCGCCCTGTGAGCAAATACAACAAAATAATATTTTGATTTGATTATGCCATGCCACTACGAATAACATAATAAAATACATGTAAATTTGGACTGTAAAATAGTGGGGCACACAATTATGCGCCCCACTATTTTATTTTTTATTCCTTCACTTCCGGCAGCCATACCTCAAACTTGCTGCCCATGCCCAGTTCACTGGCAACCTGCACCTTGCCGCCATGTTTATCAAGAATGGAGCGCACAATAAACAATCCAATCCCCGTACCCTGGACTTCCTGTTCGACCGCATTGGTCCCGCGGAAAAACCGGTTGAACAACATCGGCATATCTTCGCTCGGAATGCCCATGCCCGTATCGCTGATGGATACCAGGATACCGGAATCTGATTCTTGAACGCGCACATGCACCTTGCCACCAACAAGCGTGAATTTGATGGCATTGCTGACCAGGTTGATAAATACCTGGGTCAGAGCGCTCTCATCCGCCCTGACCAGTGCTGGGGTATCCATCTGCAGCAGCAGCGATTCAAAAGTCAGGGTAATATTGCGCTCATGGGCGGCAATTTTAAATTCATCAATCACCCGGGTGATCAATTCCAAGATCTCAACCGACCGGAAATTAAACTGGAACTGGTCGCTTTCCAGGCGTCCCGCGCTTAATAGATCTTCAACCAGCCTGCGCTCGCGATTCAACTCACCCTTCAAGACACCCCAATATTCTTCATTTTCGCTGCCAATCAGATGATCATCCAGCAAGTTCACCATCAGCAGCATGGTGGCGATGGGTGTTCTTAATTCATGGGTCGCCCGGTTGATGAAATCGGACTTCATTTGCTCCAAGCGGCTGCGTTCGGAGATATCTCGAATGATTGTCAAAACTTCGTCAAGCCCGCTGCTCTTAAAACGCGCTTCGAAAATGTGCGTGGATTCTCCCAGCTTAAGGTTAAATTCCATCGATTGGACCTGCCCGCTTTGGATCGCTTTATCAATACAGGCTCTGGCTTCTACAGAAGATGGTTCATCCAGGATACTGAATAATGAATATCCGATCATCTTTTCGGCAGGCACAAGCAGCAGCTCGGTTGAACTGGCCTTGTAATCCAGGATATTGCCATCGCGCTGGATGCGAAAGATCAGGTCGGGAACCGCGCTCAAGAGCGCCCGGTTTTGAGCCTCGCTCTGGCGCAGGACAGTTTCCATCACCTTCCGTTCGGTAACATCCTGGTGTGTCCCAGACATCAAGAGTGGTTTGCCATCGGATGTCCTGGCTGTTAATTTTCCACGGTCCAGCACCCAGACCCAAACACCATCTCGATGGCGCAGGCGCGTTTCGCACTCGTAATAATCCAATTCACCATTAAAGTGTTTCTGGATTAATTCATTCGACAGGATCAAATCATCCGGATGCACGAATTTCGTCCAGGTCTCAATCGAAACAGGCGCGAGGTCTGCCAGCGTGTACCCCAGGATATTCGCCCAACGTTCGTTGAATACAGTTTCGCCGGTTTGCACATTCCATTCCCAGGTACCTGCAAATGTGCCCTCCAAAATGGCCGCAAGCCGGCGCCTTTCGGTAATCAGCAAGTCGCCCGCCAGCTTGCGCTCGGTGATATCGATAAAGGTAACCACCGCACCGGTCACCTTGCCAGCAGCGATCTGTGGATACGACCAGTATTCGGCCGGGAAACTGGTTCGATCGGCCCGCCACAAAACTTCATCATCGCGGTGCACATCGATACCTGCGCGCAGCGCCTTGAAAATATAACAATCTTCCACCGGCATGCGAGTCCCATCCGGATACGAATGGTGGATACGCCAGTGCATGTTCGTGCCTAGCAGCTGCCCAACATCGGTATAGCCCAATAACCTCAGGCAGGACGGGTTGGCAAAGGTGCAATTACCATCCATGTCAATCCCATAGATCGCTTCAGCGGTTGAATTGAGCAGCAGGCGCACCTGCTCTTCACTCTTCTTCAAAGTCAACTCTGCTTCTTTGAGTTCGGTCAGATCCCAATTGATACCGTTCACACGGTTGGGCCGTCCCGTAAAGTCGCGCTCCACACTGGCTGCGGCACCCAGGTAGCGCACGCTGCCGTTGCTGAGGATGATCCGAAATTCAGTATTAAAGATCGCCTTACCCAGCACAGCGTTATTAAGATGCGTTTCAGTTGCCAGCAGATCATCGGGATGAATGGCGTTGCGCCAGGTGGCATACATCGGCATCACATCCGGTGGTATGTCAAAAAGGGAATACATGCGCTCGTTCCAGGTCAGAAAATTGGTTGGAACATGCCAACTCCAGACCCCGATGCCGCCCGCCTTTGTGGCCATATCCAGGCGCGACAAGGTGTATTGAAGCTCCCCGGCTGTCTTTTGGTGCTCCTGAATTTCAGATTCCAAAGCCGACTTGGCCGCATAAGTCCGCCAGACTTCAGAAATTGCTCTCTGGGACAGGCGCACCATCGAGGCAATCAGAAGCGCTACCAGTAAACCTGCAATAATGACCAATTGTGGCAAATAACTATTACTGCCAATCGTAAGCACAGCTGTCGGCTGGGAGCGAACTGTAAAACGATGATCCAGGATATTAATGGTGGTCGAGGCCTCCATATTACTCGACTGGGAAGCATCCCAGCCAGTCTGTTTGAAAACCGGGATTTCATCCATGCTCAGGGAAGTTCTCAGTTTGTCTTCAACATCCTGGGGTTCCTGGGCGGCCAGGACATAATTGAGCCAGGGATCGATCCGAAATACAGCCAGAATAAATCCATTAAATTGCCCATTGCTATGAATTGGAATATAGACCAGGAAGCCTTTACCACCTTGCACCAGGTCGACCGGCAGCGTCATGGTTGGAGCGCCATAATCCTTGGCGGTTTCCAACGCAATTCTTCTTTTTTCTTCGGCCGCCAGATTCAAATCCTGGGCAGCCTCATTGCCGACCAATGGAACGATCCAGCGCACATGGTAACTGTCATCCACCCATTCAATCGCCTGGAAACCTGGCAGATCATTGATGATCGACTGCACCTCAGCGCTAAATTCTAGCTTCGTCAAGCCGTTGTGAATCCCCCAGTGATTGGCCAGTCTTTGCAAGGTCAATATCCGGCTGTGTATATCGGCATCGATATAGGTCGCTACCTTGCTATTTTCAGACTGGAGTGTAGTAAACTGTGCAACCTTTTGCTGCTGGTTCAATACCCATGCCAGCAAGCTGATACTCGCAAAGATCAACACGCCCACCAGCAAGGGCAGCCAGACTGTGTTGAATTTTGGTTCAGTGGTATCCGAAGCGTTATTTTGTTGCATATTTGCCTATCCATGCTGCGATTAATTTTGGCTTGTCTTGTTCAACAAACCATTGAAATATCCAACAAAAACAGCCTGGAGATAACACTTAACTACACCCCAGACGGATACGTCCAGGTGCGTGCGGCTATCATCAGCACGGTGGTATCACCACTATCTCAACTCAATCCACGACTTTGAGAACCCCAGGATGGCAAGCTCAGACATGGGTCTTTCTGATAGTGGTGCCCTTATTGATGTGAACATTGCTTGTGGCTGATTTGCTTCCAAAACCAGATAAGATTATAACCTAAATCAGGATCAACCGTCCGGTCTGGATCGACAGTCTGGATCGAAGGCGAGCCAGGGCAGCGGTCTGATCTTTAATCCATCTCCATTGCCACGCGATTGCGTCCTTCTTCTTTCGCCCGGTAAAGCGCCTGGTCAGCCCTGCTCAAAAACATATCAAAGGTTTCCTGGTCGCCTGATAAACTGGCAATCCCAGAACTGATGGAAATTGAGACCAGCTTGCCATCCAGCTCAAATGAAACAGCCATTAGCGTCTGACGGATACGCTCCATCACAATCTAGGCCTGATCGCGATTCGCTTCCGGCATTAACACGGCAAACCCCCTACAAGAAAATTTGCGGCTGCTCCCCCCGCCCTATTAAAATTTTTCTGGATAATAAACACTACCCGTGATCCTGTTTATTTTCCATCCGTCAGCTGCATGGCAGCCGCCACGATCCGGTCCACGTTCGGCAAAGTCGCATCCTCCAGATGCCGGGCATACGGAATGGTGGTCTGTGTACAAACCCGCGCATACCTGAAGTCCAACCCGGCCTCCAACGCCACCGCTGCCAGCTCACCAGACAGGCCAAAACCCTGGTAGTCTTCATCTACAACCAGCAGCCGGTGGGTATGCGCAAGCTCACTGCAGAGCGTGTTCTTATCCAACGGCGCCACCCAGCGCAGATCAATCACTCCCGCCGAAATCCCCTGGCGCTCCAGGATGCCGGCGGCCTGCAGCGCGCGGTGCACCCCGACCCCCAGTGTTGCAATCGTCAGATCAGAACCCGGACGACAGACAGAGGCCACACCCACTGGCAGCGGCTTCCAGATCTGCGGCACTGGCCCACGCGCCCCAAGCGCTGGCACATCATAACTGACCGTATCACGCCCGCCCGAGCCGAGGAAATCCAGCCAGACCGGCGAGATCAGCTTGTGTTCCATAAACACCACCGGCGAACCCAATCCCAGCGCCGCAAGCATCAATCCGCCCGCGTCAGCCGGATTGGACGGCACCACCACACTCAAACCGGGAATA
>CAINXK010000556.1 GCA_903854805.1 uncultured Anaerolineae bacterium
AGGTCTGCCTTGAATTCTTTTAAATAATGAAATTTTCAATTCATCTTCTAAACACTCAATTTTATTGACAACAGTAGTTCTATTCTTTTGAATTTATCGATGTCAAACATGATCAGAGAGAGGGGCTGATGATAGCGCCGGGTCACTTCGAAGGCATGCCCGGCAAGTTCGTTAAAGTAGCGCAGATTGTTCAGCCCGGTCAACGCATCGGTGCGGGCTAGTTTCTGCACCTCGAGAAGCAGCGCATCCTTTTCGAAGACGGAAAGCTGCAATTGATTGAGTATGCGCTTTTGGTCGGTGACATCCCAATTGGTTCCGAGCATCGAGAGCGGCTCGCCAGCCTGATCCCGCTGTACGAGCGCCAGGGCGCGGATATCGTGGACGCTGCCGTCCGGCCAGATCACCCGGAATTCAGTGTCGAATTCCTTTTCGCCGCGTCGCGCAGCCTGAATTTCATCGTCGCTGTGCTCGCGATCCTGCGGGTGAAGACCCTGCTGCCAGGCGTCGTATGCGCCGCTGAAGTCCTGCGGGGTGATGCCATACAGGTGGTACATTTGGTCATCCCAGGTCAACCGGTCGTTGATGAGGTCGTACTCCCAGGTGCCCACGCCGCCCGCACGAACCGCCAGCGTTAAACGGGCGGTAGTCTGCGCCAGGGCCTGTTCGATACGCTTGCGTTCGGTGATGTCCAGGCTGTAACCAGCCAGCAAGGTTTTCTCCCCCACCGAAAATGGGAACTTGAAACTGGAATAAGTATGGCCATCCAACTCTTCGTTCAATTCCAGCACATCACCGTTGCAAACGACAGACCAATCGTCAGCCGTCATTTGTGCCGCCAGTTCAGGCGGAAACAGTTCTTGCATGGTCTTTCCGACCATTTCGGCGGCCGGGATGCCAATCATATCCTGAAAATTATCACTGACTTTCAAAACCCGGCTTGTGGTGGGGGTCACAGCTTTTATGAAAATATAAATTGGTGAGTATTGCATAAAGGCAGAAAGCAGCCCATTGCTTTCGCGCATGGCATCTTCGGCGCGTTTACGCTCTTCAATTTCGTGCATCAGCTCGCGATTTTGGGTGCGGAAACTTTCGGCTTCACGCCGGGAAAGCTCGATCCGGTATTCGGCTTTGAGCAGGGCGATTTTACGGGCCATGTCTTTGCCACTGACGCTGACCTGCAGCGCATGGAATTGTTTGAAGTGCTCCAGAACCAGCCGGTACTGGTCGGTGTTTTCGTAAATGGTGCACAACTGCTGGTGGCAAAACATCTGGGTGGTCTTAAAATCACATTGGCGAGCAATCTCAAGCGCCTGGAACAGGAAAGGTTCGGCAATCGGGTATTTTTCTTGATCCATATTTAGGCCCGCCAGACCGAACATGATTAGCATGAAAACGTAGGGCTGGGCCAGATTGCTATTTTGATATTTGGTCAATGCGTCTTGCAGGTACATTCCAGCTTCTTCAAATGATTTCAATCCGACCAGGATTTCTGAAATGGTTGTGATTACAATTAATTCTTCGGATAATAAACCCAGGTTGCGAGCCAGATCGATAGCTTTCAGGCTGTATGGCAGGGCTTCGCTAAAGCGTTTCATTTCGAAGAGTGTGTTGGCCAGGTTGTTAAAGAGGATCATGCTGATTTCAGGAATGGCGATTTTTTCAGCAAGTTGCAAGGCTTCGTGGTGGTTTTCGAGGGCATGGTCGTAATCGCTTGATTTGCAATAGATATTGCCAAGCGCATCCAGGGCGTAGGCCTGGCGTTCCAGGTCGTGAATTTCTCGAGCGATCTGCAGGGCGGGCAGGGCGTATTCCAGGGCGGTGGAGAAATCACCGACTGTCAGGTTAATCCAACCGATGGAGATGCGGGCATCGCTGGCAGCGGGCAGTAGAGGAAAGCCTTCCAGGATGGTCAGGGCCTGGATGGCTTCGGTCATGGCCTCGTCGAGATCGTAGCGGATTTGGTGAATGAAGCTGGAGGTTGCCAGGCCGGTTGCAAGCCCAATCTGATAAGGATGTTCTTCAAATTCGGCAGTTTGAGATAGCTGGCGGGTGCGCAGGCAAATCTGCAGGGCCTGTTCTTTTTCGCGGTAGCGCCAGCGCCAGGCCAGCTCGTTGAGTGCGTCGATCCGGCTGGATAAGGGGTTGATGTTTTCGATTTCGGCTTTTAAGGTTTCAAGCTGGTTCACTAGGCTCACCTGCACTGGTTTACTGGATAGTGTTTCTTTTTTTGAAACGTGGGTTTCAACCGAGCACAGCAGTTTGGCTGCTTGCGCGGCAGGTGGCAATGATTAATATTTAGATCATTTTAGCTCAGAATCATAAAGGAGCACGGTATTTCATTCAAAGGGGTGTGTTTCATTTTTTCGCAAAGCGCTGTAAGATAGTAGAAGAGAAGAAACGGAGGTGCATCATAGCCTGGGGGGATTAAAGCCATGAATGCATGGATGCCTTTTAGGCGAGATACAGAGTTCATGAATGAAATGTTAGGAATGAGTCGGAAATCCTGCAGAAAAATCTGGCATATCTGAAAAAGCGTGAATCGCAAATGCAATATCCTGTTTTTCAACAAAATGGTTGGCCAATCGCCAGTAATATCGCGGAAAGTGCCAATAATTTGGTATTGGAAGTCCGTCTAAAAGGATCGGGAATGCATTGGCAACGGCAAAATGTTCTGCCAACCGAGCCCGCCTGAAAGATTTTTTGCCTGGCGCAGCCAACAAGCGTTGAAGCGTAAGCATCGTCCGGTCGGTTATAGATTCTGAAACATCACTCTGGTATACTTTTAATGTGCAACCAGACTCGCTACCAGGATAAACCATGAAAATACTAACCGTGGATATTGGCACCGGCACCCAGGATATCTTTCTGTATGATTCGAATCTTGACCTTGAAAACGGCTTCAAACTGGTGCTGCCATCCCCCACCATGCTGGTGTATCGCCAGATCAAAGCCGCCACAGCCCGGGGCGAAGCCATCCTGCTGACCGGCACAACCATGGGCGGAGGGCCTTCAAGCTGGGCCGCCGAGGCACATGCGCGCGCCGGGCTGCCCATCTATGCCACAGCTTCCGCCGGTCGCACCTTCAACGACGAGCTCGAAAAAGTCGAACGCCTGGGTATCCGGATCATCTCTGATGATGAAGCCCGGCGCCTTTCCGCCAGCGTGCTGCGCCTCGATTTGAAAGATTTCGATTTTGCGCTGATCGCCGAAACCTTCGCGCGCTTCCAGGTTTCACTCAACGACCTGGCCGCGGTCTGCGTGGCCGTTTTTGACCATGGCAATTCCCCACCCGGCATCTCCGACCGGCAGTTCCGCTTCGATTACCTGGACGAACGCATCCGCGTTAAAAACGCACTTTCAACCTTTGCCTTCAGCGCTGAAGCCATCCCGGCAGCCATGACCCGCCTGCAGGCGGTGGCCTCGAGCGCCAGCGACCTGCCCTGTCCGCTGCTGGTCATGGATACCGCCCCAGCCGCTATACTGGGTGCCAGCCTCGACCCCACCTGCGCTGCACGCAAACGCAAGTTAATTGTCAACATCGGCAACTTCCACACCATCGCCTTTCGTCTGGGGCCGGCCGGCATCGAAGGAATCTTTGAACACCACACCGGCGAGATCGACCGCCCCAAGCTTGAGCACTACCTGCGCGCCCTGGCCGATGGTTCGCTCAAACACGCCGATGTTTTCGCTGACATGGGCCACGGTGCCCTGGTTTACGGAACAGACCCGCTTGAACTGGGGCTGGAAACCTGGGATCTGGTTGTCAGCGGTCCGCGCCGCTCGCTCTTCGCCACATATCAAGACCCAATGCCCCAATCCAGCAGCCCGCTGAAGCCCTATTTCGCCACCCCCTTCGGTGATATGATGCTGGCAGGCAACTTTGGGCTGCTTTCCGCCGCTGCCGATTTGTTTCCAAAACTGGCAGAACCCCTGCGCGCTTCACTTTCAGGCGCTGGCCTGAACAAGCATCACGCCCCCTGGGAGCTGGAGGACTGAATGACAAAACCCGTTATTTTTGGCACCACACCAGAATTTCTAGCCCGCGAGGGTTTAAGCGAGACGATCCAGCCCTGGGAGGATGGCCAGCGTGCCTCAACCGATCGCGGCAGCTTTGAATGGTGGTATTTTGACGCACATTTTGATGACCCCACCAACGACCCTGGCGTGCAAGGCAGTACCGCCGTGATCGTATTTGCCACCAAGCCCCTGCTGGAACGCAATGGCCCGCTCAAACCCGGCGTATCAATAACCATCACCCGCCCCGATGGCACCAAAATTGCCCAATTTCCCTTTCTCGGTCCAGATCAGTTCGCTGCATCCAAAGTAACCTGCGCGGTGCACATCGGAGAAAACTGGTGCTCAGGTGACCTGCACACTTACCGGCTGCGGGCCAGCCTGGACGGCATCGCCGCCAACCTGACCTTTACCGGGCTGGTGCCAGCCTGGCGTCCGGGTGCAGGGAAATCCTATTTTGGCGATCTTGAACATTTTTTTGCCTGGCTGCCGGCCATCCCTTATGGCAGCGTGGAAGGCACCATCAGCTTTGACGGTCAAACCTATAGCGTCAAGGGCAGCGGTTATCACGACCACAACTGGGGTAATGTCGGGCTGGACCAGGTCATGGATCACTGGTATTGGGGCCGCGCCCATCTCGGCGAATATACACTTATTTATGTCGAACAGGTCGGCGCCAAACAGTACGGCTACACGCGCATGCCGGTCTTTATGCTCGCCAAAGGCAGTCAGATCCTGATTGGTGACGGGCTGCCACTCAGCATGCAAACCAGCGAGCTGGCACGCCACCCCAGCGGGCGGGCTTACCCTCGCAAGGTGGATTTCACATGGCAGCAAGGCGCAGATACGATCCAGCTCAAACTGCGCGACCCTGAACTGATCGAAGGCATCAGCCTGCTAACCAGCTTTCCCGCCTGGCAGCGTCACCTTTTACGGCTGTTCGCCAACCCCTATTACTTCCGGTTCAATGCCCGCCTGGATCTCAGCATCCAATTGGGCCAAATACAGGAAGAAATCCACGGCCCGGCGCTCTATGAAATCATGATCCTGCAGGGCAAAAAACACCGTTGATAGTTTTGTCACTATATTCAGGCAGTATGCATCTCGAGAACTGACAAAAGGAACTCTCCGTATGAAATGGCAAAAAATCAGTCTGGACCTGCCCACGCGCGGCAAGGGTCTGTACGCCTTCAGCGACCAGGTCAATCTGCAGCTGCGTAGTTGGAAAGTACGCCAGGGCATGTGCTTCCTGTATTGCCCGCACACCTCTGCTTCCCTGACCATCAACGAAAACTTTGACCCAAGTGCCCAGGCCGACCTGGAAACTTCACTGGAAAGACTCGTTCCCGAAAGCGATCGCTGGTATACCCACGATACAGAAGGCCCGGATGATGCCAGCTCTCACATCCGCGCCATGCTGACGGATACCAGCCTGAGCATCCCAATCGACGATGGCCGGCTGAGCCTGGGAACCTGGCAGGGAGTCTACCTGTTTGAACATCGCTCCCAGTCCCACGATCGTCAAATCTGGCTGCGCGTTCTGGATATGAGCGAGGAATGATTGGTGCCTGCGGCCAACACATCGCCGCTGGTCCGCTAACAAGCGTGGAAACAGAGCAAACCAGCTGACTTGCCAGATGAGATATAATGAATGTATAGACGTATTTGCTGAGCGGCATCCAATTTAAGATATTACCCATCACCGACTGCCTGCAAATGAACCAGGATCGGTGGGCGGCCCTGCATATACCACAGCCGGGCAGCTGAAGAACTTCGGGGAACCCCCAACGACTGCCCCGCAAAAAAATCCTATTTTCAGCCCGGCACACACCCAAACGCTCTAGCAGTGTTTAATTTTCCTGCCTATAAGTCGCATTTTTTACAGAAATTATTTTCCGCAGCAGATCAAAATAATTCCGCTCAGGCATGCATTCAGGAAAACCAATCTCTTATCCGCAGCCTGCCGCAGAAGATAAATGAAAAGGAAGCGTCAAATCAACATGTCAAAAAATACCATCCTGGTCACAGGTGCCACCGGTCATATCGGCAACGTGCTGGTCCGCAAGCTGGTTGAACAGGGCGAAAAGGTGCGCGCCCTAACCCTGCCAGGTGAAAATACTAACTCACTGCATGGCGTGGACGTGGAGCTGATCCACGGGGATGTGCTCGATAATGCTTCGCTGGATGCAAGTTTGAAAGGCGTGCGGCAGGTTTTTCACCTGGCCGGGATTATCTCGATCATGCCGGGCGAGAACATGCTCATCCGGCGCGTCAACGTCGAGGGCACCGTCAATGTGCTCAAAGCCGCCGTGCGGGCCGGGGTCGAACGCCTGGTTTACACCAGTTCCATCCATGCCCTGGCACGCATCCCACATGGCACAACCGTGGATGAAGCTGTGCCCTATGATCCTGAAAACACGTATGGTGTCTATGATCAGTCCAAAGCGCAGGCTACCCTGCAAGTTCAGCGGGCCGTCCAGGCCGGGCTGGACGCTGTAATTGCCTGCCCAACCGGAGTGATCGGTCCATTCGACTTTCGAAGTTCGATGATGGGCGAGGTCATCCGTTCGGCCGCCTTGCGCAGGCTGACCCCGTATGTAGATGGCGCCTATGATTTTGTGGATGTGCGCGACGTGGCCGATGGGCTGATCGCTGCCGCGCAAAAAGGTCTGAGCGGGTCAAGTTACATTCTTTCAGGACAGCGCATCTCGGTGCGCTATCTGCTGGATACTGTCCACGAGGTTACCGGCAATGGATTTGCGCGCTTCAAGGTGCCTTTGCCCCTGGCAGAATTCGCGGCACGCTTCACCCCATTGTATTACCGGCTTAGCCAGGCCAGTCCGCGCTTCACACCATATTCACTGGAAGTATTGCAAAGCAATTCTTTTATCAGCCACGCCAAGGCCAGCCGCGAACTGGGCTACACATCACGCCCACTGCTGGAAAGCATCCACGACGCGATACAATGGTTCTTTGAGCACTATCATTTACAACCTGAACTAATTGGCCAGGGGTTTATCAATCGCTAGGAGCACAAAATAAATTTTCCAAAGATTTGTGCGTAAAGCGGTTCGCACTGCCAAGATTAGGATGGTGATAAGCAACACTGAGCTCGCCAATAACAATAATCTTTCGGATGGTCTCACCATCCGAAAGATTATTGTTTGGAACAAGTTGACAGAAAGGTGGGTGCCGCACGCGTGACTAAAATTGCAACCGAAAACCCTGTTTCAATTCCATCAATCTGGCTATGCCTACGCGCCAGAGTTGAGCAAACACAGGAAGCGCCAATCGGAAAAAAACAATAAGATAGAGCAAACAGAATGAGATGGTTTTTATAGACAATATTTTGTCACCCATGTCCACGAATGGTCTGAATAGGGCCCCAAATTCCGGCACATACCAGCAGAGCGCTTCCAATTTGTAATCATTCGCGATACATACAGACATATTATTTTGTCCAAACACAGCACCATCCAGACCAACCCACAAAGACCAGGATAGTATCGCCAGGATCGCCAGGTTTAATTTGGCCGACCTCTCTTGATCATGCAGATTGGCAGCCAGTGCAAAGGAAGCAGGGATGGATGCGAACAGAAAAAAACGGGGACCCCAGTACCAACCGCCATACCAACTCCACCACTTTGAGTAAACCAACACCAGGCCAACCAGGAATAGAATCCAAAGTTGATAGGTTTCGCGGAACGCTGCGCTAAGGCCTGGCAGTCCTTTTTTTACGCGCATGAGCAAACCGGGAGCGAACCAGAAGATCCCCTTGCCGAATGAAAATAGGATGGATAGCAAGCCAAAGAATAACGGATAGCTAAAACCGGCGCGGCCGGAATAAGGCATAAAAGTGGCATACCCGCCGTTACCAGAATAACTAAAAATCCCCCCACTCCGGAACCATGATTCTAGCAGAATCACTGCCAATGTCAAACCCAGGATCAGAATATATCTTCCTTTTTTATATTTCAGAACCAGTGCTAAAACGACAAAACCAAGCCCCACGAGGGTCGCTGGAGTGTTTGCAACCCCCAATATTATACTGGCCCATCCGCTGAATACATAACCCTGTGTTACCGCGAGCATCCCAACTCCGACCAGGATAGCTGTAAAAACCTCTCCAAAATAGTCCATCTGATGCTGCGAAAACATAGAGCCAAATATCAGGATAATAATGAATTGTCTCAGGAATGCGTTGTCCACCTTGCGGAAAAGGAGCATGTGGATGCAAACCAAGCCTAATACAAACAATACAAAATTGTAGCGTTCGCACCACCACCTGGCAGACTGGTAAAAATTCCCCAGGAAATACAAGGGTGTGGAAAAAATTGGCCCGATCAGCGAAAACTTGGTATTCGAAACTTTTCCACCCGTCAATAATTCGGCCAGGGCCATGTATCGCTCCAGGCCATCCGAATTGATGCGATGCGGTAGGTTGAAAAACATGACCAGGCCAAGGGAAATCAAGACATAGTCACACACTTTGACCAGCATTCCGCGCTTATTTTTCAATCGAATTCTCCCAGAATTTGTGCCAAGACTTCTAACACACCAAGGCTTAATTAGATATATTTATTCAGGGATCTGCGACGCATTTTTTCCAACTTTATTCATCCAGCCCATCCGGAGTCAAGAAATTAATACGGCAGCATGGCAAACCACGCGCCTTCAGGCCAGGGCAAAACTATTCAACAAAAATCTCGACATGCTCGCCATCTTTTTCGTCAAAAACATCCACAATCTTGCCGGTCATACCAGAACGCAGCGCTTCCATGATGGTGGCCATATCAACACCTTCCACCTCAGGGGCGAAATGCGCGCCAATCTTCATTCCAGATTCCAACAGCGCCAGCGGAATTTGAACAGTGGCCTTGGAACGCCCACTCGCCACATCCGTGACGCGCACGCGCAGCCAACGTGCCGCCCCTGGCATACGCGGCGGCATGGGCGCGTTCGGTCCGCGCCGGGGTTCGCTCAGGGCAGAAAGCAATTTAGCGCCTTCCTCGGCGCTGATCTTGCCTTCATCGATCATTTTCAAGATTCGCATTCGTTCTTCAGCCGTCGCCATATTTGGGCTCCTTATCCGATATAAACCTGCACATGCTGGCCATCCTCATCGTCCACATCCACCATGAGTGGCTCACTCGACAGGGTGCTTGCAAATAAAGCATCCATGATTTCATTGACCGGTCCACGATCTCCATCTGGCACGCTGGATTTGACAAACTGCAGAACCCAACTGACCAGTGAAAGCGGGAAAATCAGCACAATGCGCTGCGGAGACTGGCCTGGCTTCTGTTTTACGTTAATGTAGATCCAGCGCGAAGTCCGGCTGGAAAAGGCCAAACCCGTTAGCAGAACGCCAAATAAAAAAGGCAGCCATGCAAAAAAGAACCAGAAACCCAGCCCTGAAACCTGGAGCGCGGCATACATCCAGTACGCCCCCATGACCGTGATGGCAACTCCCAACCAGAGCGGGATAGTCCACAGGCTCCGAAAGCGGTTGACCTTGCGATCGAATTCCGGATCTGTCTTCGGCCCGGCCGGATTGGCCGCGATCTGCGGCTGTCCGACCGCTGGAATGAGCTCATCAGCCGGCAGATCGGTCAGATCAGCTTCATCTTCTGGGGCTTCATCCAAAGCCTGCATCAAAATTAAGCCCTGCTCGGCAGAGATTTTACCATCATCGATCATCTTAAGGATTTGTTGGCGTTCGCTGTCAGTCATCTCGGCACCTTATTTCCCATCCAATGCGGCAAGCAGCTTCTCAGCATCCTGGATGGTAATTTTCTTTTCTTGCAGCATCTTCAAGATAGCCAGACGCTCGGCATCAGATACTGGTTCAGCCGCCGGGCGTTGAGCTGCCGGTGGGATAGGCGGCATGGGTGGGCGCGGGCTGTCGACTGCGGCTCCAAACCGGCCGATCTTGACACCCATGTGCATGGAACGGCGCTCGGCAGTGCGCATTTTATCTTCGGCGCGGCGCATGGCAGTTTCCACCCGCTGCTGCACACGCCCACTTTGCTCCTGGGCACGCATGGATGCTTCCAAGGCCCGGCGGGTGGCTTCTTCCACCTTGCGCGAAATGCGCTCATGCAGATCGGATGAAAGCCCGGGAAATTCGCCCGCAGCAAAAGGGCCATCACGCCCAAGCGGATCAAATTCAGCGACGTTATCCCATTCTTCATCCCGGCTGGTGACAATCACTTCTGCACCAGATTGCAGCATCACCTTGGCACCACCTTCACCAACCACCAGCGAGCGGAACAGGCCAACTTCAACAGGCTTGACGCCCGGCAAATCAACCCGAATGGACTCATCATCACAACCCTGCAGATTCAGCTCCACATTCACCCTGGCAGGCAGACGCAGCAAGATATCGCTGCCAGCCAGGACGTTTACATTCGAGCCAGGCAGTGGGCGCAGATAAAGCGCTGCATCAGCTCCAACCCGCGCATAGACATTTTTTTCGGAGCCACGCAGGTAAAGATCTGCACCAACAGTGATCTTTACGTCGCCCGCGATATCGTGCAATGAAGCATCTCCGCCGATTGAATTTGCCAGCAAATCGCCGGTACTGCCGCGCAGCGACATATCGCCACCGACATTTTTGAGTGTGACACTGCCCACATTACGCATCTGCAGATCGCCGCCGATGTTGAGAATATCTACAACACCAGATAAGGCGCGCAGATCAGCATCGCCGCCCACGTCCACAATTCGCAAATTAACATCGCGAGCCAGATAAAGGATCAGGTCGCCAGCGCTATGGGCATGGATCGTCTGCCCATCCGTGGTCAGGCTCAATTCATCGTCATCTGTTTTAGCGATGATCTCAGGCCGTTCCCAGCCAACAACTTGCAGATCTCCGCCAACTTCATCGACTTGAACCGTGACGTTGCCGCTCATTGGCAAAACGCTCTGTCTCATGCTTCCTCCCCGCGCAAAATACGCATGGCCGCATCTGCAGTCAGCTTGCCGTTATCCAGATCTTCGAGCACCTGCCGGCGGCGGTCTTCTAAGACATCAGGTGATTCTTCCTTGCCCGGCTCATAGCCCAACACGCGGATGATTTCATGTAAACGGTTACGCAAGGTGGGATAAGACAACCCCAGTTCAACTTCCACGCGGTTAAGCTTGCCCTCGCAGCGGATAAATGTCATAATAAAATCCATCTGTTCACGGGTTAGATGGGCAAATGGGCCACCGGAAAAGCGGCCTTCCAGCGCAGTATCACAGGCTTCGCAGCGCAGGCGCGTAATGGTTAATTCATTCTGACAAACAGGGCAACGGGTAAGAGCATTATTCATATAAACTCCTGGAAGGTAACCGGCAGGCGCAGCCACCCAGCAAAGCGAGTAAAATTGATAATAAACTGGGCAGATCATTTTCTGGCAAAAGCAGCGCAAGGTTTTAGCCACCCGGCAGCTACTTTCCTTTTCTGTATTCATTATACAGAATATTAAAGTATTGTCAAGTTATTTATTGATGTATTGAATTGAACTTGCATTTTTATTAAATATAATCAACTTCAACATTGAAATTATTCAGTATGGAGACAACATGATCCGTTCGCTGTGCTTTTTACCCGACCAGGAACCACGCACCGAGATTGCCATCACGGAATACGCCGATCTGCTCGCCAACCCTAAAGCCCTGCTATGGATCGATTTCGACGGCGAACCTGACGCCAGCACTGAACCGATCATGACCGGTATCTTCCGTTTTCACCCCCTGGCAGTCGATGATGCGCTCCAGGAAACCCACACTCCCAAGGTGGACGACTGGGGTGATTACATCTATCTCGTGCTGAATGCCATGGCCTTCAGCAGCAATGATGGTCTGGAACTTACCACCCATGAGCTGGATATCTTTCTGGGAAAGAACTTCATGGTCACACATCACGACCAGCCGCTTGGATTCATCGAGAAAGCCCGTACGCTCTTCTTTCGCGACCGGCGCTACACATCGCATGGTTCCGATCACCTGCTCTACAAGATAATCGATGACCTGGTCTCAGAATATATGCCGATGGTCGAAGCTATCGACGATCAGATCGATCGCGTCGAGGACGAAGTTTTGACCAGAGCCGAACCTGATACGCTTGAACGCATCTTTACCCTCAAGCGCATTATCCTATCGATGCGCCGTATTCTCGGACCGCAGCGCGAGGTACTGAATAAGTTGGCCCGCGACGACTTTGAGGTGATCGACCCGCATGACCGCATATTCTTCCGCGATATCTATGACCATCTTGTGCGCCTGCACGATGTCAACGAAGGTATGCGTGATCTGATCAGCGGCTCGCTCGATACCTATCTCTCTGTCATCAACAACCGGATGAATGACGTCATGAAGACCCTGACCATCATTACGACGCTCTTCATGCCTATATCTTTTCTAACAGGCTTCTTTGGGATGAACTTCTTTGAACCGGTCGCCGGGCTGACAGCCTGGACCAGCCGTCTCGCTTTCGGCCTGGCGCTAACAGTCTTCGTCTGTGTGCCGATTGGCATGTTCATCTGGATGAAACGCCGTACCTGGGTCTAAACAAACGCTGCTCAGAATGTATCCCCAACTTCCATCCTGGTTTGCAAAACCTGGCCTGCCGGGCAAACCATCGATTTTTGATCGCCCAAGCAGCAGCACCAGGATGGTTCAGCGCCAAAACGAAGAACCCTTGATTAAATACCCTCTTGACATAGAACAGGCATTCGAGTATATTTATATTTAGAACGAATGAGCGGTTATTAAAATAACTCTACTCGTGCATTTCTTTGCCAACCAGCTCCACAGGCTCTCAGTGAAAAGCAAGCATTTGTTATACAGCTGGTTGATCATAAAGAGTGGCTTGCTTCAATCGGATGGCATGAGAAACGGTCCTGGAATACGATAATCCAGGACAGGCATGAGTGGCGATTAATAAAGTCAGGAGTGAACTATGATGATGGTGCGAAAATCCAAAGGTCTGAGCGAACGCCATATGAAAATCATGGCGTTACTCCAGGAATATGCCGAAAAAGAGGGTTACCCCCCTTCAATCCGTGAGATTGGAGAGCGTACAGATATTTCATCCACATCTGTCGTCAACTACTATCTTGAACAGCTCGAAAAATGGGGTTACATTGAACGTGACCGGCACATTTCACGTGGGCTGCGGGTGGTACCCGAAAAGCTGGCAGAGTTGGGCGGTATGCTGCATTCCGCCGCGACCGCAGTCAGCGACTTCCTGCACATCCCTGTCATCGGGCGAATCGGCGCAAGCCTGCCCATGCCCGTCCCGGCTTCAGACTTTAACTACTACGACGCAGAAAGCGGTGTTGATATTGCGCGCTCGCTGCTGCCCGCCAAAAAAGTTGACGGCCTGTTTGCGCTCGAAGTCCAGGGCGAATCAATGATCGACGCGATGGTCAACGATGGCGACATCGTCATCATGCGCAGGGTCGAGAACAATTCTGAAGCAAATAATGGCGAGATGGTTGCCGTCTGGCTGCCGGAACGCGATGAGACCACCCTTAAGTATTTTTACAAAGAAAAAGACGGCTATCGCCTGCAACCAGCCAACCCCACCATGGATCCTATTCTGATCAAAAGCACCGAAAGGCTGGAAATCAAAGGCAAGGTCGTCATGGTCATCCGCAAAGTCGGTGGGCTGGCCATGTAAGCGCGGAAGCGCAGCCCTGGCGGTTCATTCACATAAAAGCAAACAAAAAAGCGCCCCCCAAAAGGAGCGCTTTTTTGTTTGTGTTTCAAAAAAAACTAGGCAATCTCGATGACAGCGCCAGCTTCTTCAAGCTTCTTCTTGGCATCCATGGCGGCTTCCTTGCCGACACCAACGAGAACTTTGCCACCAACGGTTTCAGCCATGGCTTTGGCTTCGCCCAGGCCCAGGCTGGTTAATTGGCGGATGACCTTAATGGTCTCGATCTTCTTGGGGCCACAATCCTTGATGACCACATCGAATTCGGTCTTTTCTTCGACGGGTTCAGCAGCGGCAGCGGGGCCAGCGGAGGCGGCAGCGGCAACCGGAGCGGCGGCAGAAACGCCCCACTTGGCTTCCAGAGCCTTGACAAGTTCAGCAGCTTCCAGGACGGAAAGCGCGCTCAGTTCTTCGACGATCTTTTCTAAGTTAGCAGCCATTGCGTAAAAACTCCTTACGTTAAGAGAAAATTTTGGATTTGAGTGAAAATATTTGCAGCGTAAAGGTTACGCAGCAGCCGGGGTCGGTTCAGAATAAGCCCGGATGACATAGGCCAACGAGCGAGCCGGTTCGGCCAGTGTGCGGACAAGTTTGCTGGCAGGAGCCTGCAAGGTGCCGAGCAGCATTGCACGAACGACGGGCAGCGGGGGAAGTTCAGCCAGTGCTTTAACTTGTACAGTACTGAGAGACTGTTTACCCAGGAAACCGCCCTTCACCTTGATTGCTTCCATTTTAACGGTCGCATCTGTCAAGGCTTTGGTAGTAGCAGCTGCATCCTTGAATGCAAACGCCATCGCTGTGCTTTTTTCCAGGTACCCATCGGGCACTGACATGCCATTCGCTTCCAAAATTTTGCGGGCGAATGTATTTTTGATGATGTGGAACTCACCACCGGTATCGCGCAGCTTAGCGCGAATGATATCCAGATCCGCCATTTTAATACCGGTGTATTCCACCAGCACTACAGACTGACTGTCATCAACCCATTTCTGATACTGGGCTAATACTTTTTCTTTTTTCTGTCGTGAGAGAGCCAAAGTTTTTACCTCCTTTCATTAAAAGTCTTTGCCTGACAATCGCCAGGCAAAGACTTTTACTCTCCAGAGCGGAGAGGGGAGATTTCTCTCAGTCTTCACCTGGGCAGGGAATTAAGTCCCGGGGCGAAACCCCGATGACACCTACCGTCTTTGGCGAAGTCGATTGTCAGTTCAGATCAACGAGTAAGAATTTACTCGACGTCTTGCATTGATTGGGCTGCGTTGGGCTCGACTTTGATGCCAGGTCCCATCGTGGTAGCCAGTGTGATGCGGCGAATGTAAATGCCCTTTGCGCCAGAAGGACGGGCCTTTTTAATGGCTTCCATCAGTGTCGCAAAGTTTTCGATCAGTTTTTCAACCGGGAAGGAGGCCTTGCCAACCTGCACGTGAATATTGGCAGTTTTGTCAAGACGGAACTCAACACGGCCGGCCTTGGCTTCGTTGATGGCGCGGGGCAGATCAGCAGCAGGCACAACGGTACCAGCCTTGGGGTTCGGCATCAAACCGCGTGGGCCGAGTACACGACCCAAACGACCAACCTTGCCCATCAGGTCAGGAGTGGCGATGGCAACGTCAAATTCAAGCCAACCACCCTGGATCTTGCTAAAAGTCTCGTCGTCATCCACAACCACTTCCGCGCCTGCAGCACGAGCTGCGATAGCGCCTTCGCCTTGAGCGAAGACAGCCACACGCACACTCTTGCCCAAACCGTTGGGGAGTACAACCACATCGCGGACCTGTTGGTCAGCCTGGCGTGGGTCAAGACCCATGCGCATATGAACTTCTATGGTCGAATCGAATTTGGTGAAGGCAGTAGCCTTGGCCAGATCCATTGCTTCCTTCGGCGCGTAGAGCTCATCAATATTTACTTTGGCCAGTGCGGCCATGTACTTCTTTCCGTGTTTCGCCATTTGAACCTCCGTGGTGCAAACGGACCGTCAATGCGGCCCTCCCACCAGAATTTATTCTACGATCGCGATGCCCATGGAGCGGGCAGTGCCTTCGATCTGTTTCATTGCGCCTTCGATATCGATGGCGTTCAGATCTTTCATTTTTGCCTCGGCGATCAGCTTCACCTGGCTGCGGTTCAACTTGCCCACCTTATCTTTGTTGGGCACGCCGGAACCTTTATCAACACCAGCCGCTTTGCGGATTAAGAAAGCCGCAGGCGAGGTCTTGAGAATGAAGGTGAAGGAACCATCGCTGTACACATTGATTTCGGCTGGGATCAATTCGCCAGGACGATTGGATGTGCGTGCATTGTATTCCTTGCAAAAGGCCATAATGTTAAGGCCGTGACCAGCCAAGGCCGGGCCAACGGGGGGCGCCGGATTGGCTTTTCCAGCTACCAGCTGGAGGCGAACAACTGCTTTTAATTTCTTTGCCATGCTTACTCCTTGTGCCGGGGGGTATTACCCCGGTGCGTTATGGTTTTAGCGGGTGATTGGGGAGCACCCTCCCAAGTAACCGGGCGGTTAAGCCTGGTTACGCTTTCTCTACTTGTAGAAAATCCAGCTCGACGGGTGTCTCACGGCCGAAGAAATTAACCATGACACGCACTTTGGTGCGTTCCGTGTCAATTTCTGCGACGGTGCCGCGGAAGTCATTGAAAGGTCCATCGACAATCCGAACGCGCTCGCCAACCTTGAAGTTGACTTTCACCGTCGGCACTTCGGCTTCCATGCGTTTGATGATCTGGTTGACCTCTTCAGGTCGCAGGGGGGTGGGCTGATTGCCCATACCCACAAAGCCAGTTACACCGGGAGTATTGCGCACGACGAACCATGATTCTTCCGTCAGGGCCATGTTAACCAACACATAGCCTGGGAAGATATGGCGTTCCACCACGCGGCGTTTGCCATCGCGGACTTCAACTTCTTCCTGGGTAGGCACAACCACATCGAAGATCATATTCTTCATGCCCATCGTTTCGATGCGTTGTTCCAGGTTGTGCCGGACTTTGTTTTCATAGCCTGAGTAGCAATGAATTACATACCAGGCTGGTCCATCGGTGGCTTCAACAGGAACCTCAGACGACTCGGGGATTCTCGAGAGGTCCGGGCGAGGCGATTTGGCCTCAGATTTCTTGCGAGCGGGTTCTTCAGTGTTTTTCGCACTCATAGGAGCCTCAGCTTTCGATAATTAAACGCCAAGCGCCAGTTGCAGTAACTGCTCACCGATGAGATCGATTAGTCCGAGGAACACCGCCATGCCAACCAGCACCACAAGAACGATCATGGTCAGGTTCATAGCTTCATCGCGAGATGGCCAGCTTACCTTGCGAAGCTCGCCAACCGTTTCACGATAAAAATGAACGATTGGATTGTTTTTTTTCTCGGTCAAGATACGCTCCTTGTTCTGACGGCTAAAACGCCGCCTCACGAATTCCCCGATGCGGGGGAGACGGCGTTTCGCTTGTTATTCTGGCAGGCCAGGCAGGACTTGAACCCACAACCACTCGTGTTGGAGACGAGAGCTCTACCAATTGAGCCACTGGCCTAGGAAAAGTAGGGACGCAAATCACTGCGTCCCTACGAATTACTTCGTTTCGCGGTGCGAGGTGTGCTTGCGGCAGCGCGGGCAGTACTTGCTCAGTTCCATGCGACCTGGATCATTACGCCGATTCTTCTCGGTGGTGTAAT
>CAINXK010000557.1 GCA_903854805.1 uncultured Anaerolineae bacterium
GAGTGCTATGAAAAACCCCTATTCTGGAAAATCCCGTGAAAATATTTCCCACAACAGGCCAAGAAAGTGGCCATATTTTGGGATGATGACCGCAGATATGGCATTAATATCGATAAAATCACCCACTTCCCGAAAATTTGTTTTTCAAAAGGGGACTTTTTCAGCAGGCTCCTAAAATCTAACTGAACTGAGATCAAATTCCCGTTTACACAAATCACACCAGGTTTCATTTCAGGTAGTTTATTTGCCCTGTTTGCGCAAATAAACTACCTGAAGATCGTTAACCCTGCACTCAACCCAGCCATTTACCAACTCGCCAGCCACTTACTTCTCAAAAGGATACTTCACCCCAATCACTGCCCTGATCTGATCCATCAAATCCATATTCGCCAGCGTCTGGGCGTGCGTCATCCCCGGGCTCTCCAACAGACCAGCCCGAACACAACGCATAGTCTCCTCGGTCTGGTATTCAAAACCTCCGCCTCGCGGCGGCTTTGAAACCGTTAAATCCCGCCCGTCCACAGATAAGGTCGCCTTACTGGCGCCCCAATAATTGGCATGGATACAGATCGTACCCTTGGTGCCATAGATAAAGAATTCGTTGACATTATTACTCAAAAAATTAGTGCTGAACTGCGAAATAATCTCATTCGGATACTTGAGCACCACCGAAGTCAGCTCATCCACTCCGGTCTCACCCACAATCGCCCTGGCCCCAAAAGATTCCGGCATCTGCCCCAACACCCATTGTGAAGTCGCGATAGGGTAAACACCCATATCCAGCAAAGTCCCGCCAGCCAGCTCCGGGTTCAACCAGCGCTGTTCCTTGCCTTTGGGAATACTAAACCCAAAAGTGGATGACAACAAATGCACATCACCAATCGCCCGCTCATCCAGCCATTCCCGGATCTGTCCAAAAATTGGCAGAAAACGCGTCCAGAGCGCCTCCATCAAAAAGACCTTCTCAGCCTGGGCGGTTTCAATCAAGATCTTGGCCTCAGGGGCATTCACCGTCAATGGTTTCTCGCACAGCACCGGCTTGCCAGCCTTCAGGCATAACATGGTATTCTCAAAATGGAACCGGTGTGGCGTGGCAATATAAACCCCATCCACCTGCGGATCATTGACCAGAGCCTCATAAGAATCATAGGACTTTTCGCCACCATTCTGCAGCGCAAACGCCCTCGCCCGCTCGATACTACTGCTCGCCACCGCATAAAGCGCTGCGCCCTCCACCACCTTCAAATCATCTGCAAACTGTTGGGCAATCAGTCCAGGACCCAAAAGACCCCAATTAAATTTTTTCTCTGCCATATCACGCTCCTGCGTTAGCTTCAAAGTAAATAAGATAATCTGTTAATTCATCCTGATTATGAATGCAGCCAAGCCGCATGTCAAGTCAACCACCCGGTCAATCATTCACACCCACCTGCAGAACACATCCATATTCAACAAAAAAACTCCCCCGAGAATCGAGAGAGCCGGGGTGCCCCGACCCCGGCTCTCTTTTCGTAAGGAGGAGAAGAGAAATGCTTATAGGTTTACTATACCCCCATTCCGAATTCACTGCTTGACGCCTGCCCTACGCCAACCCCATGCTTACCCCATAACATCCCAGAAAAAGCCCAAAAAACAGCCGCCAGATCCAAACAGGCCTAAAACTCCATCATCCAGCCCAAAAGCTCCAAATCAGCCATTCCCAAGAATCAAGAGAGCCGGCGACGCCGACCCCGCCTCTCTTTTCAAAGGAGGAGAAGAGAAACGCTTACCAATCTATAATACCCCCAACCCACATCCACTGCTTGACGCCTGCCCTACGCCAACCCCATGCTTACCCCACAATTCGGACAATTTTGATCAAGTCCAAACTCCCGGCAGCCCGGAAACCAGGCCCAGCCATTAAACAACCCAACCCTTGCCCACACAAAAACAAAAGTCGCTGCTTTGCTCCACACAAATTCCTTTCTTCTCATGATGGAACCTTCCCCCGTTCAAAATAGCCCACCCATCCGGTAACACAGGCCAAACTCAGAACATAAATTCTGTTATACTATGGCAGCCACTCTCGGGTCCTTCGGTTTGCATATACCCATCCTACTTTTACCGAAAAAACCCCTTACCCTTGTTATGATGGGCACCTGCTGACCAGATTTTATCCGCCTCTGACTGGATCAAAAACAGCCCTGCACCAGCTTGAAAACCACAGGAACCCGAATATGCCAAAATCCTATTCCCGATATGTCTGCCAGCAATGCGGGCGCGTATCCGCCTCTTACATGGGCAAATGCCCACAATGCGGCTCCTTCAGCAGCATGGTCGAAGAGCTTGTCCAGGAAGAAGCCCCATCCAAATCCCCCAACGCCTCGCGTGGGCTGACCGGGCGCACCGCCCCCCGCAAGATCGGCGATGTCGCCACCGACCCAGAACCACGCATGCCCGTCCCAATCAGCGAATTTTCACGCGTGCTGGGTGGCGGCATCGTCCCTGGCTCAATCGTGCTCGTCGGCGGCGATCCCGGCATTGGCAAATCCACCCTTATGCTCCAGATGGCCATGGAAATGGCCAAAAAACAGCGTGTTCTGTACGTCTCCGGCGAAGAATCCGAACGCCAGATCAAGATGCGCGCCGACCGCCTGCTCGACGCTGGCGCCAAACTCCCCGAAAACCTCTACCTCGTCACCGAAACCAATCTCTCCACCATTTTTGACCACAACCGCGAAGTCCGCCCGGTTCTTCTGATCGTCGATTCAATCCAAACCATCTACCTACCCGAACTGGATTCATCCGCCGGATCAGTCACCCAGGTCCGCGAATGCTCATCCCAACTGCGCGAACTGGCAAAATCCAGCGGCGTCTCAGTCTTCGTCATCGGGCACGTCACCAAGGAAGGCGTCATCGCCGGGCCGCGTGTACTCGAACACATCGTCGATACCGTCCTCTACCTGGAAGGCGATCGCTTCCAGGCCTACCGCCTGCTCCGTTCCGTCAAAAACCGTTTTGGAGCAACCGCCGAAGTCGGCGTCTTTGAAATGCGCGAACGCGGGCTGGTCGAGGTCACCAACCCATCCGAAGCCTTCCTCGCCGAACGCATGATCAACGCCCCCGGCTCAGCCATTGCCGTCACCATGGAAGGCACCCGCCCTCTGCTCGTCGAAGTCCAGGGCCTCACCTCCCCTGCTCAATTCGGAAACGCCCGTCGCACCCCCAACGGCGTCGACTACAACCGCCTGCTCATGCTCGCCGCCGTGCTCACCCGCCGCGTGGGCATCAAACTCGGCGAACAAGACATCTTTGTCAACGTAGTCGGCGGCATGAAAATCGACGAACCTGCTGCCGACCTGGCCGTCGCCGCCGCCATCGCCTCCTCCATGAAAGACCTCTCCGTGCGCGCCGACGCCGTCCTGATCGGAGAAATTGGCCTCGCCGGCGAACTGCGCCTGCCCGGACAAATGCCCGTCCGGCTCCGCGAAGCTCAAAAACTCGGCTTCAAAGTCGCCATTGTCCCCAAGCGCCTGCGCAAAGCCGAACCCTGGCCCGAAAACATCCAAATCATCGAAGTCCGCTCCATCTATCAGGCCCTCGAAGCCGCCTTCATTGCCGAGAAAAAGAACCCAGCCACCCCCAAAGAAGTCGCCTGACCAGCAGGCACCCGAATCAAAAAGGACGGCGCAAAGCCGTCCTTTTGTATTAACACAATTTAGTTCGTTATTTTACGGCCTGAGCCACAACCGCAGCAAATGCCTGCGGATCGCGCACAGCCAGGTCAGCCAACATCTTACGGTTGATTGTAATATTGGCCTTTTTCATTGCAGATACCAGGCGGCTGTAGCTTATGCCGTTCAAGCGTGCAGCAGCATTGATACGGGCAATCCACAACTTGCGTAGATCTCGCTTGCGGACGCGCCGATCGCGGGTCGCATACCACATGCTCTTGAGCATAGCCTCGCTGGCACGCTTAAAGAGAAAGTGACGGGAGCCGCGTTGGCCCTTGGTAATCTTTAAAACTTTCTTATGGCGCAGATGTCCTTGCGGACCACCTTTTACACGCATGTTTCAAACCTCCTGCAAACCTCCGGGCGTCGGTGATGGGTCACTCGTCGAGAGAACCCTTCCTTCCAGTTGCATACACCCGGTAGCCGCAAATTTCAAAATCGGATACGATTGCCTACTTAAGATTCGGCACTAAACGACGAATGCGCTTAATAATACCGCGTCCATTGACGGGTACCATTTCGAGGAACTGCGCTTTGGTACGCTTTGAAGTATGGCGGCGCAAATGGCTCTTACCACCTTTCGTACGGACCAATAGCCCTGAGGCCGTCAGGCGAAAACGCTTCGACGTCGCCTTGTGGGTCTTGAGCTTGAACTTACCAGATCTCTGCTTTTGGGGCACAGCGGCTTACTCCTTTCAAAATAATTAACCGCGGGTCAAACTTACTCCCGCGGGATTTCACCTTTGCATGGAGACGAACGGTTTTACTTACCGGCCAGAACACCTGAATTACTCAGGCTTCACTTCCTTCACCGGTTTCACTTTGGACGGGCCCAGTACAACCAACATCGTGCGCCCTTCCATCATGGGTGATTGCTCGATCACACTGACATCCGCCAGCGACTGAGCGATCTCTCGCAAGTCCTCCAGCGCAATCTCCGGGTAATCCATTTCTCGACCGCGGAACTTGATGGTCACGCGCACCTTATGGCCCTGATTCAGCCAACGGCGGGCGTCATCCACCTTAAAACCACGATGTGCCTCGTTAGTCTTTGGTCGCAGACGAATTTCCTTAACCTCGATCTTGACCTGAGCCTTCTTGGCTTCGCGTTCTTTCTTCTCGCGCTCATAAAGAAACTTACCGAAATCGAGCACGCGACAAACTGGCGGCGCGGCATTCGGCGAAACTTCCACCAAATCCATCTCTGCATCGCGCGCAATCTGAAGTGCCTGGCGAATCGGAACAACACCTACGTTATCGCCCGTTGGACCAATCAGGCGCACTTCCGGAACCCGGATGGCCTCATTTACTCGAAACTCTTGCTCAGCTATATGCGTCTCCTTGAATCAAATAACACGTAACCAGCCTCGATTGGCCGGCTTTTGAGCGGATGGATAATACCACATACCCGGGCATGCGTCAACTTAAAGGCGAAAGGTAATTTCCAGCTTCAGCCACTCTCCGGCCCACAAAAACACACCCACGCTGCTACAGACAGAGCTTCTCATACTGGCTGATCATCTCTTCCACCGACAAAGTCCCCGGCCTGAAGCCCTTATCCACCAACGCCTGCGCCAACTGCGTAATTTGCGGTGGTTCCACAAACGCCCTGGCCAAATTATCCAGCTGGGCATATACCTCGGCCGGTGGACCATCCGCAATGATTTGCCCACCACCCATCATAACCACCCGCTTTGCATAGCGTGAAACAATCGGCATATCATGCGTCACAAATATCACGATATGGCCATAATTTTGATTCAAATCCGTCAGGAAATCCATGATCTCCAAAGATTGACGAATATCCTGCCCTGTCGTGGGCTCATCTACAATGATTACCTTCGGCTTCAACGCCAGGATCGACGCAATCGCCACCCGTTGGCGCATCCCTTTGTTTAGAAAAAAAGGATGCTCCTGAAAATACTCAGGACCCAGCCCCACCACCTTCGCAGCTTCCACCACCCGCGCCTGAACTTCATCTTCTTTCAGACCGATGTTATGAGGCCCGTAAGCAATTTCATCCTGGCAATTATTATTAAACAATTGATGATCCGGGTTTTGAAAAACATAGCCCACCCGCTTCACCATCTGGACAATCGGCGTGTTCCTGGAATTCAAGCCATCCACCATCACAACCCCGCTGGTGGGCTTAAACAATCCGTTCAAACACTTCGCAAGTGTTGTTTTACCCGACCCGTTTTGCCCTATGAAAGCAATAAACTCGCCATCCGAAACCGTCAAATTCACGCCACGCAGCGCCTTGGTCCCGTCTTCATAGGCATAAACCAGATCTTTCACCTCAATAAATGTACTGGATTCGCTCATCGATTTATTCTCAATTCTGAGATTTAAATTTCAAGAGTGACAATGCTTCTTCATTTGTCACCGGAATTGGCCCCGAATAAAGCCCCTTCTTCTTTAGCTCGTGGAAAAACAGCAGGGTTTCGGGCGGATAAACCTTGTGGTCAAGTAAAAAATCCATATCCTGGAAAAACGCGTGCGTCTCTTCATGGCGCACCAACTGCCCTTCAGACATTAAAATCATTTCATCTGCCAGCGGAATAAGATTTTCCAGACTATGCTCAATTACGATCACCGTCATTTTCTGCTCATGCTTCAGCTTTCCCAGCACATCAAACACCCGCTTGCGGCTGATCGGATCCAGCATCGAGGTCGGCTCATCCAGGATCATCACCCGCGGAGTCATGGCCAGCACCGCCGCCAGTGCCACCCGCTGCTTCTGACCACCCGAAATTTCATACGGTGGCTTGGATAACAGCGGCGTCATATCCGTCAGATCACACACCCAATCCAGGCGTTCTTTAATCTCCGGAATCGACATACCCAGGTTTTCCATGCCAAACACCAGCTCGTCTTCCACCGTCATCGCCGTAAACTGCGCCTCCGGATCAGAAAACACCATACCCACAACCTTCTGCAAGACCCCATTGTGATAGGCCTCCACTTCCGTGCCCATCACCTTGACGGTGCCTTCTTTAATGCCATGATACTGCCCAGGGATCAGACCGTCAATCGCATAAGCCAGTGAAGTCTTGCCCGAACCATTCTGCCCAATTACGCCGACAAACTTTCCTTCTTCAATGGTCAAGTTGACATTTTTAATGGCGGTTACATCAGAATTAATATAACGCCAGGAAAAATCAGCAATTTCAATTATGGAACTCATCCAACCTCCATCACAGCAACTTGCCCAACCAAGCAATAAACACCGATGTTTCCAAGGTGAAATACCCAAAACCAAACCGCAGCACAACAATTGTCACAAAAGTTAACGAGATGATGATCGTCAATGCTGAATCCAGCGGCTTGAACGAGTAATGCGTCAGCACATAATCCGGCCGTTTCACCTTGGCAGCTTCACCGATGAAAGCATATCCGCGAGCTACCAGGGCATTGGTAAACTCCTCCGCCCGGCGCAGAGAAAGCGCAAACAAAGGGATCATATACATAATATATTTACGCACCTTGTACCAAAGTGACTTGCCGGTCGGGTCAAATCCGCGCGCCTGCTCAGCCTGTCGGATAATGAAAAAATCCTCCAGCACCAACCCGGCCGAACGCAGCGACATGGCGAACACATACGTCACCACAAATGGTATTTTAATAAAGCGCATCGCCACAATCACATCGCGTTCACGCGAGGTGCTCAGGAAAAACACCATCGTAAAGATCATCGGCAAAATGCGAAAATACACCACAATCGCATCCCGAACACGCTCCCAGTAAAAATTTATCCCAATAAACCGCACCAACAACTCATATTCCGGATGCGTCCCACCCAACACCGTATAAGATAGAAGAATCACCGACCCCATCGAAATCGCAACCGGAACATAGATTTTCAAAATCCTCATATCCACTCGGCTGTACCACATCAACAAAATAATAATCAGCATGATTAACGCATTCCATTCTGGAGAATAAATCAGAATGGGAAAAAGGCTGACCACCAGCATAAAAAATAGCTTTACAAATGGATGAATGACATAGATAGGTGATTTCTCTGGAACATAACCCAGCAGAGTTTTATTCATGCGCTATCCTCTTAAGCAAAAACCGAGGGGGCTTTCGCCCCCACGGATTTTATTTCCAAAAATCGGCTTGCCAGCGAACTAAGCCAACCAACTCTTAACAAAAGCAGCGGTCTTGATCACAACCGGTGAAAGCGCCTTCAAGAGAATGAAGTTGAATACCAAACCGGCCACAACATTTCCACCGAACCAACCCCAGATGAACAGCGGCAAAGAATCCGTCGTCAGCAGGCCAAAACCCTTCAGCACCACCAGCGGAGACCACAACGCCCCAAAGGCCGAGGAAACAATCATCGCGCCCAGCAGGATCAAATAATCGCGGCCCTTCTTAAGGCGCGGATCAGCCTTGAAATAGCGGAAAGCCCACGCCGGCAAAAAAGCCTGTACAAAGTTGGCAGGAATATAAGCCATCGATACATAGAAAGGCGTTCCAGAAATGGCATTGGAGAAAAACGGGAAGATCGTACCCGCAATCACACCCCACATACCAAACCAGATCGAACCAACCTGCTGAACCGCAATACCAGTCCAGAAGAAATTGACACCAAAACCAAGCGGGAAGCTGATGCTACCAAACGCACCCACCACGAACCCGATCCCAATCAACAACGCAGTGATCACGATATGAATAACGTTTACAGAGCGTTTTTCGCCTTTTTCAACGGACCAAATTTGTTCAGCAGTAATTTCTTTGCCTGCAGACTGTGCTTGCATGAGAGCCTCCTGAAAATATCATAATGTTTGGATGGGAGAAAACGAAATGGTTGGGAGAAACAAGAATATTATCGGATGATGAAGCGCTCCTCGTGCTGAAGATGTGTTAATCTCTTGTCAACAAACTTGGTACTCTTTTTACAAACACTGCTATAAAAAAAAAGTTCCGCGCCCACAACCCAATTCCCAAACTTCCTCACACCATCGGCCCTTCCATCCAAAGATTCCTCAAAATTCAACCGCAATCTTCCCCCCGGCTAGCCCCTTATTTCGTACTATAATCAAACTTTAGCAAGAAAATTCCATTCAGAAGAACTGCGAAATTTAATGTTTTGCACGGAGAATAAAAATGGCAACATACCAAAACGCAATCATAAAAAAAATCGCGATCAGCACCGGCGGCGGTGACGCCCCCGGCCTGAACGCCGTCATACGCGCCGCCGCCCTTTCCGCAATCAAACGCGGCTGGGAAGTCTACGGCGTCCGCGATGGCTTCCACGGCCTGCTCCTGCCCGAAGAATACCCCGATGGCGGCCTGATCGCCCTCACCCGCTCACGCGTCAGCGGCATCACTCACCTCGGCGGCACCATCCTCGGCACTAGCAACCGCAACAACCCCCTGCGCTACCCCATCCAGCACGCCGATGGCACCATCGAAGAAGTCGACCGCAGCGAAGAAATCGTCCGCAGCTTCCGCCTCCACCACATCGACGCCCTCATCACCGTTGGCGGCGACGGCTCGCTCGCCATCGCCAGCGTCCTTGCCAGAAGAGGCCTGCGCCTCATCTCCGTCCCCAAGACCATCGACAACGACCTCGACAAAACCGACGTCACCTTCGGATTCGACACCGCTGTCGGCTTCGCCACCGAAGCCCTCGACCGCCTGCACTCCACCGCCGCATCCCACGGCCGCGTCATGGTCGTCGAAGTCATGGGACGCTACGCCGGCTGGATCGCCCTACACTCGGGCGTAGCCGGTTCCGCCGACGTCATCCTTATCCCCGAAAACCCCTACGACATCCATAAAGTCGTCGATAAGATCAAAGAACGCGATGCCCGTGGCAACAAATTCACCATCGTTGTCGTCGCCGAAGGCGCCACACCCATCGGAGGCGGCGTCTCCGTCGTCGAACACGAAGCCGGTCGCGCCGAACGCCTGGGTGGCGTTGGCGAAAAAGTCGCCGCCGAAATCCACGCCATCTCCGGCAAAGAAACCCGCGTCGTCGTCCTCGGACACCTGCTGCGCGGTGGCTCCCCCACCTCCTTCGACCGCCTGACCGCCCTGCGCTTCGGCGCCGCCGCCGTCCGCGGGCTCGAAGAAGGCCAGGGTGGCGTCATGGTCGCCCTCGACCCCCCACACGTCAAATACGTCCCCATCGAAGAAGCCATGGGCAAAATGAAAATGGTCCCCATGGATTGCGACATCGTCCTGACCGCCCACGACCTCGGCATCTCCTTCGGATAACCCCATACAACAAAACAACGCGCCCGGCTCATCCAGCAGCCGGGCGCGTCACTATTTAATTACATCATGCAAACGCGCTTACATCCCGCACAACTAAAGCTCGCTCGAACGCTTCGCAATCCGGTCCTTAACCAATGCCTGAAACTCATCGAACGGAATGTTATTCGTTTGGCTGCCATCCCGACCACGCAGCGAAACCGTCCCAGCCGCGCGCTCACTCTCACCGACCACCAGCATATAAGGCACCTTCATCAGCTGCGCCCCACGGATCTTGGCATTCATCCGCGCAGAATTCAAATCTGCGCTCGCCCGCACACCCTGCTCACGCAGCTGCGCCGCCAGTTGAACCGCATACTCATTCTGTCCATCCGTAATCGGGATCACCCGCACCTGCTCCGGCGCCAGCCAGACCGGGAAAGCCCCGGCGTAGTGCTCGATCAGGAAGCCGATCAAGCGTTCGTGCGTGGCAAGCGGCGCGCGGTGAATACAGAGCGGAACTTCATCCGCGCCATCCTTGTTGACAAATTTCAGGTCAAACCGTTCGGGGACGGCAAAATCCACCTGGTTGGTTCCCAGTGTAAACTCCCGCCCAATTGCGCTCCAGATTTGTACGTCAATTTTCGGGCCATAAAAAGCCGCTTCGTTTTCCACTTCTACAAACGGCACGCCGCCGTTTTGCATGGCACGCCGCACCATATCTTCAGTCTTGATCCACAGGCGCTCATTGTTAACATATTTCTTGCCCAGCCCGGCCTTGCCATGCAGCGAAAGGCGCATGATAAACTTCTCGATGCCAAACAGGTCATAGTAGGTTTTGTACATCGCGACCACGCCCATGAACTCCTGCTCAAACTGTTCCTCCGAACAGTAAATATGCGCATCGTTCATCTGCATCGAACGCACCCGCATCAGCCCAAACAGCTCACCAGATTTCTCATAGCGGTAACACGTCCCATACTCCGCCAATCGGATCGGCAGATCACGGTAAGAACGTGGCCTCGCCCCGAAAATCTTATGATGCATCGGGCAGTTCATCGGCTTGATGTAATACTTGACACCTTCCATTTCCATCGGCGGAAACATGCTTTCGGTGTAATAAGGCAAATGACCGGAACGCAGGAACAAATCTTCCTTGGTGATAACAGGCGTGCGCACACGGCTATACCCGGCCTTAAGTTCCGTTTCTTTAACAAGTTTCTCGATCTCTTCGATCAGAATACCACCATTCGGCATCCATAACGGCAGCCCGGGGCCCACCTCATCATCAAAGATGAAGATATCCAGCTCCTTACCCAGCTTGCGGTGATCGCGCTTCTTGGCCTCTTCCAGCATCAGCAAATACTGCTTCAGCTCATCCGGCTTTTCCCAGGCCGTACCATAAATACGCGTCAACATCTTATTCTTCTCGTCCCCGCGCCAATACGCCCCAGCAATCGACGTCAGCTTAAACGCCGACGGATTGATCTGCCTGGTACTCTCTACATGCGGACCACGGCACAAGTCAACGAACGTATCGCTCTGGTACAACGAAATTTCCGGCTTCTCCGAAAGTGGGTTGCCATACTCATCCAACCCACCCTTTTCCAGCCCATCAATCAACTCCAACTTATACGGCTGATCCTTAAACACCTCGCGGGCTTCATCCGCAGAGACAACCCTCTTCTCAAACTTATGCTGTCCAGACACAATCTGCCGCATACGCTTTTCAATCTTTTCCAGATCATCCTGCGTGATCGCCTGTGACAGCTCAAAATCATAATAAAAACCATTTTCCACCGGCGGCCCAATCGTATACTTCGTTTCCGGATAAAACTCCAGAACCGCCTGCGCCATCACATGCGCCGCCGAATGTCGGATGCGGTATAACTGCGTTTCTTCATAGCGTTCCTGAGCCATTTTAAATCTCCTTATATGTCTAAATAACAAAAAAACTCACGCCCATTGCTGGGGCGAGAGTTTCAATCACGCGGTTCCACCCAGATTACCGCCTAAAACGGCATCTCTTTGAGCCAATAACGAGGCCAACCGATCGCCCTACTCTCCGAAGATTTCAGGGTCATGCTCGCGGGTGGTTTTCAGCGGTGGAAGCTGGAACTGGCTCTCAGTCAATGGCCTGTTCTCCCTGTCAGCATCCGGGTCACCTACTCGTCCCGGTCATAGCTACATTTCAACTGTGTGGGCGGAATAGGACTCGAACCTACGACCTTTGCGATGTCAACGCAATGCTCTAACCAACTGAGCTACCCGCCCGGGTAGAAAAATATTATAAACGCAACTACCTCAAAATGGCAAGTAAATAATTACATCAATTCACACATCTGCCAAAACCCAC
>CAINXK010000558.1 GCA_903854805.1 uncultured Anaerolineae bacterium
CGATAACAGAGGGAAAAGCCTGTAATTTGCATGGTAATCGCATCTAAATTCTGGCAGCAAGTACCCTGATGCAGGTAATCTTTGTTCCAACCGGCTTGAAGCTGTTTGTTATGGTAGCCGCCTTTGGCAGTTACTTCCTGTTTTAGCAGGTTAAAAGCAATATGGCGCAGGAAAGCAAAATTTTCAGGTGCTTGGACTTTCCGCGCAGGGCTGTAATCTTGATTTACAGCCACATCCAAGGTCCAATGGCGTTCACTCTCGATCCCACAGCGTTTGCGAACCGTATAAAGAATGCGTTCAGCATTGCTGGGCAAACTTGTGATGAAGTAGCGCAGCTCTTTGGCCTGCTTCTCGCCGATAGTACGTATGCAAATGACCACAGCAATACTTCTTGACCCAACGGACTCCTCCACGTATACGAAGATGTGATATGGTCGAGGTAAACACTCTCTCATGTTTTGCACTCAATCACATATTACCAATAAATTCTATCATTCCGATTGGGTTAAAAACCGGTACCTTGACCGGCCCTGGCTGCGCCAGGGCACAAACATAAAAAACCTCCGCACTTCTGCGAAGGTTTTTTTATGTAGGCTCCCAGCCGAGGATTCGAATATCATCCCCGCATGGGGACCTCGAACATGGTGGTTAAAGGTTTTAGTCCTGACAAGGTACATTTTATATACCTTTTTGTACTCAACAAACGTAATATGGTCAAAAACTAAAAGTGTGAAAATAATTGGATAACGAATCTGTATAATCCAGATGGTAGATCAACCCCATTTAAACCAATATAGTAAGGTGGAATAAAAATATTTGCAATCGCTGTCACTTTGAGAATATTTTTACTGAGTTGATCTTTACTCTGTGATAGAAATTTCCAAGAAAATAATAGAGCAGGAAATGCCCAACCTGCTAACCTAGAAGTATCAATTCCCGCCATAGTCATAACGATCCCAGCGACAATTAGACTGCCAACCAAAAGCAGATCATTCCATTTTCTCAGCTTTATCCAACCAATCATGGCCGTAATAATAATTACCCAACCTAGTTTGAATGCAAAGAAAATACCCAGGAGTTCCCGATCAAAATTATAATAAACCCAATCTAGTGGTTTTAGGTCTCCAACAATTCGAGAAGTCAGAACTGAAATAACAAAACCTCCACCAGCAAAGCGCATAAAATAATAAATAAGAACGATAATGAAAAATTTCATCCAAGATTTTTTATTGAGGAAAAAAATGGCTAACACAAACCAAATAAAGATACTGGCTTCATGGGTTGCCAAGGATAGGACAAAAAGGCTCAACCAACCAATTTCGCCTAAAGGGAGAGTCAATGCCAACAAAATAAGAATATGAATTAGTACATCTGGATAACCTGGTTCAAAATATTGAAAAGCAATAAAACTTATAGTCCCAATAGACAAATACTCCCAAAACGAGGGATGAATGTCATTATTGATGAACCACAGGCAAACGCAATATAACAAAAACAGGGTGCAAATTAACGAGAAAATGAAATAAAAAACTGGCCCTCGAAAGAACAAAATATGTGCAAGGCCTGAGAATAAAAATCTGTCACCCCAATTGATATCCTTGATTTTCGAGAAAACAACAATGCTCGTATCTGAATATTCTCCAGCCAATCATCA
>CAINXK010000559.1 GCA_903854805.1 uncultured Anaerolineae bacterium
AACAGGTTCGGATATTGCCCATTTGGATTGGATCGATCCACCTCATTGCTGTTTGCCTGGCAAGGAAGCTCAATTATGAAACCTATCATCAGACTGGTACTGGCTGTTATCGTGATTTCCATTTTGTCTGCCTGCCAGTCGCTGGCGCTTGCAACGCCTGCGCCTTCCTCGACATTTGTGGTGATCACAGCCACCCCGCTGCCACCCACGCCCACCCCTGAGCCTACCCTGCTCCCCAGCGCCACTCCGGATGCCTGCCCGAACGGAGATTGCATAACGGCGTGTTTTCTAAAGCTGGCTCCGATTGCCAACCCGGCTGATCTGAAAGCCAGGCGTTCCAGCCGCTCGATCGAGGTCGAGGATGGGTTCCGGTTGGTGAGTTACGCGGTTAACGGAGATCAAATTGACAATCCGGTCGATGGCAGTAATTTCCCGGACTGGTTAAAACCTTTCCAGCAGGATCGGGCAGCCCAGCGCCAGGTTTGGGATTATTTCGCGGCCCTGATCCCGCTTGAGCAGCGCAAGTATCTGTCTGAGTACCACGTCATCAGCGATGGCGAGGATAATACCCTGGCCATGGTGACCCAAACTGAGACGGATATGAACAGTTGGGCACTGGAAGTGGATATTTTTGACACGGCCAATGCTCAGGATCTGACCGACACCCTGATCCATGAGTTTTCTCATCTGCTCAGCCTCAACCCTTCCCAGGTGCCGGCTTCGAAACGGATTTTTGACAACCCGGATGATTATGACATCTACGATGGCGAAGCCTATGCCTGCAAGACCTATTTCCCGGGCGAGGGCTGCAGTCTGCCGGAATCCTATATTAACCAGTTTTATCAACGCTTCTGGAAGAAAATTCAACCGGAATGGACTGCGCTCGATGATCTCGAATCCGAAGATGATTATTATGCGGCGCTGGATCGTCTTTACATCAAGTATCAGGATCAGTTTGTTTCTGATTATGCCGCGACAGATACTTCCGAGGATTTCGCAGAAGTTTTCACCGTATTTATCCTGGAGCCCAAACCAAACGCCGATACCATCGCGGATCAAAAAGTTCTGTTCTTCTATGAATTCCCTGAACTGGTCAGCCTGCGCGGGCAAATTGGTCACAATCTTTGCACCCGGGTGGCAAAGTAAGCGGCCCCAGGCAGCCGATCCGACCCGGAAAAGTTTGCAGGCATGAAAAAAATGAGAAGGAGATTATCAAATGACAATAAATCGAAAAACCAGTCTTACAGGCTACCAGCTTCGAACTGGCCTGAAAGCCGCCAGAGGTAATTTTTATTACAAAAAAGCTGAGACACCATGGGCCGCTCGGCAGCTTAACTCAAGCGGATGCGTTGATTTGTGCTCCCCTGATTCTGCTTCTACGGTGGTATATGATGATTATAACCCTGAAAAAAATCAATGCTTATGCATGAAGTAATAAACACACATCGGTTGGAGGCCGCGTAAAATGAAAACAGCTCAACGAATTTTGATCCTGCTCAGCATGGCTGCCCTGCTGCTGGCGTGTACCGCGCAGCCGAAAACTAGCTCAGCCATCGTCATAGCCAGCGCTTCGAAGGGCGGGGTTTGGAACCCGCTCGCCAAAGAAATGGCGCG
>CAINXK010000560.1 GCA_903854805.1 uncultured Anaerolineae bacterium
CCATTTGAAGCTTTTCGTACCGTTTTCTTTATTTCTCTCGATGAGTGCGTGGCTTGCCCCGTGAGCAAATCGGACGGATGGATGTCGTACTTCCAGATGGATGAGAATTATTTTTTTGGTTATTTTTATAGCCAGCTGCAGGGAAACCCACCGATATTCCTTCATCTGTGGGCAAGGGGTGTGATGAGTAATGCCTGAATCTGGATGCCCGTAGGTAACCATCACCAGTTCATAGAATGGATGGTTAATCCGACATTGCCAAAATAATCCGCTTCCAATTTCCCAGTTGGGGCACCGATAATCCACTTGCAGCGGGGGCGGAATTCTATGGCTGGAATTCTTTTTCCGAAATTTTTATACACAACCAATCGCCAGTCAGCGCCAAAAAGGTGCCCCAAATACGCTATAATAATTTATTCTTTCGGTGTGTCTAAAGGAATTGCATGGCAATCACACATAATTCGACCCGAGAACGAAAAACCATTGGAGTATTTGTTTCCAAACTCGGCCGAGTTTGGGGCCCGGAATTCATTGTGGGTATTACTGCTGCGGCCGAAGCAAATAACCTGAATGTGATTTGCTTTGTGGGGGGCAAGCCCATATCCATTATTGCACCTGGAAATTTGCAGCCTTCCTATGGTTTTTATGATATCGCCCGTACTGAGCAATTGGCCGGTATTATCGTCTCGGGTGACCTGGGTTATGAATTGGACGCGCGCGAAATCAAACAGTTTTTTGAAAACTATTCGCATATTCCACTGATTGTTAATGCCATCCGGGTGGATGGCATCCCGAACCTGATTGGGGATAACCTGTGTGGTATGCGCACCGTGGTCAGCCATTTATTCGATACGCATGCTTATAAAAAAATAGCTTTTATCCGTGGCCCGGAAAATCAGCTCGAGGCTGAGCAGCGTTTTTTGGCGTATAAGCAGGAACTTGATGCGCATCATATTCCCCTTGACGAAATGCTTGTGCTACCTGGTGATTTTAGTATTGAAAGTGGTCGTACGGCTGTCAACATTTTGTTGGATGAGCGCAAAATCAAAGTGGACGCTATTGTGGCGGCCAATGACCGTATGGCGATTGGCGCCTATGAGGCCCTGCAGCTGCGCGGGGTTCGCATGCCAGCCAGTATTGCGCTGACAGGTTTTGACGATGTTCGTGAAGCGCGTTCCATGGGTGTACCATTAACTACGGTGCGCCAATCTTTTTATGATATGGGGCAACAGGCAGTCGATTTACTCCTGCAGCGTATTAACGGGGAAGTTTTAGCGGAGAACATCATCGCACCTACGCAATTCGTTGTGCGCTGGTCATGTGGCTGTTTGCCGGAAAGTGTCCAGAATGTTGTCGTTAAACAAAATGGGATTAACCGGGACGGGTCTTTCGAAACCAAACGCGATACAGTCATCGCTCATCTTATGCAGGCCGCGGATATGTCTGCCGCATCACCGCTTGCCGATGCCTTTGGGCAGGCTGCAGGACGCACATGGGAGACTCTTCTGGTCGCATTACGTGTTGAGAACCAGGCTGAATCTTTCCTGAATAACATTGAAACTCTGATCGCTGTGCTCACCCAGCATAACGATGAACCAGCCTGCTGGCAGAACGTGGTCTCTGGGCTGCGCCAACAACTCATCGTTGGCATCAGCGAGCGCAATATGCTGCTGCGCGCCGATGATTTATTCCAGCAAGCACGCGTAATGGCCGGAGAACTGGCTCAACGCCAACTGGCTTTGCAACGTATTGGGTTTGATCAGCAGGAAGAAATATTACTGGCTTTCAGTGCAGCCGTGGCACCCGCTATGAGCCTGGACGAGATTGGAACCGCGCTGAAACGTTATTTTCCAGCATTGGGCGTTGAGCGCATGTACGTAATGTTGTACTCCAGCATGGTTACACCGCAATCTACACTCGTACCCCCCTCGGATAATTACCATTTGCTGATGCAGTATGACGATAATGGTTTTTATGTGCCGGTTGATCGACCAAAATGGGCAACCGGTCATTTAATTCCACACGGAAAAACTCCCGAAAACCGGCGTTATTCGGCCATTGTTATGCCGCTATTGCTGGCGCAAAACCGGTTTGGTTTCATGTGGATCGAAGTGAATGCGCGCGAATGGGAAGTGTATGTGCGTATCCGAAACCTGATCAGCAGTGCTCTTTTGCGTACCATGCTGGTGGAGCAACGCACGCTAATGCAGAAGCAGGTTGAACATTTGCTGCAAGAGTCTCAACTGCGCGAGATGGAATTGGCAAATGCCACTGAAACAGCCGAAAGTACTGCTGAAGAAAATGCCAGGCTTTATACCAATGAGTTGGAGCGCCGCGAAGACGCTGAGATGCTTTCAAAGGTGGCCAGAAATCTCTCGACTCTCTTAAAGATGGAGGAGCTGCCCAACCAAATACTTACCCAACTTTCACAGCTTTTGCCTTATGAACGTGGGGCGCTCTTAATGGAAGCGCCTGAAGGCCCGATTCAAATTCTGGCTCACAGCGGTTTCCCTGAAAATGCGGGCCCGGCTGATTTGCTTGGCCAGATTGATAGCGATGGCACTTACAACCGGATTTCCCAGAGCGGTGAGCCGGTTATTATCGAAGATGTTGCCAGCAGCGCCAATTGGAAGCCAGTTGATTGGCTGCCGGTCAATCATTCCTGGTTGGGCGTTCCGTTGTTCTCAAAAAATAAAGTCATTGGGATGCTTTCGATTACCCGTCAGGCTGCCGCTGATTTCAGCCACGATGATCTCTTGTTGGTGATGACCTACGGTATGCAGGCCGCCATTTCGCTCGAAAATGCGCGTCTCTATGGTGAATTGACACGCTTTAACGAATCTTTGGAGCGCCTGGTTGCGCAGCGTGTTGAAGAGTTGAATATTGCCTACAATAAACTGGAAAAGCTTGATAAGAACAAATCTTCCTTCATTCAGGTTACGGCGCACGAACTGCGTACGCCGTTGACGGTTATGAAGGGCTACCTGGGCATGCTCAAGGGCAACCCGGCAGTTAAGGATAATGAAAGTCTTTTATTGGCCGTGGATGGGGTCTATAAGGGTGCGGATCGTCTTCATATGATTGTAAATTCAATGCTGGATGTGGTGCGTTTGGATGGACAGATCATTACCCCGCGCCTGGAAACAGTAATTATTGGTTTGATCTTTCAGCTTATTCAGAAAGAATATAAAAACGAAATGGCCGAGCGAAATATCGCGCTCTTGTATGAAGACGGCATCCCTAATCTACCATTCATCCAGGCCGATCCCGGGCTCTTACAAAAAGCGCTGGATGCCATCATTGTCAATGCCATTAAGTACACACCGGATGGCGGCAGCATCAGCTTGGGCGGACAAGTGGTCGCGGATGAACAACTAGGGCCATGTCTGGAAATCCATGTGCGCGATACTGGTATCGGTATCGATCCGGCCAACCAACAAATTATTTTTGAAAAGCTGCTGCAATTGGGGAAGGTGGAACTGCACTCATCTGGTCGCACCAAGTTTAAGGGTGGGGGACCAGGTTTGGGCCTGGCAATTGCTGCCGGAATAGTCAAAGCGCATGCCGGAAAAATCTGGGTTGAAAGCCCTGGTTGTAATGAAGAAGAATTTCCGGGCAGCACCTTCTTTATTCGGTTGCCGATGCCAAAAAACCCCTGATTTTCCCCGGGAAATGTTTACATCTCAATGCTGAATAATTTATCCCCGAGGATTGCGGCGCCTGCCCCAACCTGGATGAATATTTTTTCGGTTGTCATCTTGCAAACAAAATATGCTTTTACATCGCGATTGGAATACGCTGATTCGCCGCCCAGGCGCGAGCGCAGCATCCTGAGTATCATCCCGACGGTATCTGACGATTGTTGAATAACCTTAATCAATCGTCCTGTGCGCGCCATGCGCTTCTCGTTCCAGGCGCGGCTTTCCGGGCTGGTTTGTTCTTCGGTGCCGATCGAGTGGGATAGATCACGGATAACATTGGTTTGGAAAAGGTATTCTCCTGCGCCAGGGCCAAGTGCGCAGGCCGCCACCTGGTTATTGGCATATTCCACTTTCTCAACACATATCTGCCCATCTTTTTTGTAAATGCCCGTTAGTGAATAGCCACCCTGGAAAGGCCCGAGCTGCGTGGCCAGGTCTTGGCGTGAAACCTGTGCGCCCAGATACAGACTCAACCAGGCCAGCGTGTTGGGCAGAATGGCCTCTTCAAGTTGAGCGGACCTGACGTGTAATGTATCGATGCCTTGTGCAAAATCGTCAGCTTGCCAGCCAAAAGTAGGGCCTGGAAGCAGGTCTGGATAGATGAAGCCGCAAGCACTCTGACCGTTCACCGCTCTGAATAAAAATAGCCGTAATTTATCGAAGCGTTGGCCGGGGGAATCCTCATAATCTTCTTCGGAGTGCCATAGTACCACCGCCCCGCTGTGCTCGCGGATGACCCCTGTCTGGCAGCCTACTTCATCTTCTTGCAGCAAGGTTGCCAGATCTTCGGCACTGACCGGGATACCAGCGATGCTTTCAGCCAGAAGCGGATGGCGAAAATCGGCCAATCGAGCGCCTTCGGCCCAGGCAGAGAGGCAGGCTTGATATTGCCTGACTGCAGCTCTGATGGCTTCGTTCAGCCCAACGTTGAGCGACTTCGCATTTAATGCCGCCTGAAATCCACGCGCGCGTTGGATCTGTTCCCATACTTGTGCCTGGTTGCCCAGGCTGTTCATCCGTTGAAACAGGATCTTGTGGATTTGCGTGCGTGCGTCCTGTCCGAGCACGCGGTGGGCACTCGTGGTGTCGTATTCCCGGCAATCTAAAGGCATAATGGGACCGAGCTGCGCTTTGGCTTGCCTGATCAGAGCTGGTTCTTGGGCAGTCATGATTTTTATTTCAGGGGTTCGCGGAAATCAAAGATTCCATCTCGAACAGCCCATTTTTCTCCACAGCCGGTGCACAGCAGGTATTCGTTTTTGTTTTGCAGTGGTCTGGTCCCGCACTCAGGGCAGCAGAAAAAGGCTAGCACGTCGGCCGGGGTCGATGCCGGCTGGTTTGTCGTGGCTGATTTATGCACGAGCGCTCTTAAGAATACGCTCGGACTCAGTTGAAACCAGGCTCCTGTGGGCTGGAGCAGGCTGTCCAGGGTGGCTAACAGCCCGGCTGGGAATATTCGTTTGATCAATCCCATCCTGAAGTGTGAAACGGTCAACACTTTTTGGACTTCAAATCCGAGTTCCGCCAGCCATTTGCGAATGGTGCGCGGGTGGAAGTCAAAATTTAATGCCGCAAACTCAACCGGTTCAGGACTGAAGGGGCTCCAGTCTTGTTTGCCCAGCCAGTAACGCAGGATCGCTTTGAGATTGAGTTTATTCGCATATTCCAGAATAAATACAGATCCGGGTTCAAGCACCCTGCGGACCTGTGCCAGGGCCTTGGGGGCTTCTGCCATGTGGTGCAGAGTGCGGATCATGGTTGCGCTGTCAAACAGGCCATCTACAAACGGAAGCTTGTAAATATCGGCTGCCACGTAAATGTATTGCGGTGAATCACCCAGGCGTGCGCGGGCTTGTTGGAGCTGTGTGCGTGAATAGTCGAGCAGCACGATCTGTTCAAAGCCGGTGTAGCGCGGTGTATTCCGGCCAGCGCCGGCGCCCAATTCCAGGAGCAGGCGTCCTTGTGTGGGTAGAATCTTTTTTAAGGCGCTGGCTTCAGCGCGGTCTTCGTATTGGCGCCCGCCCTGATCCCAAAAAGAGGTCTGATAATCGGAACCTTCGTAATCACACACTGGTGGAGTTGTCATATTTTCAGGTATTTGCCCGGATGTTTGGATGGATAAAAAAACAGATAGCCGGGCTATTTTACCCGACTATCTGTTAATCTGATACGTGGGGAAGAACTCCCAGCTAATTGATGAGTTGCTGCCTGCTAACGCCCGATGGCGCGGTATTTAAAACCGAGGGCCTTCATCGTGGCAGGATCATAGATATTCCGGCCATCATATACAACGGGGTTTTTGAGCAACCCTTTTAGTTTTTCAAGATCGAGTTGTTTGAATTCATTCCACTCGGTGATCACCATAAGCGCATCGCAGCCATCAGCCATGCTGTAGGGGTCATGGTACATCTCGACTGCAGGCAGGATCGTGCGAGCCACTTCCATGGAAACCGGGTCGTATCCGCGTACCACTGCGCCGGCAGCGTTGAGTTCGCGGGCGATATCGATGGCAGGCGCATCGCGCATATCGTCAGTATTGGGTTTGAAGGCCAGCCCCAGCAGCCCGATGGTCTTATCCTTTAGCGTGCCACCCAGCATGGCTGCGGTGTGATCGACAGCGGTCTTGCGGCGTTCGTAGTTGACTTCCATAACGGTGTTCAGGATGCGCGGATCGAGGCCGGCTTCTTCTGCCATGTATGCCAGCGCCAGGACATCCTTGGGGAAGCAAGACCCACCCCAGCCAAGCCCGGCATCTAGAAAATGACGACCGATGCGGGCATCGTAGCCCATTCCTGCAGCTACTTCTTTTACGTCTGCGCCGAGAGCCTCGCAAATATTGGCAATTTCGTTGATGAATGAAATTTTGGTTGCCAGGAAGGCATTCGATGCATATTTGATCATCTCAGCGGTGCGCAAATCTGTAATAACGATTGGCGCGCGCAGCGGCAGGTGCAGTTGAGCAACTTTATTGGCAGCTTCTCGGTCCGTGGACCCCAGGACGGTGCGGTGGGGTTGTGAAAAATCACCGATGGCTGAACCTTCGCGTAAAAATTCGGGACAGGAAACCACTGAAAAGTCGATCGGGGTTTTCTGAGAGCGTTTGATAATGTCTGCCACCCAATCGCCAGTTCCAACCGGAACAGTTGATTTGTTGATGATGACCAATGGCGAAGTCATGTTCTCCGCGATTGATTTCGCGGCAGCCGCCACATACTGCAGGTCGGCTTCGCCGCTGCCGCCCGAAGGCGTTCCAACAGCGATGAAGGCGAATTCGGTGCCTTTTACTGCTTCAGCATAATCAGTGGTGAATGTAAGCCGTCCGGCTTGCACGTTTCGGTTGACCAGCTCTTCCAGGCCTGGTTCGTAGATTGGCATGATCCCTTTTTTTAGATTGGCAACACGCTGCTCATTCACGTCGAGCGCAATTACGCGGTTTCCCAGGTCTGCAAAACATGCCCCGGTGACGATGCCAACATAACCAACGCCGATGACACAAATTTGTTTCATTTGATTTCCTCACAGAATGATAAATATGGAAGTTGAATGGGTGAAATATACCAGAAAAAATACAGAAAGTGCACCTTTATTTAGTGATAAAAAACACTAAGTGGTTTTATTCTCAGTTTCAACGCTGGTTGGCGCGAGTATGTTCCCCCGGCTAAAATGGTCCGAGCCCAAGTATTTTAGCGGCAGCCAGTACTCCGAAGAGCAGGATTACCAGGCCAGCTCCGAGTAATTGATCTGGCAGTTCGTGCTCATCGGTCACGCTGAAATATGGATATTGGCCTTCGAGCCCCAGTTTGGGACCGCCAAACCAGGTGAAGATCAGCCCGCCCATCAGTCCGCCCAGGTGTCCCCAGTTATCGATGCCAGGCGAAAGCCCAATAAAGAAGTTGATTGCGGCCACAGTCACCACATTTTGGATCGCGCGCCGTGCTCCGCTGCCGAACATTTTGCGGTTTTGGTAGAAAAACACCAGTTCTGCGCCCAGCAGGCCAAAGATGGATGTGGATGCGCCCAGGGAGGGGTTTGGCGAAAATAAGAACGAAAAAACATTCCCGCCAATTGAGCCCATCACATAGAGAAGCAAAAAGCGGAAGTGTCCAAAACGCTTTTCCAACCCGGAGCCAATCACCACCAGCGCATACATATTAAAGCCGATGTGCAGGAGTGAGCCATGCAGAAACATGGGCGTCACCAACCGCCAGAGCTGGCCTTCAATAATGGATTGGTTGACTTTCATGCCAAGAATGGCGGGAATATCATAGCCCAGCAAGGTCTGGGTTAACATCTGTAACAAATAGATCAGCACAGTGATCGTGATCAAAACGTAGGTTACAACCGGTTTGACCAGCTTTTCATCGATCACTGGGGCAGTTGGAGGAATTTGAGGTTGAGAGTTTGCTTCGAAGGAGTTCACAAGTTCACTTTTTTCTGGATTACCCGGTGGTGCTCGGCAGTAATGATGGCATGAATGTCATCGGCTGTCTCGTCCAGGCAGGCCTGTTTGTTGACCACTGCATAATCAAATTCATGGGCGCGTTTTAATTCCTGGCGGGCAGTGGCAATCCGCAGTTTTAACCCCTCGGGTGTCTCGGTTTGGCGTGCCTGCAGGCGCAACACCATGTCTTCTTCGCTTTCAGTGGTTAGAAAGATCAAGACGGTATTTGGCACCAGTTTGCGGATGGTGGCCGCGCCCTGTACATCGATCCGCATAATTACATCCATGCCGCTGGCGAGCGCATCCCGCACCTGTTGCTTGGGAATGCCTTTGTAATCGTTGTAGACAATGGCGTATTCAAGCAGTTCGTTGCCTTCGATCATGCGCGCAAATTCATCGCTGCTGACGAAGAAGTAATCCTGACCATCTACCTCGGTGGGACGCCGTGGGCGCGTTGTGGCCGTAACCACAAAGTGAAATGGCATGCCGCGTTCTTTCATTCGGTTTAGCACAGTATCTTTACCCACACCTGATGGACCTGAAATCACAATCAGCAGGGGTTCCGGATCGATAATTCGAAAATTGGGATCAATCATAACTCTATTTTACTCGACCATCCGCCTTTGAGCGGATTTCCATAGGGTAGATAATTTGTCGGATTGGCTATTTATCACTGCGCGGGACACCAGTCCCCGTCAGCATTTAAGGCGGATTGTACGACAACTTTTTCCAGATCCACCGCTGTCAGGATATTAGTGGCCTTTTCGAGGTCGAAATCAACGCGCTTTTTGAAGATCCAGACCGGTGGGTGGTCATAAACGCTGAACGCTTCCTCGGCTGCCAGCCAGCTATGGTTGAAGAGTGGCAGTGCCGGGTTTTTATTCCAGGCAAACGTCCCACCCACATCAGAAATCCACAGCGGGCCAATTTTGAGCGGAGCGCTGAAAGCGGCCACCTGTTCAAATCCCAGACGTCCATCGAACAACGCCCGGTAATATTCCATGGTCATTGGGTATGTTCGCGGGATGCGGCAGGTCGACCAGATGGAGCGCTGGCTGGGCAGGATCAGATAGTCACTCTCGGCCAGGGTGCCGAGCAGCACCTCGCGTTTGTGTGTATCATCCGGCCAGCGCACCTCCGTGGTCCTACCGCTGTATAACTGCCCAAATGGGTCGTTGCCATCGAGGGGCATGGGCAGACCTTCATCCCAGCTTTCATTTGCGATGATGGTTCTGGCTATTGAGACCGGTGCTGCACTTGTGCTGGAGATGATCAGAAAATAGGTTATGCCCGGCTGAATTTGAATCCTTGGGAAGGTTGCTTTGACGCTGCCGCGGGTTGTTGGAATGGTAAGTTTTGTTTCGCCAAGCAGGTTTTTGCCCTGTGGGTCATTGGCAATGATCATTTGCAGCTGCCCAGGCTCGTTAGCCTGGATATGAGGGATCATGACATCCACCAGGCTGCCATTGGTGGGCAGTGTGAAGGGCAGTACATAAGGGTTTGCTGCGTTAATCTCTAAATTATCAGGTGCGCCCAGCGATTCCTGGTAAGCACCCCCGTCAGGAAGTTCCAGCTCAATTTGAAATGGGCCCGGGATGTTTTGAAAGATCCAGCGTGCGGCCTGGATGCGTGTATGTGGCGTCTGGTAGACAGCTTGTGTGAAAGCGTTGGACCAGGCCAGGGTTCCCAGGATGGTCAGACTGATGATAATAGTTGAAAAAAGAATGCGGTAGGGCCGCTGCCGAGGTCTTTCTTCCCGGACAGCCCAATGCCATATTTCCAGCAATCCCCAGGCAGCCAGCAGGCACAAAAATGGATAAATCGGCAGAAAATACCGCACTGATTTGACCCAGCGGGTGCCCATGAATACGAAGTAACCGCCGATCCAGACCAGCGGCAGCAAATGTGCCTGCCAATTTTTCCCGCTCCGCAGCATTTTCCAGAGGGCCCAGCCAAACGCGAGCCACGCAACCAGCCCAAGCGGAAGCCCCATGCCCCACATGACCATGTTAACGAGTGGGAAAATGATCGCCGGGCGGTGTGCCCATTGTTCGGCTGGTGGCCCGCCACCTTCACCGCTGGATTCTGCCGAGGCTACCTGCATGCTAATGACCCAATCCGGGTTTGGATGCAGGCTGAACAGGCTGGTATCGCCGCTGGTGGCGCGGAAGCTCATGGGTTGGCAAATCCGAAAAACAATCCCTGCGCTAAAAAATGCCAGGGCCAGCAGCGCGATGACAACAATTGCAATCTTTTTCAGATCGGCCTGGGTCTTGAGTTTGAGATCGGCAACGCTGATGAAGGCTGCCACCAGCACCATTCCGCCGACCGGCAGGAGGTTGATCTTGCTGGCAAGCGCCATGCCAAAGGCTATCCCAAAGATAAGATACCAAACCCAATTGAAGGCTCTGGCGTGGTAGTCTTGTTCACGCCTGACCGGTGCTTGACTGGCAATTTGAACACAGGCAAAAAGCCCCAGCGTAGTAAACAATCCGCCGAAATTATCAACAGTCATGAAATGTGCTTGCTGGATCTGCATGACAGCCAGTGCGCTCAGGGCTGCTGCCAGCAACCCGGCTTTGAACCCGTAGAGTTTTTTCCCAATCAAAAATATGAATAACAGCGTTAGCGCATCTGCCAGGGCTGAAAGTTTACGCCCCAGCAGCCGAATTTCTCCGTAGCCGGTGTTGCCGCTGATTTCGCCTGCCAGGCGGATGATGGTTAATGGAAATTGTCCCCAGCGCAGCCGGTTGTCGGGCCCGTCTTGAATCTTTTCGCCGGCCAGGTCATATTTTTGATAGGGACTGAGTGTTGAGATGCGCGTATTGAAATACTCAGCCAGGCTGTCCGGAATGGCCAGTTGGGTGAGAGTATTGGTCAGCCCATATTCATCGGGGTGCAGATTGGTGTCTTCACTCCAATTGACGTGGTTGAAGCGCAAGAACAGGCCGGTCAAGATCAGCAGCACCAGCAAGGCTTCAAAGGCCATGCTGGCGACAGCTTTTGACCGGCTACTGGTTTTCTGATTGACGGGTATCTCCAAATTTTCATCCATTCCATTCATTATAAGCGAAAGAATTCCGCCACCCGACAGTTTGGTAGCCAGCCTGGAATGTCTTTGTGCGGAGACGGCTTTCCCCGATATCATGCCCGCAGCGGGGTCCAAAGTAGGGCGGATGGCCGCCCGGCCCTGATCGATGGGGATGATTCGGATGGGATGGGTGGTTTGGGTGCTGGTGCCGTCCACCCTGATCGATGCCTGCTCAGAAATGCTGATACAGTCAGGTTTCGTGCGGAGTAGTGTGGGCGCAATCGCCCGGTTTCTTATCAAGAGAACCAGGTTGCCGAGGGGATGCAGACAATGAGCTCTCGAATTTTCGCAGGCTGCGCAGTGCGTGTGATCTGACCTGGCCGTAAGGTCTGACATAGAAAAGCCGTATGGAAAACGGTTGATTTTGTATTTTCCAGGTTGAAAAGGTGTACAATCTTTGCCAGGGTGGATGGCCAGCAAAGATTTAAAAATGAATATTACCGAAAAATTTTAATAGAGTCCAGCAGGTTCGGCGCAACTGGAAGCCGGGATGGCAGCGCGGCTTCCGCGTTTCACGCCAGATCGTAGGTGCGAAAGTGAAACGCTAAATTCGCCAGGAATAATAGTATGGCTAAAAAGAAATTAATACCAACCCGGCTCGCCCAACCCACGCCTGAGGACCAGGCTTTCTACGTGATGTTTGATGGTCACGTGGCGATTATGTTGTTAATCGAACCACAGACAGGTCTCATCCTGGACGCTAATCCGGCAGCTTTATATTTTTATGGTTATCCTCAGCTGGCTGGTATGTCCATCACCGAAATTAACGTATTGCCGCCAGAGCAGCTGGCGGTCTATCGGCAAAACTCAGTAGATCACACCCAAAATTACTTTATTTTCCCGCACCGCCTGGCCAACGGCGAAGAGCGCAGCGTGGAAGTGCATTCTTCCCCGCTCACTTTGCAGGGCAGGCAGGTATTGTTTTCCATTATTCACGACATCACCGGGCGCGAGCAGGGTATTCTGGATGGGATCGATAAACGCGCAGTCGACCAGGAAAATTTGCGCATCTACCAAATTGAGCTGGAGATGCAGAACCATGAGCTGCGCCGCTCGCAAGAACTGATCGAATCAATGCGCGCGCGCTATTTTGATCTGTACAACCTGGCTCCGGTGGGTTACTGCACGCTCAGCCCCGAAGGTTTGATCCTTGAGTCTAACTTGACTGCTGCTGGCATGCTTGGAGTCACGCGGACAGCGCTGATTGGGAAACCATTCCACCGCTATATCACCAGGAAACACCAGGACAGCTTCTATTTATTCCGCAAGCATCTTTTTGAAACCGGTGCCCCCCAAACCTGTGAGCTGCAGATCCTGACGGGGAATGGTCCGGCAGGCGCTGCCTGGGTGTTTCTGGAGGCCAGCCTCGCGATCGATGCCAAGGGCCCTTCCGAAGCCCGTCTGGTGATCAGCGACATATCTGAGCGCAAGCAGGCTGTGGCTGATGAATTGGAACGCGAGGTCGTTAAACGTGAGCAAGATGTGCTGGCCAGAGCTGGCGAGGAACGGCGTATCCTGCTGGATAACATCCAGACCCAGATCTGGTATCTGATTGACGACCAGACCTACGGAACTGTCAATGAGGCGCATGCTGCTTTCATTGGTGTGCCAAAAGAGACGCTTGCTTTCAGAAGCCTGTCCGACTTTGTTCCAAATGAAACCTTGATCCAATACCGCCAGGGTGTTAAGCAAGTCTTTGCCACCGGAGAAGCCCTGCGCAGCGAAGTTTGGATGTCGAACGCCTCGGGCGAACGGCGACTGCTCTCGATTCTGATAGCGCCCATCCTCAACCCTGGCGATACCATTCAACAGGTTATTTGTTCTGCCGATGATATTACAGAGCGTAAGTATGCCGAAGCCGCGCTGCAGCAGAGCGAGCAGCGTTATCGGATTGTGGTTGAGTGGTCGCCATATGCAATTGTCATTCACCGGGACGGAAAAATAATATATGTCAACCCGGCAGCTGTAAAGATGTTTGGCGCAAGCTTGGCGGATGAGCTGGTGGGCAGCTCTATCTATGAGCGGATCCACCCGAATTTTCATGAAAGCGTGCGTACGCGCTTAAAGAAGGCGCTTGACGAAGGTGCCGGTGCGCCGATGATCGAG
>CAINXK010000561.1 GCA_903854805.1 uncultured Anaerolineae bacterium
AAATAACGATTGTAACCACCAAATAGTTCATCGCCGCCGTCGCCGGATAGGCTGACGGTAACACTTTGTCGAGCCAGTTCTGAAACTAGAAAGGTAGGGATCTGGGAAGGATCTGCGAATGGCTCGTCATATAGTGTAGGGATGCGCGGGATAATAGCGAGGGCATCTTCGGGATTGACGTACAATTCTGTGTGGTCAGTACCGAGTTGGTTGGCTACGGCTTTTGCATATTTAGCTTCATCAAAACCAGTTTCGTTAAAACCAATGGTAAAAGTTTTGACAGGGTAACTACTTTGCTTTTGCATCAACAAGACGATGGCAGAAGAATCAATTCCACCTGATAGGAATGCTCCTAACGGAACATCCGCGATCATTCTTTCGCCAATAGAGCGAGTAAGTAAACTTTCAAGGGTTTCAACAGCTTCCCTGTCGTCGCCCCCAAACTGATTATTAAGTCCATATTGCACTGCGTTGCCATGGCTCCAATACGGGGTTAGGATGCCATCCTTGTAATTCTCGTCTAATTGAAATGACAATATGCTGGCTGGGGGAAGTTTAGATATGCCATTATAAATAGTATACGGCGCGGGAATGTAACTGTAGCGCAAGAATAAAGCCAATGCATCGCGATTGATATTTGCCTTAAAGTCAGGATGTGCTTTAATAGATTTTAGTTCGGAGCCAAAAAAAATAGTTTTGCCCGACCTGCCATAGTACATAGGTTTGATGCCGATACGGTCACGGACCAGGCTTAGGGTGTGTTGATCCTCGTCCCACAACGCAAAAGCAAACATGCCATTAAATTTCTTTACTGCTGTAAGTAGTCCCCATTGAAGAACAGAGGCCAGAATGATCTCGGTATCGGATGTTCCGCGAAACATGTGGCCTTGAGTAAGTAGATCTTCTCGAAGGCTGGCAAAGTTGTAGATTTCGCCATTAAAGACGATAACGTATCGTCCATTCGCGGATACCATAGGTTGGTGCCCACTTTGGGAAAGATCAAGGATTGCAAGTCTTCTAAATCCCAGGGCAATTCCCTCTTCTTCGTCGATCCAAGTACCGAAATCATCAGGTCCGCGATGACGAATCTGGTCGCTCATGCGTGTAATAGTAGCGATTAATCTATTTGATGATGTAGATTTAGACGTATCTATGAATCCAGTGATGCCACACATTCTAAGATTATACCTTTTCGGTGTCTTTATTCTTTGATTTTGGTAAGTTTGTTTTTTTCGAAGATGTTCACTGCCAGACTTTCAATTTCAGTACCGCCATTAATTTTTTTTACAATTTTCGCAATTCTTCCTTCGATTTGAAAAATGGTGGTTTTTTCAATTGAGCGGTTGTCAATAATCGCAATTCTACCGCCTTCATTCAAGGCTAATACCAGTTTTTTAAGAGCTTGTTCAATTTCGGAGGCAGTAAAGTATCCACGGTTAAGAATGTTTGCTGCGATAACTAAATCCACCTTTTCATGTGGCCAGGCTTCAAGGATGTTGTGTTTTTCAATTAAAATAGCATTATTATTTTTTGAGATTAAGAGCGGATTAATCAAGGTAATCTTTGGGGCAAGACTTATTTGTTTTGGGGCAGAAGCAAAAATCCTGTGGACGATCCGGTCGAAAGGAAATATGGCGCCAGCGGTGTCTGGGTAATTCACCCATTTATCGGTGACCATCAAAATGCAAGCACCCTTTTCATCGTAAAACCATGTGTTGTTTTCGCTTAGCTGATATGAAACTTCAATATTCAAATCGGTGACATAATACTTGTTAAACGGGATCGCCATGATTATATCGAGAGATGTGATCCCATCTGATGCTCCTACGTCGAGGATTGTTGGGCGATTTCGGTATGATAGCGTAGACAATTCCATCACGGTGAGGGGGAAACGTGCTTTTTTTGTAGATTTGAATGTTGCGCCGAATTTAAAGGTGGAGACGGCACTGGTGAATGTAGCTTCATCTATTACTTCGGAA
>CAINXK010000562.1 GCA_903854805.1 uncultured Anaerolineae bacterium
CACTCGGCGCGCAGGTAATCGACGAAGGATTGCCGGGCAGGTCCAGAACCAACGGTCAGGAGCGGGCGGAAATGTTCGTCCAGCAGGTTCCATTCAAGTTCCAGACCGTTCAGACCACCGTCTGGTTTGTCCTTACTGTTAGATTCCAGTGCCAGTTTATATTTTTCAGCAAATTGAGCAGGGTCAAATGACATTATTAGTCTCTTTATCAGATGTGCAGCAGTTAACTTTTCAGTGAGTTCAAACCATCCACCAGGCGGTTAAAAGCGCCAATCGTGCGTTCGGCGGGGGTGGCATAGGAGAAGCGGATCCAATCGTTTCCAAAGGGCGAGAAGAATGCGCCTGGGACGATTGCAACACCGAAGTTTTCGGCCAGATATTGCCCGAGTGGTTCGCTGTCTGCCCAGCCGCGTGCCTGCAGGTATTCGCCAACATTGATGAATGCATAATAGCCTTTGCCAATAATGTGTTGGAAACCGTGCTGTTCGAGCAGAGGTTTGATGGCTTTACGGCTGGCGTTGGTTGGTTCGACGATGGTTTTGGATGCTTCGGTGTAGCCCATTTCATAGGCTGCCATGGCGACAGCCAGTGAATAAAATGTGGGCATAACGGTGTGAGAAGCGCGCGCAACTGTAAATTTGACGACATCCTCGCTGGCGATAAGGTGGCAGTTGCGGATATTTGACCCACCCAGGGATTTGGTGATACCGTCCAGGAACATTAATTGTTTGCGTTCTTCCGGGGTGAAGAAGCCCAGGAAGGCGTTTAGATCCATGGGTTGTTCATCGGTAACATAGTGGTACATCCAATCGAACAATACAAAGGGGATTCCGGCTTGCAGGGCGGCTTTTGCCAGAGCGACCTGGCGATCGACTGTCGTGGTCAGGCCAGTGGGGTTATCTGGATTTGTGATGACAAGCCCTGCCACTTTGCGTCCGGAGCGGGCGGCGAATTCAACGCTGGCCTGAATGCCTTCTTCGGAATAAGCCCAGCCGTTGGCTGGATCGCCGGGTGACCACATGACGTTGGCACCTATACCGTACGGCCCCCAGTTATAAGAAATCCAGGGCACACGTGAAACCGCAATGACATCGCCTTCCCGTCCATGACCGAGGTTTAGCATGGCTTGATAGGCCTTGACAAGGGCGTCACGTCCGCCGCAGGTACCAATCACATTCGCAGGCCCAAAACCGAGGGCAGGGTTAAGCTGCCAGTATTTTTCGACCACTGTTTTTCGGTAGGCATCTGTGCCGAAGGGCATGTCGTAAGCTGTGCCGTGCTCAATCTGCATCTGGGTCGCGCGTTCCAAAATGGCGCGCGGTACACCTGGTAAAGAAGCGCCACCATCGCCCTGGGATGCGTCATAGACGGGTGAACCGGGGTTCTTTTCTGTATATACCTTAAGAGATTTATTAATCAGAAACATGCGCGAAGGTGGAATTGGCTGCATGTCTTTCAGGTAGGCGTTCACAGGCACGAGGTTGTTATCCGGTACGGCGTAGGCGGGGGTGGTATTGGAAATAGTCATGATTTCTCCTTGTATTGAGCGGTTACTCGCTTTGATTGGACATGATGTTAAGGAAACGCCCCGAGTATCTCGGGGCGTTGGCTACTCTAGGGGTTGCCTTGTTTCCATCGGCGTGACTGGAAGGCTTTCCCTGCGCACCAACGGCCCGCAATCGTACGAGTGCGGGTGGACAGAATAGTCGAATTAGTGTCGGTAAACAGGCAGAATTTAAGCATAATATTGCGAGAAAGCATACCACCGCGACACGTGTGCGTCAAGCGATTTATGGTGGGATTTCCGTGCAGGTAATTTGCCTGGAATATCTCAGCTCGTCATGGCCTGAGGGCCATCGCTTTGATGTAATGTTGGATGAAGTCGGTATTTGTATCCAGGTCGACTTGTTCTGAATGGGTGGCGAGGTATTCACCCAGGGCAAAGCCTTCATCGCTGAGGAACATGGCGGCACCCAGCCCGGCGCCATTGGCTATCATTTCTACTTTTTCGCGTGCAACAGGCGGGATCAAGCCCAAGCCCAGGGCTGAGTCGACATCGATCTGGCCTCCGAATGAGCCGGTTAGGATGACACGCTGCATATCAGATGGGGCCAAGCCCAGTTTATCCATGAGTATGTCAATTGCGGCGCGGATGGCGCCCTTGGCTTTTTGTAATTCGCGCACATCCCATTGGTTGAGGCTCAGGTTGTGCTCGGGCGAAAACAAGAAGCTGCGGCTGCGGTTTTCGCCTGGGATGATTTGATCTTTGAATATTTCGCTCGAAGGTTCAATTCGACCGCTTTCAGAAATAACTCCCGCTGTACGCAGCTCGCGGATCAGGCTGAGCAGGCCAGAGCCAGTCAGTCCGATGGGGGCTTTGTTTGCGATGGTTTCCAGGATCAATTGGTTGCCTTCGGTGCGGACCTTGGTTATGGCCCCATCGATGGCACGCGAGCCGCAGGAAATATTCACACCTTCAAAGGCTGGGCCGGCAGCGGTTGAAGCAGTCAGGATGCGCTTTCCATCTGTGACAAGTACTTCACCGTTGGTGCCCAGGTCGATGGCAGCCATTGGTGCGGGGGCATTGTGAAAGCCGAAATATGCCAGGCAAGCCAGAGCGTCTGACCCGACAAACCCGCCAATCAGGGGTGGCAAGGAGACTTGTACGTCTTTCGCAAAAATCCCATCCATTAAGGAAGTAGCATCAAGGATCGACTCGCTGGAGTGAGGCTCGAATGGCATGACTGCCAGTTTTTCGATCGGTAAACGCGCTAACAGGTGATGCATGGCGACATTGCAGACAATGGTCACGCGTTTGATGCGCCGGAACACGGTTGGCGAAAGCTTGAGTGAATCGACTGCCTGATTGATGGATGCCAGCGCCAGACGATGCAGACGTTCCTTGCTTTCCGGGCTTGTAAGTGCGGCGTTCAGGCGCGAAATTACATCTGCGCCATATACGCTTTGTTGGTTAAGACTTGCAGCGCCGGCACAGACCTCGCCATCATCCAGCAGGGTCAGAAAGGCTGCTGCGGTGGTCGAACCCAGGTCGATTGCCAGGCCGAGGGGAGAATTACTCTGTTTATAGCGGTTGCTGCTGCGAAAATTTTTGTTTGAGTAAACAACGATTGGCGAAAGCACCACGCGCGCATCACTTTCGATATGTGCACAACAGGCCAGGCGGTTGTCGAGAGCCAGTTCTCCGGGGCTTAAATGCCTGATTTCAACCGAATTGGGAGCAGCCACCCCGGCTTCCACCAGAACTTTGCATTTTCCACAGGTGCCGCGACCGGCACAGGGTTGTTCGAGGGGTAGTCCGGTTTTTGCCACGGCATCGCCAACCAGGGTGCCGATTGGCACTTCAACGGTTTTTGTTTCGGTTCCGTAGATAACAGTTAATTGAGGCATAGGTTTCGGACCATTCCTTTGTTTTTTTGATGGAGCGGTGGTTCGATGGGTGAGCGGGTTAATAGTCGCGAATGAACTGGGATTGTTCGAGTATGCCACCTGGTGGTATCAGCAGGAAGTCATCTCCAATATTTTCAAAATTAATGGTTATTTCCACTAATTTCTGCAAGTAGTCATCTGTGCCGAGTATTTCTTCGTAGCGCATGCCCCATTGGGAACAATAATCAGCGATTTGCAGCGCTTTGGCCTGATAGATTTTTAGTTCTTCAGGGTTGCGTGCTACCATCATCAGGCGTTTGTAGTTATGATATTGGTAGTCCATCAGCCAGGCGGCTTTTTCCGGCCCATATTTCTTTGCGAGGTTTTGACTTTCTTCAAGCGGATTTGTGCCTGCTTCCAGCCAACCCTTAGAGAGATAATACGTACCGGGTTCACTCTTCATTTCACGCTGATAGGCCTGGTAAGAACCGAGTAACACTGCAATACAATCATCGCTGCGTGGGATCAACAGGAAGTGCTTGCCTGCATTGATCTTGTTCAACCCATTTCCGCAGAGACCATAGCCCAGCATGATCAAACTGGGCTGTTCAATACTGTCGATAGCCTTTTGAATGGCCTCGCGCAGGTTTTTGGGGACTGCGTGCAGGCCATAATCGAAAAAAGTGATATTTCCATCCCAGCCAGGCACAGCGGGTAAGAGGTTTTCCAGCCAATGCTGAAAAACCTGGCAAGCCA
>CAINXK010000563.1 GCA_903854805.1 uncultured Anaerolineae bacterium
ACCGCCATTTGGGCTTGCAGCTTTTGCAGCTGAGCCATCATTGGGTTTCCGCCCATTGCGGGCGCTCTGTTAAATCCTTTAGCCATTGTTATCTCCTGATTGGGCACGAATGAAGACGAATAAGATAAGCACAAACAAAGATCAGCAGGTTACTGCACATCAACGATCTCTCCGCCAAGCTGACTGGCAGCAGCGACCATTCCATCCGGTTTGACATGGGCGGGTAAAGCATTCTTATTACCAGAAACAACCGCCTGAATCGGCAGATCCACGCCCAAAGCCTCATGAATGGCCTTGCGGGTCAGGTCCAGGCTCTCGGGGCGGTTAAATTTTTCCTGCAAAATGTCACTTGCGAAAGATACGATCAGTACGCCATCGCGAATATCCAAAACCCTGCCCGAATTGAGCAAGGCTGCAACATTGCCGTCCTTGGATTTCACCAATTGTGAAATCTGCTTCCAAGCCTTGCTGACCTGTTCAAGCGTCAGAGACCCACCCACTGATTTGGTTTCTGTCGATTTGTTCTGCGCCTGAGCCAATCCGGTCGAGTGAGTGTTAGGCGGCGACACCCGGTTAGGTTCTGGCCCGCTGGCAGGCCTGGAGGCTGCGGCACGGGGGGCTGAAACTACATCCACCTGCACTGGTTCCAAAACATCGGCAAAAGCCAGTTCAAGCCCCAGGGATGGAGACCAACCACCGCGCTGATCCGTTGCTGCGCCATTAAAGGCCCGCATCATGCGCAAAACCTCGGCCGTAGTAATGGCATCAGCATGCGTTTTCATCTGTGTCCGAACATCGCTGGAAACTTCAACCTGTCCGCCATTGCCCATTTGAATAAGCATGATATTGCGCAGGTAATCAACAACCTGTCTGGCCAGGGCACGAGCATCCGCCCCACCATCCAGAGCACGGTGAATTTGATCAAGCCCGACCCCAGGCTGCCGGTCGATGACTGCTTGAACAATCGCCAGAACTGATTGGCTGGTTGCGGTGCCAAGCACAGTTTGGGCCAACTCCAGGGTAATTCGTTCACCGGTGGAGGCTAGTTGGTCAAGCAAGGAAATCGCATCGCGCATACCACCGGACGATTGGCGCGCAATCGTATTGAGCGCTTCGGCATCGGCCTGAATATTCTCAGATTTACAAATATCATTCAAGTGACGCGAAATCTCACTGACCGGAACACGCCTGAATTCGTGACGCTGACAACGCGAGAGCACAGTAGCCGGGATTTTGTGAATTTCAGTGGTGGCAAGGATAAAAATGGCGTGCGGCGGCGGTTCTTCCAGTGTTTTTAAAAGCGCGTTAAATGCGCCAGATGATAGCATGTGGACTTCATCAACAATATAGACTCTGAATTTCCCTTGCGACGGGGAAAAATTGATCTTGTCGCGCAGCTCGCGGACATCATCGACCCCATTATTTGATGCAGCATCAATTTCGACCAAATCCATGAAGCGGTTTTCGTTGACCCCCACACAGTGGGCACACTCATTACAGGGACGTTTTCCCGCCTCAGGATGGAGACAGTTGACCGCTTTTGCCAAAAGCCGTGCTGCTGTTGTCTTTCCAGTTCCACGTGGTCCACTAAATAAATAAGCGTGCGCAACACGATCAGTGGCCACGGCGTTTTTCAACGTCTGGATTATATGCTCCTGAGAGATCACTTCGTCCCAGAGCTGTGGGCGCCATTTTCGATAGAGAGCTTGGGTCATTTTGGCCGTCGTATGTCAGTACCAGATTTTATATAGAAATATCCAAACAGATCAGATTTCGTCAGCCGCAATCAAGATTGCAGGAACACAACCAGAGTTTTCTGTTACGAATCATAGCATGTTTTTCTAAAAATCAATAATACGATTCGAGGCATATCCCCAAATTGCCTTTGTTTTTCAGGTAATACGGAGCAAGGTTATCGCTGCATTAATAAAGCAACCCAATCATTGATTTGGCGCTTATCAACAAGTTTGAGACCATACTTCTCGCCGGCAACAACTACATCATTGGCCTGGTGTTCGAGAATCCCAGATAAGATGATCGCACCGCCTGGTTCAATTAGATCAGCCAGGCCAGCATCAAACAACCGGATCAACACCGGTGCCAGGATATTCGCCAGGACAAGCGGCGCGTGACTGAGCGCAAATTCTCCGGCCTTCACTTCGGCAACCGATCCTAAACCAATCACAAACTGGTCGACTGGGATGGCATTATTATCAGAATTTTCACGGCTGTTTTTAGTCGAGGCATCATCAATATCCACGCCCAAGACAATCTCAGCACCCAGCTTGAGCGCAGCGACCGACAGGATGCCAGAACCGCAGCCAACATCAATCGCAGATCCTGGAGCTTTGAATCTTGCCGGATCATCGAAAACCGTCTCCATTAAATCCAGGCATAACTGGGTTGTAGGATGTGTGCCTGTGCCAAATGCCATGCCCGGATCAATCCGAATCGAAATCCGCGCAGGCTCACTGGATTCCATCCAGACTGGCACAATGATCAGGCGCTTGCCGATCAAAATAGGTTGGTAGCGGGTTTTCCAGGCTTCCATCCAGTTCTGGTCTGCAATGGGAGTAAAAACAGCAGCCGGAAGCGGCTGGATCATCCCCAGGTAATACAGTGACTCTTCCAGTTTCTGGCGGGTATCATCCAGAGTCTCATCCGCGGTCAAGTAAGCGCGCACGGTGATATCACCAACGGGCGTACCTTCATCTTCTTCATCGTTAAACTTGACGGCCTGTTCGGTCATTACACCGTTTGGCGCGTAGCGCGCCAAAACATCAGCAACAGCTTCCGCCAGCTCACCATTAACAGTCAAGGATACTTCCAGCCAGTTTGTCATATCGATATCCAATTCAGGGTCGGGTTTTTGTGGTTAAAGATCAATCGGTCGGCACAAAAGGCAGCCTTAGCCACCCAACGCCTCATTCAGCCAATCCAAAAAGCCCTTTTGTTGGGGCTTTGGGGTTGTCCCCAGGGTTAGTGCCAGTTTCTCAAACAGTTCGCGCTGTTCAGCCGACAGTTTTTTGGGAATATCGACGTTGACAATCACGCGCTGGTCGCCTCGCCCGCTCTGACGAATACGCGGGACACCCTTGCCACGCATATTGAACATCGTACCCGGTTGGGTCCCAGACGGAATATTCAATCTTTCATCTTTTGCATCCACCGTTGGGACGGGAATTTCGGCACCAAGCACTGCCTGGGCAATGTTAATATTCAGGTCAAGGATGATATCTTCACCCTTGCGTTTAAAAAATTCATGCGGTTTCACATCCACCGCAATAAAGAGATTGCCATTCGGCCCGCCGTTAGAACCGGGCTGGCCCTCACCTGGCAGCCGGATCTGCATACCATTATCCACACCTGCAGGAATGGAAACCGTCTTCTTGACCCTTTTCCGTTCCTGTCCGCGCCCAACACAGGTATGGCAGACCTTTTCAATAATTTGACCACGCCCCTGGCAAGCCTGGCATGGCACAGTTTCGACCATCTGAACAATAAAGGTCTGGCGCACCTGGCGAACTTCACCGCGCCCACCACAAGTCCCACAAGTCTTGACACTGCTACCCGGTTCGGCACCGTTGCCACGACAGGTGGAACATATTTCGTCGCGCTCGTATTCGATTTCTTTTTCCATACCAAAAACGGCTTCTTCAAAGGAGAGCCCGACTGCCATTTGCAGATCACGACCGCGCCGTGGGGCATTTCGCCGCGAACCACCCCGGTTGCCCCCCATGCCAAAACCAAACAACTCTTCGAAGATATCTTCGAAGTGAACACTGTAATCCTGGGTACCACCCATATCGCCCAAACCGGCTCGCCCAAAACGATCATAGCGCGCGCGTTTATCCGGATCAGAAACTACGCTATAAGCCTCATTAATTTCCTTAAACTTATCTTCAGCGTCTGCATCTTTGTTCACATCCGGGTGAAATTGGCGCGCCAGCTTGCGAAATGCCTGCTTTATCTCGTCCGGGGTGGCTGTGCGTGCTATGCCCAGAATTTCATAATAATCACGGTTTGTCGTCATGAATTTATCCCATCATTAACTGCAACATAGTGTTCCGGATTGGATCCGAACAAGGAAACCGGGCACTTTACTTCGGCAAGTAAAATCGCAACATGTTCGCTGCCAGGCATAACGGGCACAACAGGCATTAACGTACCAGGATCATCGCAAGCAATCTTTGGCATATTGTTACTGGGCCACTTTTACCAGGGCAGGTCGCAGAACACGATCGCCATGCATATAACCCTGTTGAAGAATGGCGATAACCATGCCAGATTCATGCTTATCCGAAGGTTCCTGCATAATCGCCTCATGCAACACCGGATTAAAAGGTTGGCCTTCAGCCTGCATGCGCGTAACACCTTCGGCATCCAGAATGGACAAGAATTTCCGGTAAACCAGCTCAATCCCATCGGCCCAAACATCACCAGCCGTCCGGTGAGCCAGTGCGCGTTCAAGGTCGTCAATGCCGGACAAGAATTTCTTAATTGTAGAGCCGGATGCAACGCGACCCACCAGGGCATTTTCCAACTCTGTGCGGCGGCGATAGTTCACAAAATCGGCGCGCTCACGCTGTAAAGCATCCAGGTATTCCTGCACTTTGGCCTGAGCATCGGATAATTGAGATTTAAGCGCATCCACCTCAGGGTTCGAAATTTGCTCTACCGTTTCCTGTTCATTGGATTCAGTTTCTTCAGTTTGCTCTTTGGGCGTGCTTTTCTTGTCATGCATAGGTTCATACTCTCTTTAAGTGGATATTTTCTGACTTTTTGAAATTGCTGATATTTAGATTATTCTGGAAAGGTCTCATTAACCAGATCGCTCAAAAGACTGGCCACATAACGCACAGTCGGAATGGTTTTACTATAAGACATACGCATTGGCCCAAGTACACCGAGCATACCAGTCACATGACCCGCAACCCCGTACCGCGCCAGAACCATCGAACACTGGCGCAATTCTTCCCAAGTGCCTTCACCACCGATCAACACCTGCACACTGCCGGGGCCACTGTTTAAAACCGTGCGCGAAATCAATTCTTGCAGGGTGGAGCGCTCGTCAAACAAGCGCAGAGCCCGCCGGGCATCATCTGACACATTAAAATCAGATTCAGCCAACACATTGCTCAGACCATCATAGTACAGGTTACCAGAAACACGGTCTGCAGCGCGTCGCATATCCTGGGAGATCAATGTAATAATATCGGCTTCCAAGGCATCCGAATGGGTCGGAAGAACGCTGATCTCATCGATAGTCCGGCCGTTAAAACTCTGATTGATACGCATGGCAGCTATGGATAAGCGTTCCTGCGTTACAGGTTCAGCCAGAGTCAGGATTTGCTGACTGACCTCGCCACCCAGCATCACCAGCACCATCAACACCTGCCGTCCTTGCGTGGAGATCAATTCCACATGCTTAAACCAGGATTTCTCGGCATGCGGTGCAGTTACCAGCGAAACAGCCTGGGATTGGGTCGCAAGCACAGAAGCAGCCAGGGTCATCCACTGCTCCACATCGGCCCGCGATTGGTAAAATTGATGGCTGATGGTATTCTGGACGGATTCAGGTAGTTCGGCTTGCTGCATCATATGGCTGACGAAGTATCGATAGCCATCTTCGCTCGGCACTCGCCCGGCTGAAGTATGGGGCTGTCGCAAATAACCTAATTCTGTCAGCGCTGCCATCTCATTACGAATAGTGGCAGAACTCATATCCAAACGATAATGCTCTACAAGGCGCAATGAACCCACGGGCTGCGCGGAATCAATATAATCGCGCACCACAAGCATCAGGATGGTTTTTTGGCGATCAGTTAATTCAGTCATATAAAATCAGCTATCCTATTAGCACTCAAGTCATCAGAGTGCCAAACATCCGAATTTAATCATAACATGCGCAAAAACGAGCGTCAATAAGAATAGTGTTAGAAGGTTACAATCGGAATCATTCTTGACAACCAAAATATTTTATTTATAATCATTATAAATTTATAATGATTATAAATAAGGAATTATCATGAATTCATCGGACCTGATAAACACACTCAAACTATCCAAAATGCGGCTTACCCCGCAACGCATGGCTATCTGCGAACTGCTAACCATTAGCGACCAGCACCCCACAGCAGCCATGATATACAGCGAACTTCGGCCCCAGTTTCCATCGCTTTCTCTCGCGACAGTCTATAATACGCTCGATACTCTCGTCACCCTGGGCGCAGTTAACGTTCTCGGTCATGCCGGGGATGATCAGGTTCATTATGATGCGGACATGGCACCACATGTAAACTTAGCTTGCGTGACCTGCCACCGCATTGTCGACATTCCATCTGCACACGTCCATCAGCTCAACAGCGAAATCAGCCAGGCATCCGGTTACAAACTGCGAGGAGCACGTGTTCTATATTATGGATTGTGCCCGGAATGTCAAAAAAAGCAGCAAACATCTGACATAGACGCTAAACAAACACCAAGGATAAGATGATGACCACACCAACCCTAACCAAAAGCCAAATCCCAGTGGAGGGTAATCGCTGCACAGACGCACTTGCCGACACCTTGCGCGGATATCAAGGTATTGAAAAAGTCGAATTTGACCTGGAGAACGGTCAGCTAAAAGCTGTATTTGATCAACGTATTCTCTCTAATGAAATGGCCATGCAAGTCGTGCGCCAATCCGGACAGGTGGCTGCCACCCTGGCGGCACAATGCGCAGCCAAACGAGAATTTGGATCAGCTGCCTGCGCAAACTGCGCCGGAGAAATGGGCCGGAAATTAATCTCCCAGTACCAGACCGCCGCAAAACTGCCAACCGCAAGTTTTCAAAATGGCGTCATCGCCGCCAGCCTGAACCAGGCTACTGGAATTAATGGCAGCGCCACACAGGTGGAAACTACATTTCTGGGTAAGACCGAAGAACCCGAAGAAAAGAAATCAATCTCAAAAGATAAACTCGAAGTAGTATTCACGATCATCAATGCCAGCACCGGGCTGGCTGCATGGATAGGCGCGATGGCCGGGCTAAACCCAATCATCGTTGGCATACTCTACGCCATCTCCTACACTACCGGCGGTTACTTCGGTGTGGTGGCATCCATTAATGCACTCAGGGAAAAGTCTATTAACGTAGACATGCTCATGCTGCTGGCGGCGTTGGGGGCAGCCTTTGTTGGCTCGCCAGCCGAAGGAGCCATGCTGCTGTTCCTATTTTCGCTTTCGAATACCCTCCAAACCTTTGCGATGGATCGCAGCCGAAAAGCAATCGAAAAACTGCTTGATTTACGCCCTTCAATCGCCACTGTCCGGCGCGGCTCGCGTCTGGTAACACTGCCAATTGAACAACTCACCCTGGGCGACGTAGTCATTGTGCGCCCGGGTGAGCGCTTCCCGATTGATGGAGAAATCATTTCTGGAGAAACAGAAGCAGATCAGGCCACTATCACAGGTGAATCCATGCCGGTTCATAAAGTTACTGGCGACAGTGTTTTTGCTTCTACGATGAACGGCACAGGCTCAGTTGAAATTCGGGTCACACGCCTGACCAAAGATACAACCCTGGCGCGCATTGTCCAAATGGTGGAAGATGCCCAGTCCAACAAAGCTACCACACAACGCATGCTGGACAAATTCGAAAATTATTACGCCATTTTTGTACTCGGTGCGGCAATCCTGCTCATTTTTATCCCATGGCTGGTTCTAGGAGATGACTTCCAGATTTCTTTTTATCGGGCCATGACCTGGTTGGTGGTGGCTTCACCTTGCGCGCTGGTCATTTCCACTCCGGCCAGCATCCTCTCGGCCATCGCAAATGCAGCCAAAAATGGTGTGCTGTTTAAAGGTGGCGTACACCTTGAAAAAACCGCCTCACTTAAAGTCGTGGCATTCGATAAGACCGGCACCCTTACAAGCGGCAAGCCCACCCTTACAGATATATTTCTGTATGATAAAAAAATGAGTGCAGACGCACTCCTGCGATTGGCAGCGGCGCTTGAATCTCGTTCAGAACATCCCCTGGCGCGCTCGATCGTGCAAATGGCGCATGACCACAAACTTAACCTGCCCACGGCTACCGATTTTCGCGCCATCCCCGGACAGGGCGTGGAAGGCCGCGTGGACGATAGGCATTTTTGGATTGGGAATGAGCGCATGTTCCTGGAACGAGACGTGCAAATTCCGGCTGACTTGCTGGCGAAGGCCAGGCAGATGGAAGACGATGGACAGACAGCCATGTATGTTTTTTCGGTCCCACACTTCCTGGGATTACTTGCAGTTGCAGATACCATCCGCCCAGATGCCCTGGATATGATCAAAGGCCTGAAAACAGCCGGAATCGAACGCGTAGTCATGCTGACGGGTGACAATCCGCGCGTGGCCGCTATAATCGCAGCCAAGGCCGGTGTGGACGAGTTCCACGCAGGTTTGCTACCCCAGGACAAGGTCACAGTTCTGAAAGCTCTTCAAAACAAATATGGCCCGGTCGCAATGGTGGGGGACGGTGTTAACGATGCTCCATCATTGGCAACCGCAGACATCGGCATCGCCATGGGCGGCGGTGGTACAGATGTGGCTATTGAAACCGCTGATGTTGTGCTCATGTCGGATGATCTACACAAAATCCCCTTTGCAATTGGCCTGGCACGCCGAGCCGAAAAAGTTGTCTGGCAGAATTTAATCTTTGCGATGGCCGTGATCGTTATCCTGACAGCCTCTGCTTTTGGCGCCCGGCTGCCGCTGCCGCTTGGCGTACTTGGTCACGAGGGCAGCACCGTATTGGTGGTATTAAACGGTTTACGCTTGCTGAAAAACGTAAAGATCTGACGCCTCTCTGTTTATCAAAAAACATTCTCCGCCAAATTAAATTTAAAATTCAAGGCGCTTCAGGACAACCTGAGGCGCCCGTTTTGTGTTATATGTTAATATCATGAAACAGGTATATGACTATCTCCATAGACCCTTCTCAATAGATTTGGTGCCTTCCGGCAAAAGCTACCGGGCTACTATTGGCGCGAAAACTGTTGATGTTATCTTGCTTTGCATAGATGGTAACCGCATGGACCTGCTGATTGACGGGGTTCCTAACAGCGCCTATGTCTCTCTGGATGGGGCAAAACGATGGGTAACGGTTAACGGGCAAACGCTCGAGCTGACAAAAGCCAGCGCAACACGCAAAAACGCAGGGCACAGCCTGCATTCTGCCGGTCAACTGGCTTCCCAAATGCCAGGTCTGGTGAGAGCAATCAACATCGTCGAAGGAGAGCATGTAAAGAAAGGACAGACGCTGGCAATCATCGAAGCGATGAAAATGGAAAATAAACTGACGGCCCCCTTCGATGGTTTTATAAAAAAATTGATGATCAAGGTCGGACAAAACGTGGAAAAAGAACAGGCCCTGGTGGAAATGATACCCACATCAGATCCAGATGTCAGCCCAACCAATATACCGCAATGATCCACGATAAGGCCACAAGGAGTTAGCATGCCCGGAAAATACTTTGAAGAACTCACCACCGGCCAAAAAATCAGGCACACAAACGGACGCACCGTGACAGAAATGGACAATGTCCTGTTCTCAATGTTGACAATGAACTCTCAGCCGCTGCACTCCAATGAAGATTTCGCCAGCAAGACACAGTTCGGTCAACGCATCGTCAACGGTGTCTTTGTGTTGGGCCTGGTGGTCGGTCTGAGCGTCCCAGAATTGACAGAGGGCACGATCGTCGCGACGCTTGGGTATGACCGGGTGGTCAGCCCCAACCCCACTTTCCACGGCGACACAATCTATGCTGAGACAGAAGTGTTGGAAAAACGTGAATCAAAATCCAGGTCAGATGTTGGCATTGTGCGCCTGAAGCATTGGGGCCGAAAGCCGGACGGAACACTGGCGATTGAATTCGAACGCACGGTCATGTTTTTGAAAAACGCAGTCTGAAACAAATAAAAAATCAAATTGACAGCTGCCCGGGGTAGCCCTGGCTTCGCGCTCCGACGCCCCCCGCATCCCAAACAATCACTTTTGAACGTCAGTGTCTGATAAGCACAACCCTGGCGCGTCGCGTTAAGCGCTGCCCTATACTATCCGGTTTGAAAAAGGAATGACTGCCTCACCAGGGAAAAACAGCCTTGATTATGCACTTTTATGAGTTTTAACCTTAAAAGATTTCCAGCAGCGACTACCCCAGCTTTTAGGGAAAACAAAGGGGAATATTCGAATATAATCTCTGGGAGCATCAACCAACCGGCAGGCTCCAAACCAAATTCAGGCTGGATTATTTTTTTCATAATCGATCCTCCTGATTTTACGCAACCAAGCACTGTTTTCAGCAAAATTCCCGTAAGAAACAAACCAGGCTTGCTAATACCTTGGTGATATTATTCTGAGCCTGCATCTAATAAAGAATCGGGCACACCACCACACTCAACCCTGGGCAAGGCCCGCTTGCCCAGATATTTGTTCCCCGGCAAACCAGGTCATTTTATTCCTGGGACAAAATCAGAACCATTTTCCCGCGCAGATCAAAACGGCAGATTGCATTCATTCTCGCACAAAGCCAAACGCCCTGCAACGGAAGGAGAATTATGAAATCTCGACGCGCACTACTTTATATGCCCGGTGATGACTGGAACAAGATCAATAAAGCCATCACCCTTCACGTGGATTCGATTTGTATGGATATGGAGGACGGCACAGCCCTTAACCGCAAAGCTTATGCTCGCGCCACAATCGCGAAAGCCTTACAAGAGCTTCCATTCGGCAAATCCGAAAAATTGGCACGCATCAATTCAATCGGGTCCGGATTTGAATATGAGGATATTACGACGGTCCTGCCCTGTCACCCGGATGGGATCGTGATTCCAAAGATAGAATCCCTTGACCAGGTCCAGTGGGCCAGTGAAATCATTGAAACGACAGAACTGGCCAATGGCTGGCCTGTAAATGCCATCCGCATTCTGGTGGGTGTGGAAACCGCCAGGGGCATTTTGAACCTTAAAGAAATAGCCTCGCACCCCCGCCTGGATGGCCTGATTTTCGGCGCAGAAGACTTTGCTGCCAACATCGGCGCCACCCGCTCCCGTGCTGCCTGGGAAGTCATGTATGCGCGCAGTGCGGTGGTGACACATGCTGCCGCGTTTGATCTGCAAGCCATAGACATGGTCTTTATTGACTTTCACGATGCTATCAACTTGAAATTTGAAGCAGCCCAGGGCGCAGCCATGGGCTTCACTGGCAAGCAAATCATCCACCCGAACCAGGTCCAACCCGTTCAGGAAGCCTTCACGCCTTCCGAAGCGGCTATTGGCTACGCCAGGCGCGTGGTCGAAACTTTTGAAACCCACCAGGCCGAGGGTGCGGGAGCCTATGATCTGGATGGCAAAATGATCGATATGCCCCTGCTCAAAAATGCCCAAAAAGTATTGGATCGGGCCAAAGCAGCCGGAAAAATATAATCCGCAATTGTGCTTTCAAAAATAATTTTCAAACAAACCGGCCAAACTGTATTTACTGTGACAATCTCAGATTAGACAGCTGTTCTATGACCTGGCGATAATTATTCACGGACTCTTCGTTTTGGCGCTTAACCATCCTGGTTCTGCTGTTCGGGCGATTAAAAATCGATGGTTTGCACCCGCCAGTGGAGTTTTGCGCCAAGAACAGGCGCAAAACTCCACAAAAAGACTCCTTCACCCCCTTCCCGTTTTGGGAAACCGGCCGATCGTTGGAGCGTCCGCCCCACAGCAATACAAACATTGTCAAAGTAAATCATCCGGACTAAAGATTAGTGCAACAGGTTACAATAGGCGGGCTGGGTAGGCAGAAAACGCACCCTGTATTCAGCCAACGAGGGAAATTTTGGTCTCAATCATTTATGGTCTTTTTTCCGCCCTAGCATGGGGCGGTGGTGATTTTTTCGGCGGGCTCGCCAGCCGCAAAACCGGCGCATACCGGGCTGTTTTTTACGCTGAGATTATCGGACTGGCATTTCTCATCGCAGGTGTGGCATTTTTCAGCGAAACGCTACCCAGCTGGCAAAACCTGCTATTAGCAGGCGCGGCTGGGGCCATCGGCTCGACAGGCTTACTAATTCTTTATCATGCCATGACAACTGGCAGTATGAGCATTGCCACACCGGTTTCAGCGCTGCTGGCAGCCGCCCTTCCGGTGGCAGTTGGCGCCGTAACAGAGGGAATACCAGCCATTACAAAACTGGCTGGCTTTGCGTTGGCACTTCTGGCTGTCTGGTTGGTAGCCCAGGAACACAGCCAGAAAACCCAACTGATGCGTCTTGCTGATCTAAAATTACCGCTAGTGGCTGGTTTGTGTTTCGGAACTTATTTCATCATGATGCACCAGGCCAGCAGCGATACAATCATCTGGCCAATGCTCGCATCGCGCTCCGCTGGCACACTGGCGCTGCTCGTTTTCATGTTGGCACTGCGAACAGAATGGAGTGTAAAAACACCCATGGCCTGGCCTCTTATTGGCTTAAATGCCATATTAGACGTTGGCGGAAACGTGTTCTATATCCTGGCAGGACAAACCGGCCGGATGGATGTTTCCGCGGTTCTCAGTTCATTATTTCCTGGCACAACCGTACTTTTAGCCTGGTTGATCTTGAAGGAAAAGATCAACATTGTGCAGTGGCTTGGCATCCTATCCGCCCTGGCAGCCATCGTATTAATGACCTTCTAAACTTGACTATCTTTTATGAAAACACTATAATGAAGCCCATCCGAGAGGAGTAAGCGGGTAGGATGCTGATAGAGAAGGAAGCCAAGGCTGAAAGCTTCCACAGCAACCCACCGCCGAATGTCGCCCGGATTAATGCCAAAGAAATCCCTGATGATTTTAGGCCAGGGAAAGTAGACCGGCACGGGAGCGCCCGTTAGCGCGCAGATTGGTGATAGCCAGTCAACCTGTTCTCAGAAAATCACACGAACAGGCAAAGAGCGCCAATTATGGCGAAACGAGGTGGTACCGCGGAAGGCTCGCCTTTCGTCCTCATTGGACGTCAGGCGTTTTAATTTAACATGAACACCACTCAGTCCCAGGTTGCGTCAATAAATTCCTGGTTCACATTGCAGGAAGTTATTGGCGCAAAAATAATTACGAAAACTGCAAATGGAGCTTCTGCCGGCATAGCACGCAGCGCACTCCATTCAGCCATGGTTGAGAGAATTTCAGGAGTTAAGCATGAAAATCGATACCATCATCCAATCCCAATATTATGCGGCACTGGAGATGCTAAAACATGTCATCGTAAGCTGCCCGGAGGCGCTTTGGAACGCCCCGGGCGAGATCGATCCATGCTGGAAGCGAGCCTACCACGCTCTTTTTTATGGACATCTGTATTTACAAGATGCCGAAAAAGATTTCAGCCCATGGGAGCAACATCACGACCCTGATAACGGAGTACCTTTCACACAGGAACAGGTGCTCGCATACCTGGCTTTTGTCCAAACGCAGGTCAGAGACCGTGTTCCGGCTCTCGACCTGGAAGCAGAATCTGGTTTTCACTGGCTGCCCTTCAATAAACTTGAACTCCAGTTTTACAACATGCGGCATATTCAGCAACATGCCGGAGAATTATACGAACGGCTGGGCAGCTTTATCGAACTTGACTGGGTTTCACGGACCCCGGAATATCTAAAGTAGAACTTGATTTTTAAGGAGCAAGAATGCCTGAATACACACTGCCAAAAGCATACGATTTTAAGGACACAGAAAAACGCATTTACGAAATGTGGGAGCAAGGCGGATATTTTCAACCCCATAACGACCCCAACAAGCCGGGCTTCGATCCGGATGTGAAAACCTTCGTTATTTCGATCCCGCCCCCTAACGTGACCGGAGAACTGCACACCGGGCATGCCATGTTCGTCAGCATCGAAGATCTGATGATCCGCTACCACCGCATGAAAGGCTATTCCACGTTATGGGTGCCAGGGACCGACCATGCCGGGATCGCCACCCAGCTAATGGTGGAGCGCAAGCTGATTAAAGAAGGCACCAGCCGCGAGCAAGTCGGTCGCGAAGAATTTTTGCGCCGCACCTGGGAATGGAAACACAAATACGGTGGCATGATCACCAGCCAGATCCGGCGCCTGGGCGCATCCTGCGACTGGACACGTGAACGCTTCACCCTGGACGAAGGCCTCTCAAAGGCCGTCCGCGAAGCGTTTGTGCGCCTGTACGAAGCCGGCAAGATCTACCGCGGCCCGCGCCTGATCAACTGGTCGCCCGGGCTGAAGACCGCAGTTTCTGACCTGGAAGTGGAATACGCCGAAGAACCAGGCACCCTGTATTACTTCAAATATATGCTGAAACAAGAAACTGCCGAAACTTCCAACGAAGCTGAATTTATCCCGGTCGCCACCACCAGGCCCGAAACCATCCTGGGCGATACTGCCGTGGCTGTGCACCCGGAAGACGAACGCTACCAGAAGTACATCGGTAAGAAAGTGATCGTGCCCGCACTTGGACGTGAAATTCCAGTGATCGCCGATGAATATGTGACTCGCGAATTTGGAACCGGCGCATTAAAGATCACCCCAGGTCACGACCCCAATGACTATGAAATTGGCCAACGCCACGGACTACCAGTGCTGTCGATGCTCGACCGTGAAGCGAAAGTCACCGAAGTCGGCGGTCCGTATGCCGGGCTGGACCGTTTCGAATGCCGCAAAAAGCTATGGGCCGATATGAAATCCGCGGGGCTGGTCATCAAGGAAGAACCATACACCTTGAATGTCCCACGATCTCAACGTGGTGGCGAGATCATCGAACCAATGATCTCAACACAGTGGTTTGTTCGCATCCAGGAGCAGGCCGAAAAAGGTCTGATTGCCGTCAAAAACGGCGAGATCCGCATCGTGCCCGAACATTTTGAGAAGGTCTACTTCAACTGGTTGGAAAACATTACAGATTGGTGCATAAGCCGCCAGCTCTGGTGGGGACACCGTATTCCGGTCTGGTACTGCGCCGATTGCGGCAAACAGACTTGCACACGCGCCGACCCGACCAACTGCGCCCACTGCGGCTCGGCCAATATTGAGCAGGACCCAGATGTCTTGGATACCTGGTTCTCTTCCGGCTTGTGGCCATTTTCCACACTGGGCTGGCCAGACCAAACTCCAGACTTGAAATATTTCTACCCAACCAGCTACATGGAAACCGGCTACGACATCCTGTTCTTCTGGGTGGCGCGTATGATTATGAGCGGGCTCGAATTTACTGAACAAGCCCCATTCCACACAGTCTATCTGCATGGTCTCATCCGGGATGAACATGGGCAAAAGATGTCAAAAACCAAGGGCAACGTGATCGACCCTCTGATAGTCATGGATGAGCTGGGCACAGATGCGCTGCGCTTTACCTTGTTGGTTGGTTCCACACCTGGCAAAGATTCCAACTTGAGCCTGAAGAAAGTGGAATCCAATCGCAATTTTGCCAATAAACTCTGGAACGCCGGGCGTTTTGTGATCAACGCGATCACCGCCCAAACAGAAGTCCCAACTTCGCCAGCCGATTGGACCCTGGCTGATTCTTGGATCTGGGCGCGCCTGCAAAACCTGGTCAGCGACGTCGAACGCCTGTTCCAGACCTTCCAATATGGCCAGGCCGGGCAGATGATCTATGATTTTCTATGGAGTGATTTTGCCGATTGGTATCTTGAAATTGCTAAAAACCAATTAGCCCAGGGCGGCGCGCGCGCCTACCTGACCGCGGAAACCTTGCTGCGCGTCTTTGATGTTTCATTGCGCCTATTGCATCCCTTCACCCCCTTCGTCACCGAGGAAATCTGGGGGCACTTGCGCCGCGCAACCACCACATCTCCGCTCGCCAATCAAATCCAGGATTGGCCTGAAGCGCTGATCGTGGCATCCTGGCCGCAAGCTCGCGCAACCGAGGGCTGGGAAACCGGGAAAATCGCCAGTTTCGAACAAGTGCAAGAAGTCATCCGCGCTATTCGCAACCTGCGCTCCGAGAAAAATGTCAAACCTGGTCTAAAATTATCCGCAATCCTGATCGATTCCAGCAATCTCGTCAAACAGGAAGCCAAAATCATTGCGGCGCTGGCTGGCCTGGATGAAAGCAAGTTGGATATCCGCGAAAAGTTGGAGACCAAACCCGAAGGTCAAATTTCGCTGGTGGCCGGTCAGGTGGAAATCTACCTGCCCCTGGCAGATTTCGTTGACCCTGCCGAAGAACACGCCCGCCTGGCAAAGGACCTGGCTGAAGCAGAGACCCACATCCTCCGCCTGGAGAAATTGCTCTCGAGCGACTTTGCCAACAAGGCTCCCGCAGTTGTGATCCAAAAAGAACGCGAAAAACTTTCGGCATACAAAGAGACCGCTGAAAAGATCAAAGCGCAGCTGGGCTAAACAACCATTCAAAAGACAAGAGCGACCACGCATTGGCCGCTCTTGTCTTTTTCAGGTAAAATTGTTGCGTTCGTTTGATTGCGAAGAACAATACGAGGAGAATTCGATGGCTGAAATGGATAAAAAATTAGAAGATCTCAAGATTCGTCTCGCAGAAGTCAATGACCTGGAGATGGCGGCAGCTCTACTGAATTGGGACCAGCTTACCTACATGCCAGCCGGCGGCGTCGAAGCACGCGGACGGCAAATGGCAACTTTGGCCAAGATCGCGCAAGAGAAGTTCATTGACCCACTAGTCGGCAAATTACTCGATGATCTGCGCACGTACGAAGAGGGTCTACCCTACGAATCAGACGATGCCAGCCTGATCCGTGTTGCACGGGTTGATTATGAGCGTGCCACCAAAGTACCGCCAGAATTTCTCGCAGAAATAAATATTCATTCGGCAGACTCTTACCAGGCCTGGGCGGAAGCCCGCCCTGCCAATAATTTTCATAAAGTACAACCATTTCTGGAAAAAACCCTCGACCTGAGCCGTAGATTTGGCGACTTTTTCCCAGGCTATGAACATATCGCCGATCCACTTATCGATACGTCTGATTTCGGTATGAAAGCCTCCAGCGTTCGGAAACTCTTTTCCGAGCTGCGCGAACAGCTCGTACCGATTGTTAAAGCAATTGCTTCCCAGCCCTCGGCAGATGACTCTTTTCTGCGCCACCATTATCCAGAAGCACAGCAGATGAAATTCGCTGAAAGCGTCGTACGCCAATTGGGTTATGATTTCAACCGTGGGCGGATCGACAAGACCCACCATCCATTCATGACCAAGTTTTCACTCGGCGATGTACGCATCACCACACGTGTCAAGGAAAACTATCTCGGCGATACACTTTTTAGCAATATTCACGAAGCCGGTCATGCCATGTATGAGCAAGGCATCGACATGGCCTATGAGGCTACACCCCTTGGCGGGGGAACATCATCTGGTGTCCACGAGAGCCAATCACGCACCTGGGAAAATATCGTCGGGCGCAGTCGCGAATTCTGGGAATTCTTCTTCCCGAAATTACTGCTCGAATTCCCTGAACAACTCAAAGATATCACTCCTGACCAGTTCTACCGCGGCATCAACAAGGTGGAGCGTTCGCTGATCCGCACCGAAGCCGATGAAGTCACATACAACTTACACGTTATGCTGCGCTTTGATTTCGAGCTTGAACTGCTAGAAGGGAAACTGTCGGTCCGCGATCTACCCGAAGCCTGGAACGAACGCTTTGAAAAAGACTTTGGCCTCACTCCGCCAGACGACCGGAACGGCGTCATGCAAGATGTGCATTGGTACGGAGGATTCATCGGCGGCGCCTTCCAGGGCTACACATTGGGCAACATCCTCAGCGCACAGTTCTACAGCACGGCCCTCAAAGCACATCCGGAGATCCCTGATGAAATGAAACAGGGCCAATTCAGCACTCTGCACGGCTGGCTAAAAGAAAATCTTTACCGCCACGGACGCAAGTTCAACGCGCCAGAAATCACGGAACGCGCCACAGGCAGCCCGCTGACAATCGAGCCTTACATTCAATACTTGAAGAAAAAATACGGGGCGCTCTATACCCTGTAACTGGTGACGCGCTCAGAAAGGTAAGATCCTAACTCCATCCCACCTTTCCAGCAAAGTAAAAAAGAAAACAAGGCGTTATTTGAATTAAAATCAGGCTGAGAATAAAAAAGTATGACAAAAATACTGTAATTTAGCGATTTTTGTCATTTGACACCCAGCCCCAAGATAAGTATAAGCATAGGTAATCTCATTCAACTCAGGAGCGTGATACCATGGCTATGAAAATTTTAGACGATTGCATTTCTTGCGGCGCTTGCCTACCAGAATGCCCGACCGAATCCATCAGCGAAGGCGACATCTACGTGATTGACGCCAATACCTGCGTGGAATGCGTCGGACACCACGATGCCCCTCGCTGCAAAGACGTCTGCCCGGTAGACTGCATCGTCCAAGCATAATTTAGTTTGAAGAAGGGCAGGCTGGTGGCCTGCCCTTCTTCTTAATGTTAATAATTTTCGAATTGACACGCCATCAGGCGTGTCATATAATCATCGATAATAGAATAGTCTTACCTTCGGGGCAGGGTGTAATTCCCGATCGGTGGTAAAGCCCACGAGCGCGATAAAAAGCGCATGATGCAATGCAATTCTGCAGCCGACGGTTAAAGTCCGGATAAAAGAAGGTGACAGCCCAATTTGGGTTTATTTTGTCGTCCACTCCCCGAAAACGTTTTTCGTTTTCGGGGTTTTTCATGGACTGCAGATGTTTTTAACGCCCCGCAGGATTCCCCTGGGGCGTTTTATTTTCCCCAGCCAAACCGAAAGTTACGACTGACAAGCATGGACATAAACATCGTGCGTAAATTGGAAGGGTTCACAAGCCGCTCGCAGTGGAGACGTACCCACTGGATCCCGCCCGTCGCCATCCTGGTGGTCCTGGCCGTCTGGGAAGCGCTGACTCGCTTCGGCAGTCTGCCAGCCTTCATCCTGCCTTCGCCGGACATGGTTGCAGAACGCTTCTCGACAACCATGGCAGACGGAAGCTTGCTGCGGCATACTGCTGTAACCCTTTTTGAAGTACTGATGGGCTTGCTGACTGGCACCTGCAGCGCCATTTTATTCGGATATGCCATAGCCAAATCAAAGCTCTTTGAACAGCTCGCCTCGCCATTTTTGGTCGCAAGTCAGGCCGTGCCCATCGTCGCAATCGCCCCTTTGCTGGTCATCTGGTTTGGGCAGGGTATCTTCTCAAAAGTACTGATCTGTGCTCTGATTGTCTTTTTCCCGGTACTTGTCAACACCGTCGTTGGCCTGCGCGCAGTGCCCCGCTCGCTAAATGAGCTAATGCGCTCTCTGCATGCAACCCGCTGGCAAATGCTGCGACTTCTTGAGATCCCATCTGCTCTGCCGATCTTCCTGGGTGGGTTACAAATTGGGGCCACGCTCTCAGTCATTGGGGCCGTTGTCGGAGAATTTGTTGGCGCAGATAAGGGCCTTGGCTTTCTGATCAATGTTGGCCGGGGTCAATATGATACTGCGCTGGTTTTCGTTGCCGTCTTCACGCTTGTAACCCTGGCGCTAACACTTTATGGAATTGTCATTTATCTCGAACACCGCCTGTTGGCATGGCAGGATAAAAATTAATTTTTGGAGAAACTGATGTTAAAGAAATTTGTGTTTTTGTTTTTGATGTTGACCTTGTTACTGGCTGGCTGCGCAGCACCCGCCACCGCTGTCGCTCAGCCTACCGCCCTGCAACTGGTCCATGTCAAATTACCAATGGGTTATATCCCCAATATTCAATACGCGCCTTTTTATACTGCTGTTGAGCGTGGTTATTTCAAGGACGCTGGCATCGAAGTAGAGTTTGACTATACATCTGAAACCGATGGCGCAGCACTGGTGGGGGCCAATAAGCTTCAATTTTCGCTGGTATCCGGAGAGCAAGTCTTGATGGCTCGCGCAAAAGGACTTCCGATCGTTTATGTGGTTGCTTGGTATCAGCAATACCCCGTTTCAATTGTTTCAATGTCCGATAAAAATATCAAATCTCCCGCAGATTTGCGTGGCAAAAAAATAGGACTTCCAGGACTCTTTGGCGCCAATTACATCGGCCTGCGCGCCGTCCTGTACTCTGCCGGAATTAAAGAAAGCGATGTAACCCTCGATTCGATTGGCTTCGCACAGGTGGAAGCACTGGCCGCCGGGCATGAAGATGTCGTGGTTGGATACGCAGCCAACGAACCAGTCGTACTGCACTCCAAAGGTTATGCCATCAACGAGATGCGCGTGGCCGATTACGTCCAACTGGCATCAAATGGCATTATCACAAACGAAACCACCATCGCGCAGAACCCAGCCCTGGTACGTGCCTTTGTGGCGGCCTTCCTGCATGGTCTGCAAGACACCATTACGGACCCGGACGCCGCTTACGAGATTAGCAAAAAATATGTTGAGAACCTGGCTCAAATCGACCCGCTTGTCCAGAAGCAGATCCTGGGAACATCCATTGAGCAGTGGCGTGCTCCTATTTTGGGAAAATCAGATGTGGTCGCCTGGGAAAATATGCAAAAAGTTCTTTTGGATATGAAATTGTATTCCGACCCGCTTGACCTGACAAAAGCATTCACAAACGACTTCCTGCCTACAAAATGATCAAACCCGAACCAGTTCTGTTTGCCCGCAACTTAAGTGCCATCTTCCCAGATGGTAATGGCGGCTTGCATGCGCTTGGATCGGTCACTTTTTCGGTCTGTCCACGCGAATTTGTTTGCGTGCTCGGCCCCTCCGGAAGTGGCAAAAGCACACTGCTCAGGATCCTGGCTGGCTTGATTCCCCCCACCGGCGGTGATGTGCTGTTTGAAGGCCACAAGCAACCACGCATCGGCTTTGTTTTTCAGCAAGCAAACCTGATGCCCTGGCGCAGCGTGCGTGAGAATATCACCTTGCCGCTCGAGCTGGAAGGCGCGCCGGCTGAAATCGCCAGCCAGAAAGCCCAGGAAATGATCGAACTTGTCGGCCTGGTTGGTTTCGAGACCTCCCTGCCGCGCGAACTCTCAGGAGGCATGGCCCAACGCGTAGCCTTGGCGCGCGCGCTTATCCATGACCCTGATATTCTGCTGCTGGATGAGCCCTTCGGTTCACTCGATGCGCTCACACGTGAGCGCATGTGGACCGAACTCTCGCGCATCTGGCAAGCCCGTCAAAAAACCGTCATCATGGTCACACATTCGATTGGTGAAGCCCTCTTTCTGGCAGATAGGGTCCTGGTCATGACAGCCCGCCCAGGGAAAATCAAGCTGGACCTGCTGGTTGACCTGCCCCGTCCGCGCGATGACGAGATGCGCTATACCCAGCAATTCGGCAAGCTGGCACGGCAGCTCAAAGAATCGATCGAATAAATTAATTGACAAAACATGGCATTCAAAACACACAGGCCGCGCAATAAGCGCGGCCTGTGTGTTTTGAAAAAGTGAATGCGAACCGGATCAGTCCAGGTTGCCAGTGATCATTGCCATTTTTAACTCACCAATGGCTTTAGTAATCTGGATGTCTCGCGGACACGCCATTGTGCAATTAAAGACCGTGTGGCAACGGGCAACACCATTCGTCTCGCCGATAATATGCAGCCGTTCAGAAGCGTCTTGGTCACGGCTATCAAAGATAAAGCGGTGGGCAGTAACAAGCGCAGCCGGCCCAAGATAAGTCTCGCTGCCCCAGTAGGACGGGCATGAGGTAGTGCAGGCGGCGCACAGGATGCACTTCGTGGTCTCATCAAAGCGCTCGCGTTGTTCAGGACTCTGCAAGCGTTCTTTACCATCGGCAGGCAGCGGGCTTTCATTGACAAAATATGGTAAGACCGCTTTGTAATTAGCAAAGAAGGGCTCCATATCCACAATCAAATCCTTGATGACTTTCAGCCCAAGCAGCGGTTCAACCGTTATCTTGGTGCCAACATCGCGCACCAGGGCTTTGCATGCCAGCATATTTCGCCCGTTAATACGCAGCGCATCCGAACCACAGACGCCATGCGCACACGAACGGCGGAAAGAAAGCGTGCCATCCTGATAACCCTTTACTTTCTCCAAAAGGTCCAACACGCGGTCTGTTTCGGCAGCCTCAAGAGTGTACGACTCGTGATGCCATTTCTTGTCAACTTCGGGGTTGAAACGGAATATTTTCAAAGTTACTAACATAATCGCCTCTACTAATAAACGCGTTCTTTGGGTTGGTATTTCGTGACGGTCACAGGCTTATAATCGATCTTGATCTCATTTGCCTGTCTGGTAACAAGTGTGTGCTTGAGCCAGTCCTTATCGTCACGGTTGGGATAATCCTCACGCGAATGTCCACCGCGTGATTCCTTCCTGTTCAACGCGCTTACCGCAATTACCTCTGCAAGCTCCAGCATGTTACCAAGTTCCCAAGCATTGATCAATTCGGTATTGAAGATCTTGCCCGTATCGGTTAGTTTGACCTGCGTATAACGCTGTTGCAGCTCGCGAACCTTTTCAATGGCAGCTTGCATATCTTTTTCATTTCGATAAATACCCACCAGGTCAAACATAACCTTTTTCATCTCATTGGCAATATCAAAGGCATTTTCCTTGCCAACACTGTGTCTCAAGGTATCAAACTGAGTGATCACGCCTGCTTCAGCATCTTGCGGCAGTTCCTCAAACTCAGTCTGGTTGGCATACTCTGCCGCGCGTAAACCGGCATGCTTCCCAAAAACAACCAGGTCCAGAAGCGAGTTGGTGCCCAGGCGGTTACCGCCATGCACAGAAACACAGGCACATTCTCCGGCTGCATATAGCCCCGGAAACGCTGTGTTTTTATCATCCGTTACCACTTCACCAAACTTGTTGGTCGGAATACCACCCATGGTGTAATGAGCCGTCGGCTGGATTGGCATCATTTGGGTCACAGGGTCGACACCCAGATAAACACGACAAAAATCGATAATATCGGGTAACTTGTGCAAGATCTGCTCGCCGGTAACCACATATTTGGAACCGTCCGGGTTGGTCCGCCCATCCAGCTCGGCATACATATTCACACTCTCAGGGCGAACATCAAGGTAAACATAGTTCGAACCATTAATCCCACGCCCTTCACGGATCTCGGTATAAATGGCACGGCTGACGACATCCCGAGAGGCCAGATCTTTCACCTTGGGGGCATATTTCGGCATAAAGCGTTCGCCATTGCCGTTGATCAGCACGCCGCCATCACCACGTACACCTTCGGTGATCAGAATACCCAGCTTGTAAATACCGGTTGGATGGAACTGGAAGAATTCCATATCTTCCAAAGGTATGCCCTTGCGCAGCACCATAGCCGCGCCATCCCCGGTATAGGCATAAGCATTCGAGGTTACTTCAAAGATGCGCCCGTGCCCGCCGGTTGCAATGATGACCGATTTGGCATGGAAGGTATGCAGCGCACCGGTCGCAAGCTCGACAGCCACCACACCGACGGCCTTGCCATTCACAATCAAGAGGTCCAAGACCTGGTATTCATCGAAGAAGTTGACTTTATTCTTTAAGCACTGTTGGTAGAGAGTCTGCAAAATCATGTGACCGGTGCGATCTGCAGCATGGCAGGCACGTCTGACTGGCTTGCCAGTATCGTTGTTGGTATGCCCACCAAACGGACGCTGCGAGATCTTGCCTTCAGGAGTACGGTCAAAGGGCAGACCCATATGTTCCAGTTCGAGCACAGCCTGGGGCGCTTCCTGACACATGAATTCAATCGCATCCTGATCGCCAAGATAGTCAGAGCCTTTGACCGAATCATAGGTGTGCCATTCAATGCGATCTTCTTCAAGATTGCCCAAAGCCGCACTGATGCCGCCTTGCGCAGCCCCGGTATGCGAACGCGTCGGGTAAAGCTTGCTGATCACAGCGGTCTTCGCGCTACGGGATGCATATAAACCCGCCATTAATCCAGCGCCACCGGCGCCGACAACAATTACATCAAATTGATGAATATTCATGCTACTAACCATCCTATGAAGTCCAGACGACATACAGACCGATGCCGCCCATCGCTAATATCATTACGATGCTTATAAGACGGACGATCTGGCGGCCCATGGGCGATGCAATGTAATCATCCGCAATAACAACCAAACCATGCACGCCATGCGAGGTTGCCAGGAGTACAAGAGCGCTGCCGCATAATTTCCAAAAAGGAGAGACCCAGGGCGCCAGCTCAGCGATGTTCGTGTTTTGAACGTGGGTTCCATTGGGCATAAAACCCCAGCGCAGCATGTCTGCAAAATTCATCTGGGTGCGGGCACCCATGATCAACGCGCCGATTACACCTATCAGGATGAACAGGTACATTCCCAGTGCAGAAAGGCGTGTAAAAATCCACATCAGCATTTCAAAGTTTAAACCACGTTTTGACAAGGATAGCATTCTCGATTTCATACTCTGCTCCTAGCCTGCCAGTCCAGCGCGGACGATGACAATGACGGCGATACTGAATAATGGAATGAAAACCGCCCACTCCACCCAGATAGCTTCGCGTTGATACTCGATCAGGTTGGGCCACAGATCAAGAATGGTAATGCGCAAACCATTGATCGCATGGAACAACGCACAGAAAAACACAAATATCTGAAAAACCCAGCTCTCGTAAATCGCATTGATGGACTGCCCGGCCTGCCCACCCAGAAAAGATGCCAGGATATGTGTCCCTACAAAAATAGCGATGCCCAATCCACCGATCCGATGCAGGACGAAAGTCAACATCGGACCCTTGCCCTGGTAACGTAGACCCGCGGCCAGACTGACATTTCTTTTCAAGCCCATCTATGCCTCCATAAAAAAAAGTAGGGAAATTATGCCCAATTATCTCACCAGCATTTCTGCCATTCACAGTGACAAAACTCATTGATTATCTATGGCTTACTCATCAATACAACCCAAATCGGGTGATATTTTATATAGTTCCAAACAATAACGATTCCCGGGGTCAGGATTTTTTCGTTGCGAGATGCTCGCCGCACAGCACCCAGACCTATCC
>CAINXK010000564.1 GCA_903854805.1 uncultured Anaerolineae bacterium
ACCAAAAAGTTATAAAAGCCAGCGACCTTGACTGCTTATATTCTCGCCGATCAGTACAACGCCAGCGTATTTTCAAGCACCATTTCGCCAAATTTTACATCGCCTGTCAGTGAGGCTTTCGCCCGGGCTTCTTCGTAACTAGAGCGCCTCGAAACGTAAATATTAAAATCGAGTACATCCATCTGAATCGTGGATATCGGGTCGCCCCCACCTATTTTCCATGAGCCACCGGAAGTGCCCGAGAGCTCGAAAACCACACTTCTCTTGCTGGTTATTTTGGAGAGGACTTTCGCAATATCTCTCATCACCAATGCCACAATGCGGCCATCGTGTTCAGCAGTCTGCTCGAATTTGCGCCCGGTAGCGCGACAAATATCAAGACGATGCATCCATGTATCCCGGCTATGAATGACCAACATCAGGTGGCGGAGCGAGAGACTCCCGGTAACTTGATGGGGAATGGTCACCAATTTAATCAACTGGAATTGGTGCGCCCATTTCTTGATTGCCACCGGTCCAACCCGGCGTAGTTCAGCGATTAACTCGGCCGGAGATTTTCCCACCCGATCTGCAAGTTGGGTTTCATTGACGGCGTCTTCAGGGAGCTGGCCTCTTTTCGGTATACTCGTGTATTGATGGACCAATTCTTTGTAGCCCGTGCCGCTGGCATAACCGCCTGCCTGATGTGCCAGGATATCACGCACCGACCAGGCTGTGCAGGCGGTGGGTTTGTTCCAGTCTTGCGGGTCAAGGCTTTCCAGCAGACTCCAAAAACGCTCCAATTCGATGCGCAGCAGAGCTTCCGATTCGTCCTCGGTAACGTAAGATACTTGTATAGCCTCAAAAATAGTTTGTACTGAAGTTAAAGCAACCATAATTCTCCTATTAATAAAAAGACGATCAATGTTTCGACCAGGCTTTGTCAAGCACTGAAAGTGCCGCAGGGATCAAAGACCCAAAACGTCCAGCCCCTACCGGTAATTGTGGCTCATTTGCCAGGTGGAGGGCAGTCAGACCGTGCATCATAGCAATGAACAAGTCTGCGGTTTGCTCGGGGGAAAGGTCTGTATCAATAACGGTATGCAAACGAACAGATCGTTCGTAGGATTTCTGTAGCATCCCAAAGCTGACTTTCAGGCTTTCTTCGGAAGGTTCAAATCCGGGGACTGGTCGCTCAAAGCATAATTGATAAAGATCCGGATTTTCCATAGCAAAGGTCATGTAAGCTTCAAATATACGGCGAAGTTCCACCTGCCAGGATGGCGCCCCCTGACCAGTTTTCTCCAAATACTCGTCGAAAAGTGTAAACCCAAGCCGAAACAGGACGTTGTAAATGTCTTTCTTACTGGAAAAATAATTGTAGAGTGAAGGGGCGCGCATATCCAGGCGTCTGGCAAGTTCCTGCATCGATAAAGCAGCCACGCCATCTTCACGCATGATGATACGGGCAGTATCCAGAATTGTCTGAATCATCAGATCACGGGTACGCTGACGACGTGGTGACATGATAGGGGCAGAAGATGAATTGGTTGGCATGTTTTCCTAATATCATTAGAATATACTAATTATATTAGTTTTTCAATAAAAGTCAAGCCCTGCAAGGTAAGTACCCAGGACTTTCTGATGCAATTACAGTCAAATTTGCATTACCCGGTTTGCATTTCCAAACCGCGAAAAACGCTTGAAAACCTCAGATAACTTAATGCGTTTTGCGTTTCATTTTTCAAGCCCGAGCAAAGATGCGTCTGCCTTAAGCAGCACTGAGCGTGTCCAGTGCTTATCGAATATCCAGGAAACCATTCCGGGTAAATATAATTTCAGCACATGATATTCTGTAAGCAGGTGCCAAAATGGTTGCCTATAGTATGCACGTATCAATGTTAGGTTGGGTTTTTGAGGGGAAAGCAGGAAATCGTGGCGTTTGGTTGACAACGTCTGGAATTTTTCATAGAATAGTACATTCACTAAAATATTTAACTTGTAAATATTTTAGTGAATAAAAAGGACAATCAGATGATGACAGGTACAAGCTCCCAGGATCTGACTCGCAATCTTTTCCAACTGTTGAAACAATTTCCCCGCCGGAAATTAAAACCCACGCCAGGCTTGACGCGCAGTGAGCAAGAATTGATCGTGACGCTGGCAATGAACTTGAATGAAAATCAAAAATCGCTAACCGTTTCCGCGATCAGCAACCTGCTTCGAATCACACCGGCCGGTGTGACCCACCTGCTCAACCCATTGGAAGAAACCGGGTACATCGAACGCCTGGCCGACTCAAATGACCGGCGTATCGTTCGGATTGCGTTGACAGACAAGGGGACGCGTGAGTCGGATGAGCTGATGTTGGAACTCAATCAAAAAGTGGTCGAGCTAATCGATCTTTTAGGAGAAGAAGACAGCAAAACCTTTTTTCGGTTGCTGTCGCGAGCCGTTGAGCACTTCTCTGCATAGACAGGAACCCCACCATGAGCAGTCAAAACCAAAATATCATCATCCAAATGCAAGATGTGGTCAAAACCTACGATACGGGCGAGGCCCCATTCACCGCGCTAAAAAATGTCACAATCGACATTCGGCAGGGTGAATTCTTGGGGATTACGGGCAAATCAGGCGCAGGAAAAAGCACACTGATAAATATGATATCCGGGGTGAGCGCAGCAACTTCAGGAAAAATTCTGTTTCATTGGGTAGAGAAAGAAACGAACACGCCATCCGTCCCAATTCACTTACTCGACGAGGATAAACTCGCCCAGTGGCGCGGTGAAAATCTCGGGATCATTTACCAGTCCTTTGAGTTGATGCCCACCATCAGCCTGCTCAAAAATGTCATGCTCCCGCCTGACTTCCTGGGCAGGTACCAGCCACTTTCCACCAAGAAACGCGCGCTCGAACTGCTGGATTTAGTGGAACTGGCCGAGCATGCCTATAAAATCCCGGCGCATATCTCTGGCGGGCAGAAGCAGCGCGTGGCAATTGCACGGGCACTGGTCAACGACCCGCACCTGATCATCGCAGACGAGCCGACCGGCAACCTGGATAGCGTCACCGCTGAGACCATCCTGCAAATTTTCGAAAAACTGGTAGCCCAGGGTAAAACCATTGTCATGGTAACGCACGATGAGAGTTTCTCGCCGCGTTTCACTCGCCGTTTTCAAGTTGTAGATGGAGTCGTGAGTAAAGCGAGCGGGGAAGTGAAAACGGCACGCCGCGAACATGTGCACATCATCACCGAGCACCGGCCTAAGCATCAGGATGGCGAAATGCCCGCTGTCATTTTGCGTAACGTGGATAAGATCTATGAAAACGCGGCGGGTAAATTTAGGGCCTTGAAAAACATCGACCTGCAACTCAGCGCAGGGCAGTTCATCTCCATTGTGGGTAAGTCGGGCTGTGGAAAATCGACCCTGCTAAACATGATCACGGGCATCGACCATCCGACCTCCGGCGATGTGATGATCGGTGGCGAGGATATCTACAGCATGAGTGAGAGCGAACGCGCCCTGTGGCGCGGCACAAATATAGGCGTGGTCTTCCAGTTTTTCCAACTGCTGCCCACACTAACTTTGCTAGAAAATACGATGCTCCCAATGGATTATTGCAACAAGTATCCATTCAACGAACGCCCTGAACGGGCGCTGGAATTGCTAAAAATGGTTGGGTTGGAGGAACAGGCATACAAACTTCCGACCGCCGTCTCCAGCGGACAGCAACAATGTGCAGCTATCGCGCGCGCCCTGGCCACCGACCCGAACATCATTTTGGCCGATGAACCTACCGGCAATCTCGACTCGCGCTCGGCAGAGACAGTTTTGCAACTCTTTGAGCGTCTCGCTCAACAGGGTAAGACGATCCTGATTGTGACGCACGACCCATCCATCACCCTGCGCACTGACCAGACCATCATCCTCTCCGATGGTGAGATCATTGACCCAATCGTGGCCCGTGCTTTGCCGTACTTAAGCCACCCGCAGATGCTCGCAGCGACCAAACAAGCCGAAAAGCTGCAGGTGGCTGCGGGGCAGGTGATCCTTAAACAGGGAGAAGCCGTCGAGTACTTCTTCATCATCATTAACGGTGAGGTGGACATCATCATGGGAACAAAATTCCACAAAGATGTGAAACTGACAAGTTTGGGGCCGGGGCAGTTCTTTGGCGAGGTTGAACTAATGCAGAACGGGCAGGCTGTGGCGCATGTCCATGCATCTGAGGATGGCGCGGAGTTGGCGCTGATCCCTAAAGCCCTGTTTTTGGAGTTGATCGATGGCTCGCCATTAACCCGGCGCGCCATCCAGGATGTGGCATCCACCCGGCTGGCAGAAAACCGCAGAAGGAAAACAAACCGATGAACACCGAAATCAAACCGGATTTCCTAAAACCACGCTGGAGCAAGGTTTTCACCGACCTGTGGGATGATAAAACCCGCACCGGGCTGGTAGTGGCTTCAATTGCTGCGGGCGTTTTTGCGGTCGGGATGATCATCAGCGCCTATATGATCATGCGCGAAGATATTGACCGCAGCTATGCGGCGGTCAATCCACCCAACATCGAAGTTCAGACAGATCCATTCGACCAGGATTTAGTGTCGTCTATCAAAAATGTGCCCGGCGTAAAAGATGTGGAAGGTCGTTTCATCATTGGTATTCGAGCGCGGCGCGGCGCAGAAGATTGGATGAACATGACGCTGGTGGGGCTGGACGATTTGAATGGAAATATCAATCTCCGCACGCCAGTTGAAGGCCTGGGTGTGGCCGAAAAAGACGAAGCTGTGATTAGCCAGGATGTGATGCATATCAGCGGCCTGCATACGGGCGATCTAATCGAGATTGAACTACCTGATGGCTCTAACCACCTTCTGACCATCGCTGGGCTGGTAGCCGACCAGACCACATCCAAACCCGACCCGGCAGCAAACAACCTGGTGTTTGTGACCCTCAAAACGCTGCGCTCCTTAGGGCTGGATGGCACTTTTAACCTGCTTTATCTCACCGTGAAGGATGGCGGCGATAGCGAATTCATCGCCAACGTGGCCGCCAATGTCAAGGAAAAAGTGGAGGCTAGTGACCGAACGGCGTACCGTGTGGATCAACACCTTTCGAGCGAACACCCGATGACCGACATCACCCTGATCATTATTGGGGTGCTGGCAGTGCTGGGCGGGCTGATCACCATTTTGAGCAGTTCGCTGATCGTAAATACGCTCAACGCTCTGCTGGCCCAGCAGTTGCGCCAAATTGGCGTGATGAAACTGATCGGCGCACGCAGCCGCCAGATTTTGGGGATGTACCTGGTTTTGGTTATCGCGTATGGCGTCATCGCGCTGGTTATCGCTATCCCACTCGGCGCGATTGGGGGCTACGGACTGGCCTGGTTCATGGCTTATTTACTGGGTGCGGTGCTTCAGGGCTTTCGCTTTGTACCCGTGGCAGTCCTTGCCCAAGCACTGATCGCCCTTCTGATCCCGTTGGGTGCGGGCTTTGTCCCAGTCAACAATGGCGCAAAAACCAGCGTACTGGAAGCCATCAGCAATTACCGCCCTGGGGGTGAAACAGCCGCCAACACCAAAAACCGTTTTTCACGATGGATTGGCTGGATCTCCCGCCCAATCCTGCTCTCGTTTCGAAATACATTCCGCAAGCGAGGGCGCTTACTCCTGACCATTTTCACGCTGACCGTTGCCGGGGCCGTTTTCATCGCTGTTTTCAATGTGCGCGACTCGTTGACCAGCGTGATGGAAAATCTCTTGCAACACTACATGGGCGATGTGACCGTCAACTTCAGCCAGCCCTACCGTGTCGATAAGATCCGGCAAACCTTGCTCCAAATACCCGGCGTGGAAGGCGTCGAAGGCTGGTCGGCCACATCGGGAGAAATCTGGGACAAGCACGGCAAACTCGTCAGCAATCTATCCATCGTCGCCCCGCCGCAGGATTCCAAACTACTCAACCTGAGATTGGTCGCAGGCCGCTGGCTTTCACCGGGTGAAAAACAAGCCATTGTGGTGTCTGACAGCCTTTACCTGATCTACCCCGATTTAAAACCCGGAGACCAACTTACCATCAAACTCCCCGGTCAGCGCAAAGAATCCTGGACAGTGGTCGGCGTCTTTCCCTTCTTGGCGATGTTTGGCGACCCGATGGCCTATGCTAATTTTGAATATGTTGCCGAAAAAAACCATCTGGCTAACAGGACAATCTCGTATCGTATCATCACCCGTTTACACGACCCTACATCCAATCTAGAACTTACCCGGAGCGTTGAATCTTATCTCACCCAACGAAACTTCGCCTTGCAAAGTGTCGAATCCGGCTCTGCACTACGCCAAAAGGCGAGCATCGCAATTAACGTCGTGATAATTTTCCTACTCATCATGGCCATCCTGACCGCATTTGTCGGCAGTATGGGCCTGACAGGCGCCATGAGCATCAACGTGCTCGAGCGCACCCGCGAAATTGGTGTTATGCGCACCATCGGTGCAGTAGATAAAGTCATCATGCAATCCGTCATCATCGAGGGACTGGTGATTGGCCTGATCACCTGGGTTCTGGCGATTGGCGTGTCTTTCCCAATCGGTTACACCCTGCTGGGAATCATCAGCAAAGCGCTGGGGACACCCATGGACCTGACCTTTACCCCGCTGGGAATTTTGCTCTGGCTGGGTGTTGTGATTGCGCTGTCTGTTTTCGCCAGCATCATGCCTGCACGCAATGCAGCCAAGTTGACGATTAATGAAGTACTGGCCTACGAATAATTTTATATTTGTAGCCCCAAGACGCAGCTGCGCAAACCGTTGGCATAGATATTATGCGAAATTATGACCCCAAACAGAGTTCGACCCGCCTGGTACCACAGTCTGCCACATCAAAAAGAGAAAAAGATAAAAAACGAAGTTTGCTAGCATGATAATGGCAGCCGAAGCGCTCAACCTGGTCGGGATATGACCAGACGGAACATAACCTGTCAGAAAGCTCGGTTCGGAACCGTAGCTTGGGCAAGCTAGCGATCAGCAGTGACAACATATCTTTACTATATGGTCACCAGCTTGGCGAACCAAAACTGAGGTAATGGATCTCAAGACTCACTGGACAGGATCGTGTGGCTGGATTGAAATCGGCAATGGCGATAACACCCGTTCCTTTATGCGCGTTTTGGACAAAGGCGGAAACGTGTAGGAGAGCAGAGCAAAATACAAATCGCTGGCCAAGACCCTGCAAGAACTGGAAAAGGCACTTGCCATTTGCCACGAAAGGCTGCCGGATTGCGATGTGGTATTCGCTTGGATTTTCAGACTATTACGAAATTGTTTTGAAACCATTATTACTGACCAGATGCAATCCCGTGCAGCCGACGAGGTTCGAGCTCGTAAATTTGTAAAACTCGGTCACAAGTGCTTTTTCAGGTATTCCCCCACAATTTCACAACATTTCATCCCTGACCAATCAAGAAACACGGCTTTAGGTGGCATATTTTTGATTATCCAGGCCCTGGTTCCGTTACTTTTCCTATCGTTGTCTCAATTCCCCTATCGGTACCCATAGTAAAGCAGGCCAGCTGGCTGGTCACCTTCATTATTTGAATCAAACTGGAGTCATTCTGTGCTGGAAAAGGATGCGCTATTTCCTTTTCAGATATCCAAACGCCGCCGAAAGTACTTCCTCCACCATCTGGTCACGCAAGGCTGGATCAACCATTTTGCCGCTGTGGAACAGGATGTAAGGCATATTCACCATCCCCAGCACAGTCCCCGCCGCCAGGAATGGATTGCGCGGTGCGAACACGCCCGATTCCATGCCCTTTTGCAGCAAAGCTGCCAACTGCCCCACCGTCGTCTGCATCCGCTGACGACTCTCTTCCGGGCTTTCGCCGCCAACTTCCGGCATGACCCAGGCCATGCGATACAGGTTGGGGTTTTCGCGCGCGAAAGTGATAAAAAAACGCAGCAGGTCATCCACCACCCTGAGGAGGTCTTCCGTTACGGCGCGTTGATCAAAAAGCTGCTGCTGTACCTGCCATTTTTCCATTTCGCGCTGGCTCAGGGCGCGCAGAATGGCCGCCTGGTTCTCAAAATAGGTATAGAGCGACATGTGCGCCACACCCATCCGCTCGGCGATGGCCCGGCTGGTGATGGCTTCCGGGCCGGATTCCTGCAAAATGGCCAGCGCTGTGTCGAGAATTTGCGCTCGCATGGTTTCCAATTGGATGGTGGTCTTTTTCGGGCGTGGCATGGGGTCAAAATCCTTTCAGAATTGATTTGCAAAATCTTGACATATTTATTATACCACGTATAATTTATACAGTGTACAATAAATAACCAGGGAGTGTTCGCGTGAAAAGATTTCTGAAATTTCTGGCAATTGTGCTGGGTGGTGCCATTCTGCTGCTGGCGGCCTTCGTCTGGATGTATGCCCCCCTCCGTGCCAGGAACCTGATGGCACAGTATGAGCAATTCCGGGCGGAACACCAATCCGAGCATGACGCCATTGATGCCCAATTCAACCAGCACGATACGGTGGTGAACGGATTGAAATGGCACTATGTAGAACAGGGTAACCCAAACGGCCCGGTCATCCTATTCCTGCACGGTCTGCCCGAAGGTTGGTACTCATGGCGATATGTTCTGCCGCTGGTGGACCAAAACTACCGTCTGATCGCGATTGACATGAAAGGCTATGGCCGTTCGGACATGCAGGATGAGAATTACGACTGGCATGTTGTTGCCAGACAAACCGTAGAACTGATGGACAGCCTGGGCGTTGATAAGTTTTATGTCGTTTCCCACGACTGGGGTACCATCATCGGCAGCGTGATGGTCGGCGACCACCCCGAACGCATTCTGGGCTATGTGCGTATGGAAGCGGATCTGATCATGAAAGGCAATGGCAGCACGCCGCCCATGTCGGTCTACCTGACCAAACCACAATGGCTGCTCTTCCAGAATAACTGGATTGCCTCGTACCTGTATCAGGATGCAGGCTGGTTTATCGGCGCCATCTACCCGGCGCGCATGAAAACCGCGTTTCAGCAAACTGACCGCGATTACCTGACTTACGAGTATTCCCGGCCCGGTGTGGCGGCGATGAATCCAAAATATTTCCTGACAAAAAACTGGGATCTGTACAGCGCCATCGGCAAAATCTGCAAAAACAATTTCCCATTCCCGGTGCTGCAACTTCAAGCGGATAGTGACCCGGCCCAACTCCCTGAAATTTTCGCCAATGCGGCCAGCGAATGCCCGCTTGTGACGATCGAATGGGTGACGAACGCCAGCCACTTTGATAACTTCGACCAGCCGCAACAGGTGGCGGATGCCATCAATCGCTTTGTCCATGCTCAAGAAGGAAAATAATATGAAAACCATCTTTTCTCGCCTATCTCTGATAACGAGAAACAACAAAAAATCTCAAATCCTGTTGATCGGAAGTGTCATCGTCATCGCCCTGGCGGTGGTCGTAGGACAGTTTTTCACACCCAAGGGAACGATTACTGCCGAGTGTGTTACGCGGGCACAGAAAAAG
>CAINXK010000565.1 GCA_903854805.1 uncultured Anaerolineae bacterium
CATCAGGAATATTCCGTCGTTTGAATTCTCGAACAAAGCCCGATACGTGGCTTCGCTCTGGCGGACTGCCACGGTGCGTTCTTCGACGCGTTTTTCCAGATCAAGATTCAGGCTTTCCAGCTCACGCAGCGTAGCCTTGCTCTCGGTCACATCCGTCGCCACCCCGGCAGTGCGGATCAAATTTCCATCCACGTCAAAAACCGGAAAGCTGCGATCCCAAATCCAACGCAGGCTGCCATCTGGCCGCGTAATACGATACTCCAGCTCGGTGCGTTCACCCCCAGACTGCCTTTCCAACGCGGCAAACATCAAGGGCTGGTCTTCCGTCAGGATACTCGTGACGTACTGGCGCGCATCCTGGTACAGGCTCTCACAGCTGCGGCCCCAGATGGTCTCATAGGCCGGGCTGATGTAAACAATCCTTTGTTCAACCAGGTCAAACATCCAGAAAACTTCCTGAATATTGCCGGCCAGCTGGCTAAAGCGTTCGTTACTGGCGCGCAGTGCCAATTCAGACTGCCGCCGGTCAATCCATAGACCCAGCATGCGCGCCAGATTGTCCACCAGGTATTGTTCATCTGGCAGCATAAATTGTTCATCCGCACTGTAATAAACCGCCAGGCGGCCGTTCGGCTTGCCAGCCACCACAATCTCACAGGTCAATCCTCGCGGCAGGTTTTCAATATAGGCTTCCGATTCATACTGCTTCCCATCCAGCTCAAGCACCCCGGATGAAATCTGCGGAAACTGCATCGCATCCACCAGGTTGGAAAGGATCATCTGGCAGAGCATATCTTCCGAAGCCGAATTATCCTCCAGCATACGGCTAACTCTATAGAGACAGCTCATCTCTTTAACACGCCCGCGGATCTGCTGTTCCATTCGGCGGCGTTCGCTGATATCCAGCAGCGTGCCCGCCAGGCCGGTCACCTCGCCCTGCTCATCCACAATTGGCTGAAGCCGCGCTTCGATATAACGCGGAGAATCATAAGCCAGATTAATGCGGAATTCAAACGTGATCACCTCACTGGTCACAATCGCCAGGTCATTCGCATCAATCAGCGCCTGGCGATCGTCAGGATGGATCAGCTCAAGTAGTTCAGGCAATTCAGGCATCCCATCGGCCGGGTCACGATCAAAGAGCCGGAACATTTCTTTCGACCAGCTGCCCTCACCAGTTTTGAGGTTGCGTTCCCAGCTGCCCAGGTTCGCAACCGACTGGGCCATTTCCAGGTTAGCCTGGCTTTTTTGAAGCAGTTCTTCGGCATGTTTGCGCTCAGATATATCGTGAATGATCGAATACAGCAATGGCTGGCCTGCCACCACCAACGGCCCGCTGTACACTTCCACATCACGAATGGAACCATCCATGCGGCGATGCTTAAAGAAGAAATGCCGGCGCTCTTGAGCGCGCGCAAGCTTCATCTCCGCCTCAACCTCGGCGGGAGGCAGCGTATTCAGATCGCTGATTTTCTTTGTCAACAACTCTTCACGCGTCCAACCATAATAGGCGCAGGCAGTCGGGTTGGCATCCATAAGCATGCCACTCTCCGGCTCAATGATCAACATGATCGCCTGGCTGTGTTCAAATATACTCTTGTAGCGGGCATCGCTCTCACGCAAGTCTGCTTCAGCCTGCTTGCGCCCGGTAATATCTTTGCCGGTGGCTACAAAATGGGTAATAGCCCCCTGCGCAGAGCGGATGGGGGCAATCGTCATGATCGCGTAGTAAATCTCGCCATTTTTCTTGCGGTTGGCAAACTCACCCTCAAAGACCTCGCCCTTCAAAATGACATCCCAGAATTGCGCATAGAACTCATCGGAATGCAAACCAGATTTAAGGATTCTGGGGCTCTTGCCGGTCACTTCCAGCGGGCTGTAACCGGTCAACTGTTCAAAAGCCGGATTAATATATTCAATCTGGCCCTGGATATCTGTGATCAACACTGGATCTGCCATCTGTGAAACCACGCTCGAAAGCTGCCTGAGCTCCTGTTCCATGTGCTTGCGTTCAGTGATATCCACAAACGTGGCGCTGATCAGACCTTCGTGCATTCCGGCCGAATACAGCAGGCTGTGGCTTGCGCCTTTTGCATCCAGTATTTCAATTTCCTGGTCGTACACCTGGGCCAGGGCCTGAATTTCTTGAAAACTGGTTTCAAACTGCGTGACATTCCTGATATACGAACGCACATTCTGGCCGGTCAACACAGCCAGCCCGAACATCTGTGCCGCGGCTGTGTTGGCATATAATATTTCGCCATCCAGCCTCAGGCGCATCACACCAGTCAGTGCGTCATCAGAAAGCGCTCTGAATTCGGCTTCGGAATGCGCCAGGGCCGCTTCCGCCTTTTGCCTGGAAGCTACAAAAGCAATAAAAGAACCAGCCAGCACCAGCCCGGTCAGCAAACTGGCCAGTTCGGCCCACTCATCCGTTAATGAAGCATCCAGCGGACCCGGGCGCGCCAGCACCAACCAGCTGCGGTTGGCAACCTGCAGGGTGGTCGCATTATAATTGCCGGCCTTTAACACCGCCGCAGTTGGCGCGCCAGTCTCAGGCAAGCTCTGGGCGCCAGAAATGGATGGGTAAAACCCAATAAACTGCGGATCACCCGGGTTGTTAGTGCTGCCCAGATCATATATATACAGCTCCATATCATGGCGGTTGATACTCTTGAGCGCGGCGGTCACCAAATCATCCACGCGGTAGACCCCCAACACCAGGCCCTGCAAGCTGTCGCGCCGTTCTGCAAGCGTTCCGATTGCGGCACCCTTGCGATATACCGGCAGCATCATCAGCAGCCCTGGCTGCTGATGGCCCGCATCCTGCACAAGCTGAACCGGACCCGTGGCCGCCGGCTGGGCACTATCACGCGCCTGCAAGATGGTTGCCAGGCGCAGTGGGTCCGAGCCCAGGTCAAATCCAAAAGCCGCCTGGTTAGGCTCAAACGGTTCTACATAATTTACCGGAAAATACTCTTCCCGCTCAGCCGCCGGGATGTTTTTTCCGTTGGCATCTTTCTGATAGATGGAAAAATCTTGATAGCCTTCAGCACCAAGTGCCTGCTCATAGGCCTGGCGAGCGGCCCGGTTGACCCGCGGAATCCATTCGAAACCGGCATTCGCACTCGGGCTAGCCAGCAAAGACACCGTGAAAAGCTTGAATTCTGCGCGCTCGACGCTCTCAGAAGAATAAAAAAATGCTTGCAGGGCAGTCAGAGTCTGGATCTCATGCCTGATCGCATTTTGAAGCACGCCGCTTACTTCGGCCTGGTTACGCTTCAGCTCAGCATTCAGGCGCTGCTCTTCAGCATTCAGGATCACCAGAAATGCAAGCACCCCCAGCCCGATAAATAATGAGGTAAATGACCACAAATAGGGCTCTTTAACTTTTTGTCTGGATAACCGTGTCGAAAGTATGATCAACATTGGCGTAAAGACCAGGATGCCGATCAAATCTCCCAACCACCAGGTCCGAAACAGCAGGGTATAGTTGCCCCATTCGGCCAAACCAGCCACACACAGGCTGGTCACTCCCACAGCGGCGGCAAGCAGGCTGGAGCAGGCAGTCAGCCCGATGGCTTGCAAAGTCTCGGTAACCGTTTCGGGCAGCAAATTCTTAACGAACCGCCGCAGCAACCCGGCCCCCAACCAGGCCTGCAGTGTAGACCCGCAGGCAATCGCTGCCGAAACTGGCAGCCCGGCCCCAGATCCACCCAGTATCTCCAGGTTGACAATCAAAGAACCTGCAAAAACACCGATCCCCAGCGGCCAACCCCACACACACACCGCCGCCAGCGCCAGCCCCGATGGAATCCACACGGCGGTCACATTACCGGGTGGCAGGGAGGTTAAAAAACCAAACCGCGCTGTAAAATAATACAGCGCGGCAACGATGCAAATTTTGGCCAGCAGACGCACAAAAACAGCAAAAGGCTGAGCTTTCATGCTAGCTACTCATTACCGGAACAGGCAGGTTGAACACCAACATATTATAATTTTATATTTGACCCGTGCATAAAAGTGAAGGCGGATGATCTTAACAGATCTGAAAGCTGTGCCGGCTGGAGCTTCAACCGGCACAGCCAAAACGCGAGCTGAATCTCGCGCAGCAATGCCATCAATTTACAAGCCGACTAACCAGCACTCGTCACCTGGTTGCGTCCCATATTCTTGCTCTTCAACATACGCATATCGGCACGCTCAATGACAGCTTCAAGAGTGTCCCCAACCCGCAGCATGGTCAAGCCAATCGAAACCGTCACCCGTACCTCAACACCCTCGCTTGGGATGTGACAGCGCTCGATCAGAGCGCGCAGCTGCTCAGCGATCCGGACTGTCTCTTCAGCCGAAATATTTTTAAGCAGCACACAAAATTCATCGCCTCCCCAGCGCGCAATGATATCGGTCTGACGCAGGGCTGCGCGCAGCGTATCTGCCACCATCACCAAAGCCCGGTCGCCGACATTGTGGCCATACTGATCATTAATTTGTTTAAAGCGGTCGATATCCACAAATGCCAGGCAGTGCCCCACCTGCTGATGATCCAGCTCAAACATGGCGGTCTGAAACTGCATTTCAAGAAACTCGCGGTTGCTCAGACCCGTCAGCTTATCCGATTGCACCTTCTGGGTCAGCGAGTTGATCTGCCGGCTGGCCTGCACATTGCGCAGGTTATCGCTAAAGACTTCCACCGCCCCAATCACCTGGCCATTTTCA
>CAINXK010000566.1 GCA_903854805.1 uncultured Anaerolineae bacterium
ATACCGCATAAGTTGCTTTTTTATATCTTTATCACCAACGTGGTTTCCAAGCTTTTACCGTTAAGCCCGCAGGGAACCCCAATTGGACGCGGATTTTCGCGGATGTACGCGGAAAAACCAAAAGATTTTTGCTTTTTCCGCGCTTGTCGGCGCTCGTCCGCGTCCCAAAAGAATTTGAATAAGCAAGTTATGCTCCACTGCGATTATTCATTATTTGCACAAATGCGTATGCAAAAATACCGTACTCTTACGGTAATGTAATTCGGGCTTTTGTGGAATAATGATGGTATTCAAGCGAGAAACCATGATAAATCAAAAAAAACACATCCAAGAACAGATCCAGCCTGCTTCAGACCTTCCGGCTTTCAAGCTGGTGTTCGATAGTCATCCGGCCATCATGCTGCTGATCGAAACTGAAACTGGTCTTATTCTGGAAGCCAACCCGGCCGCCATACAGTATTATGGCTACCCAAAATCAAGCCTGTGCGGGTTGTCCATCGATGCGCTTATTACTTACCCGCTTGAGCTGGTTGCAGGCGAGCAAAATAAAGCATCGCATAAGAAACTGGATGAAACCGTTTTTCTACATCGTCTGGCCAGCGGGGAAATACGCAACGTGGAAGTGCTTTCGTCGCCGCTCACTTCCCAGGGCCAGCAGCTGCAATTCTGGATTGTAAATGACATTACTGAGCGCAAACAGGCGCAAGAGGCCTTGCTCAACCTGCAGAAAAATCGCGCCTTCGACTTATTCATTGAAAATGAAGAAATTGCCTTTCAAAATGAAGAAAAGCAAATCCGGGCCGCCGAATTGGTGATTGCCAATCAAAAGCTTGTTTTCCAAAATGAAGAGAACGCCAAACGGGCCGCTGAGTTAATTATTGCCCAAAAACAGCAGATTAAGGTGCTGAAAAACGAGTTGGGTAACCAATCAGCGGCTCAAATTACCAGGGAAGCTGTTATTTCAGCTGATATTAACGGAATGATCATTTCCTGGAACCAGGGCGCAGAGAAGCTCTTCGGCTATACAGGAAGTGAAGCCATTGGATTACCTGTGACGCAGCTAATGCCGACCAAACACCAAGGCGCTCACCTGGAAGCTATGGCGGATTTCCGCACAAACCTGGAAAAATCTGGTGTGAGCATTCCAGTTGAAGCGCAAGGCTGCCGGAAGGATGGCAGCCTTGTCCAGCTCGAAATTTCTTTGGTAAGCGTACAGGCAGGCAAGGACTGGTTTCATACCGTCATCATGCACGATATCAGCGAGCGTAAGCAGGCTGAAAAAGCGCTGCGCGAAAGCAATGCTCTGCTTTCTGCCTTTATGCAATACTCACCAATCTATAGCTTCATTAAAGAGGTAACCCCCACCTCAAGCCGTGTCTTGAAAGTCAGCGAAAATTATCTGGATATGGTCGGCATCCCGGCAGCTGATATGCTCGGAAGAACCATGGAAGAACTGTTTCCGGTTGAACTGGCGGCGCAAATGACAGCCGATGATTGGGCTGTGGTCTCCAACGGAGAGGTACTTAGATCGGAAGAGGAGTTTAACAGTCATATTTATTCCAGTTTCAAATTCCCGTTTTCGGTGGGAGAGAAAACCTTATTGGCTGGGTACAGCCTGGATATCACCGAAAGCAAACGCATCGAACAGGCCCTGGCGCAGACCGCCGCCCGTTTATCGTTGGCTGTCCGTGCGGGCGGTGTGGGCACCTGGGAGTACGACATGATCAACAACCGGTTGACCTGGGATGATCAAATGTATCGCCTGTACGGCATCACCGCGCAGGACTTCAGCGGCGCATACGATGCCTGGCAGCAGGGCCTGCACCCGCAGGATCGTGAACGCGGCGACAATGAAATTCAGGCTGCACAGCGCGGTGAAAAGGAATTCAACACTGAATTCCGGGTAGTCTGGCCGGATGGCAGCATCCACTATATCCGTGCCCTGGCGCTCATAGTGCGGGATCAGGCTGGCGAACCCCTGTCGATGGTCGGAACCAATTGGGACATCACCGAACGCAGGCAGTTGGAGCAGGTTCTGCAAAACACAAACCTCGATCTTCAAAAATCGGCTGAACAGCGTGATGTCGCGCTGGATGAGCTGAATATCAAAAAGTTTGAACTGGAAACGCAGAACGAAGAACTGCGCCAATCGCAGGATCTGATTGATTTGACACGCGCGCGCTATTTCGATCTATACGATCTGGCGCCAGTGGGCTACTGCACAGTCAGCGAAAAAGGGCTGATTCTGGAAGCCAACCTGACGGCTGCCAGCCTGCTGGGTGTAACCAAGACAGCCATGATCAAACACCCATTCAGCCTTTTCATAGCCAGGCAACATCATGATGTTTATTACCTGAACCGCAAGAAGCTGCTTGAAACGGGCCTACCCCAGACGTTCGAATTGCAGATGCTAGAAAAGGACGGATCCACTTTCTGGGCACGTTTGGAAACTTCAGATACGCTGGATACCAACGCCGACCGCATGATGCGGGTGGTGATCAGCGAGATCAGCGCGCTAAAAGCGGCTGAAATCCAGATCAAAAAACGGCTGAAAGAGTTGTCTTGCCTCAATAATATCAGCCAGCTGGCTTTCGACCCGGGTCTGACAGAACAACAGCTTTGCCAGAAAGTGATTGAGCGTTTGATCCCCGCCCTGGGGTATCCTGAGATTGCAGCTGCGGAGATTAGCCTGAATGGGAAAGCTTACCAGAGCCCGAATTTCTCAAACTCGTTCAATTTCAGAATAACAGCCCCCATCTTGCAAGCCGATCAGGAATGTGGACAGGTAACAGTTTGTTATACCCAGCCGGCAGCCTTTCAGCTGCCCGAGGAACAAAACCTGCTCGAAAATATTGCAAGCACGCTCGGGCTATGGAACCAGAGAAAAATTTCAGATAAGGATGTTAAGAAACTTTCACAGGCCATCGAGCAAAGCCCACTCTCCATTTTGATCACAAAGCCGGATGGAACGATTGAATATGCCAATTCTCATTTTTGCGATCTGACCGGCTATTCTCTCAGTGAAATTATCGGGAAAAACCCGCGCATCCTGCAGACCAATTTCACAAGCAAGGAAGAATATAAACTACTCTGGGAGACCGTTTTGGCCGGCCAGATCTGGGAGGGCAAATTCCTTAATCGCAAGAAAGATGGCTCTCTTTTCTGGGAAAAAGCTACGATTGCGCCGGTGTTCGATGAAAATAGGCGCATTGCCCACTTTTTGGCCGTGAAAGAAAATATCACCGCACACAAAATCATGGAAAATGATCTTCGAAATAGTGAAAGGCATAACCGGGCTTTGCTGGACGCCATTCCGGATCTGATTTTCCGAATCCGGCGTGATGGCATCATCCTGGATTGCAAAGCCAATTTGAACGATCATCTGATTGAACATCCAGATCAACTGATCGGCTTATCGATTTATGATAATTTCGA
>CAINXK010000567.1 GCA_903854805.1 uncultured Anaerolineae bacterium
GTGGATCATCTCACGTACTGGAGTCTTCTTAATACCAATCGTTCCAATGACGCCAGACAGTGCTCCCAGCCAATGGGTTGCATTAATCATTTCTGGACCGGAGATGCCGGGAAATAAATATTTTGCGCCGCCAGAAAAGCCGACTACTTCGTGCGGAAAGGTAGGGCCCAGGATGAGGATGTGGTCGTAAGCCAGCACGGTTTTGTTAAGACAAATATCAACACTGTTTGGTAATGATGAATGCCAGCAATCTCCCGCGATTTCCTGAATCTGGTCTTTTTCAATGGTACCGAGGCTGGTTAGTGCGGCGGGGTTATCCCAGTTGTGGTTGTACAGTCCGACATGCGAATATTTAGTGCTTCGCTCATCTGCGGTAATCCCCACTAAATTATTCAGGCTTCCATCTGAAAGTGCCGGGTGCGTGCCAAGAGCAACCATGAAATCTAGTTGCCTTGTGTCGTGAAGAATTTCTACTAGAAGCCGGAACAAAAACGGCAGTGGTAGTGAGCGGGTGTGGTCGGGTATCAGTACCAGGATTTTTTGATGCCTGAATTTTCCGGCAAGACCTTTTTCAAGTGTCTCACGGATAGTTTCGGCTGAAAGATTGCCGGTTGGGGAAACCGATTGGGTAATAAGGTTGTTCATGGCTGGCATCTTGGCGAATAAAATAAAAAAGTTATGAAGAAACCATCACGGATTGTAGGTGTAATCGCTGGTTTTATACACCACTGAAAGCCGAAAACCCACCATCTACAGGCACGATAATTCCGGTCACAAACGCTGATGCAGGAGAAACCAGCCACATCATTGTGCCGATTAGATCTTGGGGCGTGCCAAAACGTCCTTGTGGGGTGTGAGACATAATAGTTTGTCCACGCGAGGTCAGTGATCCATCCTCGTTCAAGAGTAAACGCCGGTTCTGGTCGCCGACGAAAAATCCCGGCGCAATTGCATTAACACGAATGTCAGGAGAATATTCTTGTGCCATGTGCACAGCCAGCCATTGCGTGAAGTTACTCACTCCTGCTTTAGCCGCCGAATAAGCCGCAATACGGGTCAACGGGCGGAAGGCGTTCATCGATGAGATATTTAGTATCACGCCGCTTTTTTGTTCAGCCATGATTTTGCCAAAAACCTGAGAAGGTAGGATTGTACCCATCAGGTTCAAGTCAAAGACCCAGCGCACAGCTTCGGCAGGCAGATCAAAGAAAGATTGGTCTGGGTTAGTGGTGGCTTGGGGTTTGTTTCCGCCAGCGCCATTGATTAGAATGTCCACCCGCCCAAACTTAGCCAGCACAACCTGGGCAGCGTTTTCAATACTGGATTTTTCCAGTACGTCACAGGCCACGCCGATGGCTCCATTCCCCAGTTCGGCGGCCAGAGATTCGGCTAATTCCAAACGTAAATCGAGTACCGCAACCTTAGCACCGGCTTCGGAGAGAGCACGGCACATGCTGGCGCATAACACTCCAGCTCCGCCGGTGACAATTGCGACTTGATTCGTAACCGAAAAGATTGGCATAGTCTTCTACTTTAATAAATCCAGATGCTTGCGAAAATGGTTATTTAAATTGGTGTTGTACTCATCAGTATGTTTTACCAGGGCGGATCTTATCTCAGATCCAAACTGTTTCAGGGCTGAACCGTAGGTAACATGCAGGATTTCACGGGCATGGAAATCATCTAACAAAGCAGGTAAGCCAGGGTTCATGGGCACTTGCTTGATATCCGCCGAAACATGATAGGATGCTCGATCAACCGGGTAGCGTTCCAACCCAAGTGCCCAAATGCGTTCAAAGAGCGCCGGTTCTCGGACTGCCAGGGCTCGCAACGCTTCGAGATACGAGGTTCCTGCTGTTTTTACGTGCAGGCGATTACCCCAGTGTTTTACTATCAGAGGGTAAACGCTAAATTTATCTGAACCCGAATGCAGGCTGAGTTTGTATGTCCCAAAATGCGTTGTAACTGAGGCGTGCAGCGCCATCTCCGCATCCAGCGCTGCCAGGTCGCCAATGTAATCGACCCCCTTTTCAAAACGCCCGATGAAGCGCGGCGCAAGCGAGGTAAAGCGCACACCCTGCCGGGTCAGTTCGTTGGCAATGAAATAATGTTCGAGTGGGGTGGTGGGTGCGTCAGTTTCATCCACAGAAACTTCAAAATCAAACGCTTCTTTTATTTCAGCCAGGCGGCGATACATAGCGACAGTGTGGTTAATTGCCCTGCCGTATTTGACCAGAGCCCTTAGCAGGGTTTCCGAGCTAAATGTTCCAAAGCCAAGATGTTCATCGGTCGGTAGATAGTATTCTGAATGATCATCCCAGGCTCTGCTGGATATTTTGCCTTGTAAAACGGAGAAAGAATCAGTATCAGCGGCATTATCTACATATTCGCCGGGGTCAACCGTAAAAAAGGTGTAACCGGCGGCAACAAAGGGCGGCAGGTCGTCGATGGATTTTAGATGATCTGCGTCTGCACCCCAGGGAGCATCCCATTTAGCAGCGTCGACGGCGCGCCTGGCATCATTCAGCACCTGTTGAGGGGTCCGTCCCGTGCGGGTGTTTTCGCGGACGGACTGCTGGGCGAAAATGGGGGCAAGGCCAGTGTTTTTGACAGCGGCAATGTGGCCTGGCGTAGCAAGACCAAGCCGATCACCAAAACCGAAGGAAGGGGTGAGGCCGAGAGAAGTTAGCATTTGGTGTCCAATGTATTCAATCTTTCTATGGTTGCGGCAGTATGTTTTTTTGTAATCGGTTTGGTCTTGGTATTTCTACAGTTGTGATGCCGATTCGGGGTCTAGATATAGTTTTGCATGTGGAAAAGTACGCAAAATTGAAGCCGGGCAATCGGGTGTGACCGGGCCGTGCAATGTTCGCGCAACCACTGCTGCTTTGCGTTTTTCAGGAACAATCGCGAGAACGTGTGCGGTAGCCAGCAATGCAGGCACAGTCAAGGAAATTGCCTGGGTGGGGACGAAATCAAGTGTTGGGAAATGTCCTTCATTAACCTGCTGTTGGCGGCATGCCTCATCCAAATCAACAACATGGATTACAGCTTCCGTATGAAAATCTGCGGGAGGGTCATTAAAAGCCAGGTGACCATTTTCGCCAATTCCTAAAACAGTGGCCACGGGCGGGTGTTCGATCAACAAACGACGGTACCGGGCAAGTTCGGCCTGGATATCAACGGCGTCTCCTTGGATTCCGTAAAATTCTTTGGGATTTACATGGTTTACTATCTGCTCACGAATGTAGCGTCGAAAGCTGGCGGTGTGTTGATCAGACATGCCAATGTACTCATCCATATGGAAACAATATATATGCTCCCAGGGTAGATCATTTTTTTGACGGAGAGCTTTCATGAAAGGTAACTGTGAGTTACCGGTTGCTAAAATGATAGAAGTTTCGCCGTTTTTTTGCACAGCGTCTTTTAGGATAGCAGCCAGGTCATCGGCAGCTGCCTGGCCCAATTGAGTATCATCGGCAAAAACAAGTACTGGTAATAGATCAACAATGACTGATTGAAGTAAGTTCATGTTATTCCTCTTCGAAATATATTATGTGCGAGAATAATATAATGCCAGGGCCAATAGATTATCCTGCGCGGTCAGTTATACCACCCAATTGCCACCAATTAATACCTTCCAGGCGCTAAAGTCGGGATCAAAAATGGCAATATCGGCATCTTTTCCAATCGCCAGGCTACCTTTACGATCCTGAATACCAATCACCCGCGCAGGCGTCAATGAAGCCATTCGGACGGCTTCCGCCAGGGGGATGCCCACCTCTCCTGTAAGAATTGGTATCATTTTGTTGATCAGCGTGACACTGCCCGCGAACGAAGTGTGATCTTGCAGGATGCCAACCCCATCTTCAACCACAAAGTCCATTCCTGTAGTGTGTATTACTGTTCCTTCAGGCATGCCAGCACCATTGGTAGAGTCTGATATCACACATAACCGATCTGGGCCCTTACATTTATATGCAAGACGCATCAGAGTGGGGGGCAAATGGCGATTGTCTGAGATCATCTCTGCTGTCAAGTCATCAGAGACCAAGGTGGCTTCCAGCAAACCTGGTTTTCGCCAAGGACCGACCCGAATGGTGGATGACTGACCGCTCCAGATATGGATGGTATGACTCAGTCCAGCTTCCTGTACATCGCGCACTTGCCAATCTTGTGCAGCGCTGTGACCAGCTGCTGCAACGATGCCCAGGTCAACAAGTCGGCGAGTCAAAGCCTTAGCTCCTGGTAGCTCCGGGGCGAAGCTCAGCATCTTTACCCATTCTGGGTGCGCGAGGAGTGCATCTGCGCTGCCGTCATCGGGGGTGCGCATATTGTGTTGGTCTTGCGCGCCTTTTTGCTCAAAGCTAAAGTAGGGCCCTTCCAAATGCACTCCGATTACATTGGCGCCTGAGTGCGGTTCTGCCATCCACTCACCGACAAACGCAAGGGCGTCCAGAATGATATCCAACGGTGCAGTGGTAAGTGTAGCTAATAATGATGTGACGCCCTGGTGCGCTTGGTGCCGGGTAATGCCATCATATGCATCAAAACGGGCTTCTGTAAAATCTATTCCAACGGCGCCATGCGTGTGGATATCCACTAATCCAGGAGAAATGAACCGGCTACCGACATCCACACGCGGTAAATCGGCACCAAGGTTTCCAATAGCAGTTATATCGGCAATTCGGCTGCCATCAATAACCACTGCCAAGCCTTCAGAAACCTGGTCTGGCAGGATTACCTTTCCATTTACCAGAGCAAAGCGTTGATTTTTCCCTTCCATCACTTACCTCCTATTTTAGCCCAGGTGCAATTCCCATAAAAAGGCACAACGATCAACATTGTCGGTCTCACCAGCAAAGACACGTGTTCCGCCATCCCAGATAATGTCGTGAATCATATAGCAGGAATTCCCATTTTCGTCTTTTACTCTGCCAAGATCAGAAAAATGGCCTGTTTTCCGGTCGTACAGGAAGAGTCCAGTTTCAAAATCGACCCCATAGCTACCCAACAGCTTACCTTCTGGCCCGATTGACAACCCTGAGAGGCGCATATGCTCAGATGGGCGGCCTAAAAGGAGATGTGTTCCTGTTTTGGGGTCCAGACGGTATAACTCCCCAATGAGAGTGCCAAAATATAAGAAGCCGTCCTGTCCATTAATAAAAGAATCAATCGGTCCATTTAATGGGAAGGTCCATAGATAATCCTTACTAAGGTTAGGAATGGGGTTTTCGTAAAACTCTGGCTTGCCTACGTCAGGGTGATAGCGGAACAGGCAATGTCCGCGTCTCGTATTCCAACTCCCCCAGAAGTATCCATCGTCGTCCAGACCGGATTCATGGAAATGGCTGCCAGTGAAGAATGAGAAGTGTGTCTTCTGAGATTGTAGATCATAGTCAAAGAAATAAATTATCGGATAGGTGACACCGTATACTCGATTGCGCACAAGATCAACTTCCACGTTCTGAATATAGGTGTGTGGAATGGGGATGCCAAGGTTTTCAAATTTTCCGCTGCGGTAATGGTAAATGCCTCCTCCAGGAGCGTCATTGAGCTCGTCCAGGTCGGGCAGCCCTGCCGTACCAAAATAGTAGCCACCCTGTCCATCTGGAGTCAGACCTCGATGGATCTTGATAGCCTGTGGTTCGATTTGCAGGTTTTTAAATCCGAGCGATTCGAATTTGCCATTGTCAGGGAAGAAGCGCCAAAGCAGATCGGTATCAAAGGCTGTCAGGCCAATGTACACGCAGTTTTCGGCTATGTTCCAATCTACGGCCGTAATAGAAATCCAGTTATCGCGCAATTGCGGATCATTGCGCAAAATTTTGAAGGGAGCGCCATTGCGATATTCTTCGAGCGCTTCTGCGGGTACTTGTTTGAGAGAATGAGCAATAACTTTAGTGATTTTCATGTTAGTCTCGTATTTATTCTTATGGATGGGCTGCTTTCACTCGCAGCGAAATGATTAATTATTACTGCCAAGTTCAAAAAGAACATCGCTCATTTCGGCACAAAGTTCTTGAACTGAGTCCAGAGCTGCGGCAAGCGGTTGTTCTTCAGGGCTGTTGTACCAAAGCGAATGTACCCAGATTCCCGATGGAGTCATTGTTTCACAGAACCAGCGAAATATTTCTTCAGCCGTTTGGGCGAAATGGATCTCGCCAGTATGGCGGTAGAGCTCAGCTGACGCCCACATGATCTTGCACGAACCATAATTGTGGACACGTTCGTGGTCCAGCCGTTCAAAAAAGGTCAGGAGGGCTCTGGCCCCTTCCAGGTAGCGCGTATTGGCGGTCATGTCGTAAAGTTTGGCGAGAAATTTCATTGGTTTGCCTACCAACCAGGTCAATTCGTAATGGGGATCGGTCTCAGTGCTCAGGCAAAACTGTTTGCGCCCTCGGATCGCGCTGGTGTTCTCGTCTCCCCAAATATCAGTCATCAATCCAGTTTCCACATCCCAACTACAGTAAAAAAAACGGTCGGGGCTGGGCTGGGCATCCAACAATTGCAGGATGAAATCACCTGCGCTGCGAGCCGCCTGTAAATCGCCGCAGGCCAAAAGCGCCAATCCGGCTGATGATGTGGAAGAACTATCGAGATAACGATGATCCACCTGGCCGGTGCGCGGGTCAAAACGTGACGCAAAGCCGCCCAGCGCCGGTGATTGAAATTGGCGCATAAAATTCAACCCACGTTCAGCTGCTCCATAAAAACCCAGGCGGCGCAAACCACAGATCACCCAACCGTTTGAATAAAGGTAACGGTTGGCGGGGCTGCACGCCAAATGTGCCCACCCTTTTTCGTGGGGAGTAGTTCGAAAGTCTCCATCTGGTTGCAGGTATTTCCCTTGTATCAAGTCCGCATAATGGCGTCCTTGCAATTGGTCTCCTATGGCGGCATACAGGTATGGTGCTTTGTAGTGCGCGCTCAGGTCATCAATAGCTGCGATAGAATCGCGGTTTTGTCCTAACCAGCCCAAACCACGCGCGATTGTTTCCCGTCCAGAATCGAGTAGCTTTCCATCCATTATGTTATTCCTTTTCAATCCCGTCCAGGAAAATTCTGCGGGGGTAGGTCAAATGTCTGGGCAGCCATCTGAAGTGGAAACATACCTAGATCACGTGCCAGATCTTCTTTTTCGATGATTATTCCGGTTTCAGAATATGCGGTTGAACCGTGCCAGGGGGGTGTTAATTCAGGGTGAGAAAGAAAGTCGGTGCGATACCAAATTGCGCGACTCTTAAAACATATACCCGGATCAAAAACCCGGTCCACCCAATCTGCGATAAAAGGATTCCGATCCTGGAATTTCCGTCCGAGTCCCCAGCGTACGCGACTTGCCAAACCGCCGCCAAGCTGTTTGATCTCTCTGACGGACATAGGGATATTACCGTCAAACAGCACGGCATCAAGGGTTGGGTCCACAAATACCCATTTTTGAAGATCATCAAACCAGATTTCTGTAGCAAAGTGACCGTGGGTGCCATTGATGCTATCTGTAAAGACCGCGCATCGCGCTGGGATTCCCACAGCCAGGCAGGCGGTTACCAGCGTAATTCCAAAATGGACACACATAACGGTAGGTTTTAATCCGTTAGCGCCCAGTTTTGCCTGTCCCCATGCCAGGATTGTCTCCACATCCCATGGAGCATATCCTGGATCAGAACAACTGTATTCCCAGCGGGTGCAAGTCCAGGTACACAGGTCACGCACCCGTTCGAGAATGGTACCTGAAAAGACATCCACTGGCAATTTTGCGCGCAATCGGGCTAGCCGTGGGTGTGCCGGGTCTTCCCAGACGATCGGTGGTGCAGAGTCATCTTCGCCTTCAGTCAGGCGGATCCGTACCACATATTCTCCACGTAGTACATTGACATACCCCATTTTTTCATTTCGCCAATTTTGGCCACTATCTGTGCTCACCCAACTTTGGGGATCATGATGGCCATCCTCTAGCGCTAGTGACCAGCTATTCATTGCATATGAATCTGACCAAAACTCAAACAGATTATTACCCGCTCGAAGCATCTGGGCAGGGATAGAAATTTCATGCCATTGATAGATGTCGGGCCACATAGGGACCAGTGGGGTCGTTTCAACTCCATTAACCGATAGATGCATGGGTGTAGAACAACCTGGATAGGTGCGAGCGAGCACATAAAGAATTGCTGAGTGGCTCGTGGATGGAAGAAATAACTGTTTGCGAGCCCAACGCTCCTTGGTTATCTCCTCACACATCAAGGGGACTACATTCCCGTTTTCTGTCAGATGTAAACGACTCATAGAATCCTCAATTCTTACTTCGGATGAAATCCTGCTGGTATTAGCAGGATTGATTCATTGATAAAATTTCGTTAGATAGTGTGTACTTGCAAGTTATTGTTTTCGGAAGCAGGTCGGGCCATTTTTGACATTTTTTGTGATATTTCGGATTAAAGAAATAAAATTTTGCAGATTAGAATGGTTGGTTGTCTGCTAAAGTGCAAGCAAAATAGCAACATCAGGTTGAAATGTTGTAAGAGCCTCGAAATTAGCAAGCTAACGGCTTGAAAATTTCGATTTTTTTAGAATATTGAATGAAAGAACGTGTTACTGACGCAGTTAGATATAAATTTTCAAAAACGAGCCCAAATGTTAAAGGCTATATTCTTTTTTGATCAACTTGTTTTCCGCCACCCCTTCATACAGTATCATTTTACGCTGACGCGGCAAAAGCATATATGCAAAATGTGTTATTAATGGGTCATAGCTTTGTTGGCACAAGCCTTGTTCTAGCAGCGGTGTTTGTAACAGCATTTCCAAGGACCGGATGGTTGGTTTTGGGTTTTGTTTCAAGAAATGATCAATATTTTCCAAACGGTTCAGGGAGTTGTCGGTTAAACTGGGCAGGCCAGGGATGGACAGCTCGGTGAAACCTTGCATTATCTTATCCAGAAAAATATTGGCGCAATACACACTGTTTGGTGCCGCACCCGTTTCAGCGTCTTGTCCATCGGAAAGCGGATAGCGTACAGCCATTGCAGTGCCTGATTTTTCGATAATCACTCCACGACCTGATTCATCTGCCAATGCAATATTCAAGCCCTTTCCAGCCATGGGTGTTTGCTGGCAGAAAGTAATTGCTTCATCAATATTTGCACAACGTTCCAGAATCATGCGCGGATATTCCAGGGTAGGAAGTCCGGCGCCTATTTGCCCCAACTGGATTGGGCCAGAAGATTGTCCGGCGGCTAATCCCGCTGCGTTTATTCCTACTTCAGCCCACAGGTTACCCACCCAGCTGATCGCGAAATAGGCATACCCCTTTTCGGGGTGAACTTCTTGAACCGAGTAAAACTTGTAATCTTCGCCTATGTCACTGGTCTTTGCCAGCAACGGTCCTGCCTCAGTATTGAGAACAACTAGATTGGTACAGCCATTTAACGCGCTTATTGCTGAGACGAAATTGACTGTACAGACTGTTTCAAATGTCAGGCCTGAGCCCTCGGCGATACCTTCCAACTCAGTGGCCATTTCAGGGAAGGCATGGCGAATATATTTCACCATCTGATCGCGAATTTCTGCTGCTCTGACAAGCGACATATCTCCTAGCCAGCTGGGGCATGTATTTGCCAGGATAGCCAATTCATGGGCAAAAGCCTCACCTTGCTGGACCCCACGCGCATGTGGGCTACCCTTTAAAATAATTTTATTCATAATCGTGTCAGGTCCTTATCGTGCGGCTCTTGACAAAAAATCTGGATATGCCAAGAACGAATTGAAAGAAATAGGCCCAAATAATTTCAACTATTCATAAGGTTGAGTGTTTGAGCACTTATTAGCGGCTTGAACCCAGGGTTAGACCGGCCATGATACGATCAGAGAACAGCAGATAAGCAATGAAATTGGGGATGATCACAATCACTACCGCAGCAAACAACCCTGACCAATCGGCTGTATATTGCATGCTTGATCGAATACTCATCACGCCCAGTGGTAAGGTTTTTAGCGCATCGTTGTTGACGATTAGTTTGGCTAGCAAGAATTCATTCCACATGCTGACGAAATTGAATATAGCAGCAGTAAAAATCCCAGGGCCTGCCAGCGGCATCATAACCTTCCAGAAAATTTCAAACTCAGAACAGCCATCGATCGCCCCGGCGTCCTCCAACTCTGTGGGTAGCGTACGGAAAAAGGACGTCAATAACATGATTGTGAAAGGCACCGATACGCCTACGTAGGTTAATATTAGCCCTTGTAAGGTATTTGCCAGATGCAATTGTGTCAACATGACGAAGAGCGGAACGAGGATAAGCTGGTACGGCAATCCGAGCCCGGCAATGAAATAGTATGTCACAAATGCGTTTCCTGGGAAATTCACCCTTGAAAGGGCGTACGCAGCAGGCGCAGCGATTAGTACAACCAGCAGCACAGCGAATAAGGTCACTATTAAGCTGTTGGCGAAATAGATAGACATGTGCGACAGATTCCAGGCTTTGGTATAATTTGTCAAAGCCGCCTTGAGCGGGGTGGCTGGTATAGCCCAGACATTGCCAAAGACTTCTCTGTTTGTCTTAAAGGAACTTTCTACCAGCCATAAAAAAATCAATATGGTGATGAGAGAAAAAAGGATCAAGAATACATAATAGGGGATGTTCCGATAACGGTATCGCCAATCAAGAAGGCTAGCGGTCTTGGGCCTTGCAGCGGTTTGTGTTTTCATGGTTCACCTTTTAGTACTCAATAGCTTCGCGCCGGGTAATGAGCCGGATAATTCCGACTGTGATCGTGACCAAAAAAAGCAGCACTACACCCAGGGCGGTTGCATATCCCAGGCGGTATACCGGCGTATAGCCTCCTACTGCCATTACCCAGGTATAGATCGTAAGAGTGTAAGTGGCGATGGGCGGAAGCGGAAAAGTCGTTGCGATGATAATGTCAAAGATTTTCAAAGAACCAATCATCCACAGAACCAAAGCTATTACGAGCACATCCCAGATCATAGGGAGGGTGATTAGGATGAACATCTTCCATTCTGAAGCACCATCCAGCCTGGCAGCTTCGTAGAAGGTAGGAGGAATTTTATCAATACCCGCCATCAACAGGACGATATAATAGCCAACATAAGACCAGACAATCGCAACGGTTAATGACTGAATGATCAGGCCGGGCGATAGCCAGGTTTGGTCCAGCGCTTCTAGGTGGGTTACCTTTAATAGACCGGAGATTGGCCCCCAGCTATTATTATATAGAAACTGCCAGATCAACCCAAGCCCGATGCCTGGTATTACCTGAGGGAAGAAGATCAAGGCCCGGAAAAATTTTTTACCTTTTAGCCCGCGTGACATAATTGCGGAAATGAAGAGTGCCAAGACAAAAATCAAGACACCGCCACCAAGGCTTATAATCAATGTTCGGTACAAAGAAGCCCAAAAAACGTTATCTTTCAACATTTCTTGATAATTTCCCAGACCGATGAAAATCATCTGTTTTCCAAACCCTGACCAGTTATGCAAGCTGACCCAAAATGCCTGTATGGCTGGGTAAACAAAAAAGGCGGTATAAAATACCAAGGCTGGCAGGATAAAAGGGATAACCATTTTTCGACGGCCGGACCTACCCATTGAACACCTCACTTTTAGCTACGATGTCAATTATCTCTTATCCTTTCCCTCCCCTAACTGAGGGAGGGAAAGGGATAAGGACTTAAAAGTTATTTACTTGCCCAATATGACTTAGATTCAGTTTTTAGACAACTTATGAGTTGTTCTGGACCAAGCTGTCCTTGGAAGAACTGATCGTCGCACTTGTCATACACGTTGGTCATGTATTCTGCGTTCGATGTGTTCAGACCACCTCTGGCGGGCATTGCTGTGCTGGCCGCTAGAATATTGTATTGTTCTTTCAGAGCGGGTGGTACGCTGACGCCGACCAACGGGACTGGAGAACCGAGAGCAACGATCTTTTCAGCAACTACTGGGGACATGAGGTATTTCAGGTAAAGAGCGACTGCATCGGGACTCTTGGCTGCTTTCAAGACACCATAGGCATTAGCCCAGTGCTCTACATACTGATTGCCTTTACCGCCATCCACGGTTGGGAATGCGAACATACCAACTGTGAAACCTGGAGGGGCTTGTTGGCTCATCTCGGTTGGGAGCCAGGCGCCGCAGAACATCATGGCAATCTTGCTATTTACCCAATCGACCTGTGCGGCCGGCCATACAGAGCCTTCATAACCTTTCTGAAAGTATTTCTTGCCCTGCAAATCGGCGATCATCTGGGCGGCTTTCAGGAATTCAGGGGCCGACCAAGATTCGCCGGTTTTATCCAGGGCTGCATTAACGAAGGCATCTTTGCCAGCCAAACGGACAGCTAGATAAGTGAAATACCAGTCGTTGTAGAAAGAAACATTACCATCTGCTCCGAGGGGGGAGACTGCCGCGTCTTTGCTCTTGATGGTATCCAGCATGGCTGTAAATTCAGTCCAAGTCATACCCTGGGACTTGAGTTGGATTCCCATTTTATCCAGCATCCCCTTATCATAGAAGAAGGCGGATATATAATCTTCACGCGGAATCAGGTAGATCTGTCCATCTTTATCGGTACCAATTTCCAAAGCACCTGGTTGAAAAGTGTCTTTCCAGGCAGTGGTGCTTTTGTAAGCGGGTTCGTCAAGGTATTTATTCAGTGGCAGCGCCAGCCCGTTCGCAACGATAGCATTCCAGACGCGGTCATCGGAATGGTCAACGATATCTACCTGTGTACCAGCTGCAAGAGCGGGTTGAAGGTCGGTCAAAACCTGTCGACCAGCCCATTTAATTTCAACTTCGACATTGGGATTTTCAGCCATGAAATCCTTGGTCGCCTGGTCAAGTATCTGCTGCAGAGGTTCACCTTCGCTAAACATGCTCCAGTAAACAACCTTCGACTTTTCTGCGGGTGCAGCGGCAGGTGCCTGGGTCGGTTCTGCCGCCGCGGCGGCAGGTGCTTGAGTCGCCGCGGCCGGAGCAGCAGGTGCTGCTGGAGCGGCAGGTGCCGCTGGGGCGCACTGTACCATAAACAGCATCATCAAAACAGCCATTACAAGATTGAACCATACTACCTTCGTGAGTTTCATATCTATCTCCTTCTTTGCAAATGAGGGGTGACCAAAAACCACAAACGAGCGCTTACAATTATTTTTTACTTGTGCAAGTGAAAAACGGTATCAGTTCTTTTTCGCACCTCCTTATTCGTTTTTGGCTAGAATACGCTCAGCATTCCCGCCCAAGATCAAGGTTTCATCGTGTCGGGGAAGACCCAATGCATGGATCTTGCTCAGCTGGAAAGGTTGCCAGTATGAGTCGCCAAAACCGGCATCAGTTCCAAACAGAATACGCTCCACGGGCAGTCGCATAATGATCTGTTTCAGCCCATAGGGCGGTGTGCCAGATGGCACCAGATAAATATTCGGACAACGTTCGGCAGCAAAGAGCGCTTCTTTCCACAGGTCATGCAGTCCGCCGTGCCCAAGGATGATTTTTAACCGAGGGTGTCGGAGCGCAAAATAGGCTATTTGAAGTGGCGATGAATATGGGGGAGTTCCATCATGAAATACAACTGGTACACCCAAACTTTCCATTTCCTCTCCAAGTGGATCCATAATTGTCTCAAGTGGAGAAAAAGCCTGGGCCCAGGGGTGCAGCTTAACTCCCATCATCCCTAAGGTTAGTATGCTTCTGCGCAATTCGGCTACCGCATTTGGATAACGCGGATGAACTGTGCAAAAAGGGATCAACCGGTTTGGATTAGCAGCGCAGTAGGCTAAAAGAGCATCGTTGTGTGGCGCTGGGTCAAAATACAAGCCATCAAGAGTAAAAACCCAGGCTTTGTCTATACCATTTTGATCGAGCATTGCTAGAAACTGGCTGGCATCATAGCCATTAATTATTGAAAATGCTTGCCCTGGCATATGAGTGTGAGAATCAATCAGGGTCATAGAGACTCTCCTAACAGGCGTAACATATTGCCGCCCATCACCAAGCTTTGGTCCAGCTCGCTTAGGATGGTTGCTTTGCGGCATCCCATTTCCAATTCGTAAGAACTAAGCGGCGAATCGGTGCCGAACAACACGCGCTCTACACCCACACCTTGAATGGCTCTATGCACTTTGTTTGGTAGGCTCCAAGATGTATCGAGGAAAATATTGGGTGCCAATTGGGCAGAAGGAACAGCGTCAATCCAAAAATCTGTGCTGCCCATATGTCCCATAATTAAGTTGACCTGCGGAAAACGCAGCGCGAGCTCAGCAACATGCATGGGCTGTGCAAAGGCTGGTGTGCCAGTGTGAAAAAAAACGGGGACATTCTGTTCACCAGCCAACTCTAACAGTGGGTAAACCAGGTCATCGCATAGTAAAAAGCCCTGAAGAGATGGATGAAGCTTGATGCCGCGTGCACCTTCACTCAAAGCTCGGCGCAGTTCGGCCAACGCTTTGGCGCCGAACCAGGGGTTGGCAGTTGCGAAAGCATAAAAACGATCTGGGTAAGCACGGGCTGCCGCCAGTACAAAATCATTGCCCTCGCGGTTTTCTACGGCTATGCAACGATCCACCGGACAAATTATGGCGCGATCGATGCCAAAATTGTCCATTTCGCGAAGCTGTTGGTCAATGGTCTGCTGATAATCGTGGCCTTCTCCAACGTGACAGTGACAATCTACAACAAGGCTCATCCGTTTTCTCCTATATGACTCTATAAATGAATTACTTGTGGGAGGTCTGAATCTCCCACAAGTAGGATGAACGATAGATGTTGTCGTTCTCACCGGCGAACAATGTGCCGTCTGCTGTAGCTACGAGCATGTGGATTTTGACCGCACCCAGTCCGAGGTTTGAATCAAAGATCGGGCCCAAGTCTTCCAGTTGTTTGTCCTGTGGATTGAATGCAAACAGGCGGGCTTCACCTTTCTGATCGGGACCATAGCCCGAGTTGCCAGCTCCGTAGATCAATCCATCTGGGGCCTGTACCAGCCCGGCAAGACGTTCACCCGGGTAAGGACGGCCCAGGTCCTCAACAGCGCCAGTGGATGGATCCATGCGGCTAAAACCTCCAGCAACGGTTCCAACATAAATAAAGCCATCACTAGCAAGCATCATGTGGTCAACGCGGGCTGGATCATTTGGGCTGCATTTTGGGAATCCATGTTTGTACCAGGTAAATTGATCCTGGTCAGGGTCATAACAGAAGATTCGGACCGGTGTTGGTCCGACGATATCTTCATAAGCGCGTGATTCTCCCCAGGTGGCCCACAAACGACCTTTTGAATCGAGGGCGCTGCAATGGGGTTGGCATAACATGACCCCATTGCCTATGAAGGCCAGGGTGCGGGTATGATGGGCTTCAATATCGTA
>CAINXK010000568.1 GCA_903854805.1 uncultured Anaerolineae bacterium
CACACTGATGCAGTTTAACCCGCCCATATCAGAAAAGATGGCATCAAAGGGCCCTTCTTGCACCTGCTCCAGATCGGTGAAGGAGCACTCCTGGATACTGATCTGTTGTTCCAGACCGGATTTGATAATCTTAGCTTGTAGACGCGCCAGCATGCCAGAAGCAATATCTGTGGCGTGCACATGAAAACCCTGCTTTGCCAGGTGGATTGCGTCCACGCCGCTGCCCGCATTCAATTCCAGGATGCGTGCGCCGGGTGGCAGCTGCCGCTGCAGGTGGGCGTGGACCTTGGCGCGCAGGCGTTCCAGGTGTGGATGGTCATCTGCGAAGGCGTCATATTTTTCGGCAGTCAGCGAAAAAGCCCTGGCGATGGTCGCGATCTCAGGGGGTTGGCCCAGGTCTGCCTGTTCAGGCGGTGCGGCCGGGCTGCTTTCAGCCTGCGGGCTGGGTTGTGCAGCCAGTTCGGGCGGCAAGTGTGGCAGAGCGAGTACGTTGACAGCCGGTTGAGTTGAGGCCAGCTGTGCGAGCTGCCATTTCGCCAGTGGCAGACTGAGCAGGTTGTAGATCAGGCGTCCCAGCAGGCGCAGGCTGAGCCTGCTTTTGAGCGCTCGCCAGGCTGCGCCTGCGCGGAATTCCTTGTGGATGACGGTGTGCAGCTTGCGATAAAAACTGGTCGGGTAGGGGCCCTGGTAGAGCATCTCAAGATCATCCGAATCCTGCCAGTTTTGTTTTTCCCCAAGCTGGGCGCGGACGCTGGTAAAGAACTTTGTGCCGGGCATGGGATACGAGACGGAGATGCCGATATCATCCGGGCTGCAGTCGCGCACCAGTTGGATTGTTTTCTCTATGTCTGCCCGGGTTTCGCCAGGATAACCAAATTGTAGGAAAAAACCCACTCGAATCCCTGCGGCCTTCAGGCGTTGGGCTGCTTCATGGATCTGCTCAACGCGCGTACCCTTGTCCATGGCATCCAGAATTTTCTGCGATCCAGATTCGGCACCCATCCATAAGGTGGCTGCGCCGGCCCGTTTTAGGGCGGCTACTTCGCCAGGTCGGGTCAATAAATCGGCGCGGCTCAGACATTTGAATGGGATTTGCGCTCCCTGGGCCTGGAGCAGGTCGCCAAAACGTGCCAGCCAGCCTGGTTTTAGTCCGAAAATATCGTCAGCAAACCAGATGTGATCAGGTTGAAAATTATGTTTGAGCCAGAGCATTTCGCTGGCTACGTTTTCTGGGCTGCGTGTATTATAGCGTTGACCCCAGATTGGTTTCGCGCACCAGTTGCAGTGGAAAGGGCAGCCGCGGGTGGTGACCATGTTCATCGAAAAGTAGCCGTGGCGCTCCATCCAGATGGAACGGTAACGCTGGACATCCAGCAGGTCCCAGGCTGGCATGGGTAATTTATCCAGATCGTGAATATCAGGCCGGCGCGGATTGTGCCGGTATTCATTGTTGAATTGATAGGCAAGACCCAGGATCGATTCAAAGCCGATTTGCGTCTTGCCGGTCAGTTTTTCAAGCAGCTCGATCATGGTTTGTTCACCTTCACCCAGAAGCACAAAATCTGCCCCGTGTGCGAGGTATTCTGCGCTGTGATCGCTGGCGTCAGCGCCGCATAGGATGATGGTGCAGCCGTGCTGGCGCGCCATTTCGATCATTGTAAAGGCTGCCTGGCGCATGCGCAGCAGGCACATCTTGGATAAATAATTAAAGTTATCTTCGTAAAGGATGGCAAATTTAGGCTGTTGAAACTCAAGCGCCTGGTCCCATTCCTGTTCTGAATCGGCCAGCATTGCATCAAACAAGGCGACATTGAAGCCATGCTGGCGCAGGTAGCTGGCAGCATAAAGTGTTCCCAGTGGTGCATAAGGTTGCATCTGCTGCCACAGCTTGGGATCGAAACGCAGGTAATATGACTGTCCCAGCAGAATTTCACTCATCTTGCCACTCCAGTATGCTCTAAATAACGTCAATCATGCTGCGGAAACTGCGTATAACCTGACAATCTCAGATTAAACATCTGTTCTGTGACCTGGCGCTAATTACGTATTGCTATCCGGGTTCTGCTATTAACCATCGCGAGCATTGCCTGCCAATGAAGGCTGATCGGGGGGCTTCTGCATAAATGAACCACAAAAATAATCATCATCGATCAGGGAGTGATCCACCCAACGGATGTACTCACGAGGCCAGCCCAGTTGGACAAGGTTGGCTGCCCCCAAAGGGACGAAGATGTTTTTTTGTGGTGATTGTAGGACACCTATCACCTGTTCTGCCCTATGATGTGGAAGCCGGGAACAGGTGGCTATGTTAGCGCAATTTTGGACTAAAAATCAGGCCTTTGATTTGTCTGATAGCAAGATATAGATCAGACATGCTTCGGCGATCTTGGCTGGGACGCCATAGATTGAATCTCGGCTGAAAAAGGGCACACCCTGGATGATGACATATTGGATGACCCAGATGAAGACCCAGGCCAGGATGGTCAGGATTGCAAATCCGATCAGTGTCCAGCGCACCAGTTTGTGTTTCTCCTGGAAGAAAGGTATGGGCAGTAAGTAAGCACCCAGCAAGCCGATGAAACCAAACGCGTTCAGGATGAACAACGGGTCCGGGCCGTCCGGGAAGAGCGTTGTGTCGAAGGCAGCCGCGATGTGCAGCAGCGCAGTGGTGATGGCTAACAGGGCAATCCCAATTTGTCTGGTGGTTAGTTTCATGAGTTTATTCTCCATTGGATAAGTTCAGCCAGGTGGCTGTGAAAGTGGCCAGATGGCCTGTGCTTTTGGGGCGTTTTTGCGTAGTGTTCAATCAATCACCCACTTGTGGGCCGAGCTTTCTTTGTGAAAGCCGGACAAGCCGCTCGTTGAGAACTTTTTCTGTGCGCTGTCCGTGGCGATTGAAGTGTCCTTTGCACATATCGGCACTGAACAGTGCTTCAGGGTTGCCTTTGTTTGCGCGACTAAATTTCTGAATTTTACGGCGCATTTCAAAGTGCTCCAGCCGGGTACCGATCGGGCTTAATAAAATAATTTCCAGCAGCTTGCGCAGGCCGGGCAGGTAGCCCCCTTTAATAAGAGGAGCTGCTCTTTCAGGAAGGCCAACTGCGTTAGGTAAAAAATTTGCAGACCATGAGTTCTGGGCACGCATTTGTTGGTAGATTTCCATGCCCGCCAGCGGCACCATCTGGGTGAGTTCGTGCGCGCTGTAAAGGTTCTGGGTGGGTATACCCAGGCTGCGTTCTGAGATCAGGTAATTGGGACATAGTTTGACCTTCCGCCGGGCTGCCAGCCAGACCACTCCCAAAATAAGCAGGCGGCATAACCATACGCGTTCATGGCTGGTCACGATCAAAAAATCGATGTCGCCATTTTCTTCGGCGTTATCCATCGCCAGTGAACCAGTTACAGCCAGCATGCGCACAAAGGGCAGGCTGGCGATTATGCGCCCATAGCGGAGAGCCTGATGCCACAGTTTGGTTGCCACCAACTGCCTGCGCCGGTATGTATCGAGAATGTTTTGCCGGCCGGCCAGCAGGTAGAAATCTCCATCTTTCTGGCAGTGTAATACCCGCAATTCCAACTCCAGGTTTTCGAGCCGGGCTGAGACTTCCGCAGGTGTGGCGGACAGGCTGGTCAGGTAGCGGTGGATTTGGGCAGCCGTCAGCGGGTAGTCGAAGACATCTGCATACACGATGGTATTCAGAATGGCGTTCATCAAGGTCGGGTTTTCTTGTTTCGAAGTTAATATCATAATTTAGATAAACTTTGTTATATTATATATGTTTAATATACAACTTGTCTGCAAATGTGTCAATTAAATGAACATTAGAACATTTCCGGCAGGTAGTATGCCAATCTTTGTTAATGGGATAATAGATCGAGCCATGCATCTCGCAATTGTCAGCCCCTACCCACCAAATATTACTGGTATAGGCCAGTATGGATACCACACGAGCCGTTTGTTGGCCCAGTCTGGGGCTTTTACGCGCATTACTGTGCTGACAGGTGGAAATGGTGAACAGACCGGGCTGCAAGCTGCAGTCAGTCCTGTTCTGGATGTCAAAGTTTCCTGGCAATCTGAAAGCCCATTTTCTGGTTTGGCCATTGCCGCCGATCTGGCGCGCATCAAGCCGGATATCGTCTGGTTCAACCTGGGGGCCAGTGTGTTTGGCCGCTCACCGTTGGCCAACATTTCCGGTTTTTTAATGCCGATCTGGGCCAGTCACCAGGGCTTTCCGACGATTACCACCCTGCATGAACTGGTTGAGTTGGCAGATCTGCGGGCCTTGAAGGCGCCAGGTGGTCTGCTTGCACCGCTGGGTGCGCATTTGCTCACAAGTATTGCTTTGCAGGCTGATGTTATTTGCCTGACCATGCAGCACTACGCAGACTGGATCTCTCAAAAATATAAGCATAAACAACCTGTACATATCCCGATTGGAGCGTATCGCCAACCTGAACTGCTGCCCGCATCAGTAAGTCCTTCCCGTGAGCTGTTATTTTTCAGCACCCTGGCGCCTTTTAAGGGGCTGGAAATATTACTGCAGGCCTTCCAATCCCTGCAGGCATATTACCCTGATCTCCGCCTGACGATTGCCGGGGCAGAACATGCTCGTTTTCCGGGTTATGCCAGTCAACTGCGACAGTCTTATGGCCAGCTGCAGACCATTCGCTGGCTTGGGCAGGTACCTGAAACCCAGGTGCGTGCACTCTTTGAAAATGCCCAAATTATTTGTATTCCTTACACGGCTTCCACAGGTTCATCCAGCGTGATTTACCAGGCGGCCATGTGGGGGCGGCCGGTGGTTGCCTCCGATTTGCCTGAGGCAAGGGCTGGCGCTGGCGAGGCCGGGTTGGATGTTGCTTTTTTCCAAAATGGAAGTTCTGTCAGCCTGGCGGATAAACTGAGACTGTTGTTGGATGCGCCTGATATGCGGCGTGCACAGGTGGAAAATAATTTCAAGGTGATCCAAAATTATCGTCCCGAAGATATTTGCAGAAGTTACCTGCACGCCTTCAACCTGGCGCTTGAAACCCACCGGAGTCCGAAACGCCTGGTCATCCCCACCCAGCTCAGGTTGGGGTCCGCCTGATGCCGCGTCGGGTCAAATTGGCAGGTTGGTTGGCATTTATCCTGCACGGGATGCTTATCCTGACTGCCCGCTATCGTTTGAGCTATGATGCCTACAATCATATGTTTTTTGGGGATCATTACAGGCTGGATTGGTGGTCGCTCTGGGAGACTCGCTGGTACACGGGTTTTGAAGTCACATCTTACCCGCCGCTGATCCACCAGTTGATCGGTCTCTTTGGTCACATTATTGGGGTTGACGCAGCTTTTGGCCTGCTGCTTTGGGGTGTGCTGAGCGTTTTTCCGTTGGCGGTATATGCTTTTTGCCGGATATTCACTGGTAAAGCGGCTGCAGGGTATGCTGCGCTTGGGGCGGCTGTCCTGCCATCCATTTATCAGGCTGCGCACACGTTTGGGCAGCTTCCAACCCTGGCAGGCGCACTCTGCACACTTTTAGCGATGGCGGCATTAAATGATTTCCTGATAAGTGGCAACCGGCTCAGTGCCGCATGTTCGGTGGCGTTGATCAGCGTGGTGATGGCCGCCCATCATGCCACCCTGCTATTCTTGCCCTGGATAGTTGGCGCGGTCTTTATTCAGATTCTGCTCAATCCCCAGGCTCGGGCTGGCTTCCGGAAAATCAGCTTTTTCACCTTGCTGTGGCGATTGGGCCTGTTTGTAGGTTTTTCTGTGGCTGCTGGATTGTTAGTGATCTGGCCTTTCTGGGCCTGGGGCCTTGGTCAGAGCATGCAAACCCCGATTGATCATCCTTCCCGGCACAATTTTTTAACAGACACTTTGGCGCCG
>CAINXK010000569.1 GCA_903854805.1 uncultured Anaerolineae bacterium
GATCAGGTTTTGCCCACCATAACCCCAGAAATTACCGTCGCATAAAGGGTGCGTCTCCTTGCCAGACAGGCTATAATACTTTTATTCTATCTATTGAAACAATACTGCCATCCTCAGGAAATCGTCATGAGCCTTACTCCCCAGGACTTCGTCGCCAAATGGAAACGCGTTAATTCTCGCGAACGCCAGGTATACCAGGAACATTTCATCGATCTGTGTCACCTGGCGGGTCACCCCACCCCCAACGAAATGGATCCAACCGGAAAACAGTTTGCCTTTGAATTGGGCGCGGGAAAAACCAGCGGCGGCCAGGGCTGGGCGGATGTGGCCAAACTGGGCTATTTTGGCTGGGAGTATAAGGGCAAAGACCACGATCTGAACAAGGCGTACGAACAGCTTTTGATGTACCGTGACGCCCTGCAAAACCCGCCTGTCCTGGTCGTCTCGGATATTAATCAGATCATCATCCGCACCAACTACACCAACCTGCCCACCCGCACTATCACGCTGACCCTGGATGACATGATCAAGCCCGAGTCGCTCAAAGTGCTGCGGGCAGTTTTCTTTAACCCTGATGAGCTCAAGCCGCAGATCACCGTTGCCGGCGTGACAGAGGAAGCAGCCAGGCAGTTCTCAAAGCTGGCCGGCAACCTGCGCAAGTACGGCGAAGAACCGCAGCAGATCGCCCACTTTCTGATCCGCTTGATCTTCTGCCTGTTCGCCGAAGATGTCAGCCTGCTGCCAGATAAGCTGTTCCCGCGCATGTTGACCCAAAGCAAGCACCACGCCAACGTTTTTGCCGGGATGCTGCGCCAGCTATTCCAGGCCATGCGGGGCGGCGGTTCCTTTGGCGCGGATGCCATCCTGCACTTCAATGGCGGCCTGTTTGACAACGACCTGGTGCTGGAGCTGGATGGCGATGCGATGGATACCATCGCCGGCATCGATGCGCTGGACTGGGGCGCGATAGAGCCTTCCATCTTTGGCACTCTCTTCGAGCGCGGATTGGACCCGACCAAACGCAGCGAGCTAGGCGCGCACTACACCGGCAAGGATGATATTGTGCTGATGGTTGAGCCGGTTCTGATGGCGCCGCTGCGCCGTCAATGGCAGCTTGTCCAATGTAATGATGGTGCTCAGCACATTGTGCTATACTTTTATTGATACAATCCATCCCGGAAACACTTGCTCCTTTTTTAAAAGAATATTCTCTGGCGCGACTCGATCAACAACGAGATTCTGCTACGATTATCGAGCGGACACTGCGTTTTGGCTCTCGTGAAAAGTTGCGCTGGCTGGTCAAGAACTATTCGCATGAGCAGATTAGAGAGTGGGTAGTACGGTGGGGTAAGTTTGGCCGGCCTGAACCACACCTTTCCTTTTGGAAACTCTTCCTGGGAATAAAGGCATGAGCGTGGAAGAACTACATTGGATCACGATCACACCTGCCATGCGGCAGGTGCTGTTAACTTTTTCTACTACTGCGATTGGGAGCATTTTTATCTGGCAGAAGGCACAGCACTGTAAGTCAGGCACTATCCATCAGCCAGGGTGGGCTGACGAATGGTTGATTATTGGGAACTCAATTAAATAAAACACCCCCGGCTACATGGTGCTGTGCATCCGTTCTCTTGGAATAATCCCAGTTCTTGTTTGGGATGGAACGGAAGGCAGCCTCACTTGGCTACCTTTTCATCGGCGGCGGGTAAAACGGTCGAACCGTTTTATTAATAAACTAATGATAACTCAGCGCAACACTACATCCCGGAGCACTTCGGCAATCCAGCCGTTCAAGCTTTCTCCAGCCAATGCGGCACGCTCGGCGACCCGCCTGTGCAACTCCGGATCAATCCGCAGATTAAAGCGACCAGAGAAGGGCTTCTGAGGCTCGACGCCGTCGTTCGCGCACATTTCCAAATACAGATCAACGGATTGGCAAAACGACTCTTCTAATTCTTCAGGAGAACGACCCTCGAAGGTAATTACATCACGCAGCCCCAGCACTTCGCCAGTAAAAATTTTCCCGTCTGAATCGTATTCGACCATGCCAGTATAGTTCTTATATTTAAGCATCTTGATCCTCTTTTACGCCACACTCATCAAAAAATCGTCGGATGCGTTTGAGCATTGATGGGTAGATAAGATTGCCGGGATGTGGGCGATGAAACACAGCATAGCGTCCATTCAAACGCAACCCAACCATTGAACCGCCTTTTTCGCTTACATCCGCGCCTAACTCAATCAGCAGACCAATGAAATCATCCCAACGGATATCTTTTTTATCAGGACGGGCAAACAATGCAGAGAGCGTTTGGCGATGCTTACGGTTCATAGTAAAATAGTACCGCAATTCAGTACCACGGTCAAGGTTATGTTATGTGGCATTCTCCTAGAAAAATTCGATTTTTCATTTATCATCCCAATCTCGAAGTATAATAAGTTAACAATTATCATCTCACCCCGCCACCCACCTCGGCCCTGCGGCCGGTTCGTTGAACCGCAGTGCCGATAGATAGCGAAAAAGAGTGTCCGTGGGCACTCCGGTAGGCAAAATTGAGCGCACGGTTCGGGTCCGTGAGATCGGTCGCGCGTTCAAATCGCGCCGCCCCGACAACGCAGTACCAGCACCACCCGCTGTGCGCCGAGGGCGGTGTGTTTTTTTTAAATCTGGGGGACGGCGGTCTCTTTTGATGGCGAAGTAGGGGTGGGTCTTGTTTGATGGCGAGGATACCTTGCTTGAATGTGCGCTTTCGGGTTCAGGTGTCTTGGCTGAGTGAGAGACCCACCCCTACCGTTTCTCTTGTTTGGTTTTGTGGAAATGGTCTTGTTTGATGGCGAGGATACCTCGCTTGAATGGGCGCTTTCGGGTTCAGGTGTCTTGGCTGAGTGGGAGACCCACCCCTACCGTTTGTCCCTGTCTACCGTTTCTCTTGTTTGGTTTTGTGGAAATAGCGTTTTGGGTGGTTGATGTAACGGGTTTGTCACGCGGGTCTGTTATAGTCAAGGAAAGTAAACTTTGTTGGGAGCAGCACAACATGAGAAAAATGATTAAGACATTCTTTGGCGTGGGGTTTCTGGTCTTGTTGACAGTCTTCCTAACGGCATGCAGCCAGGTTTTATCACAAGTCAGCTCTGGCAGCCTGGAGCGTATCATTCAAAAAGGCAAATTGGTGATCTCGACTGAGGCCGATTACCCGCCCCAATCAGAAAAAGTGCAGGGGGCGGTCCGTTTGGCAAATTCAAAATGTTCAGCCACTGAATTTACGGCGAATCAATTCACTGGTTTTGATGTTGATTTGGCGGTGGAAATTGCCAAACGGCTGGGTGTTGAAGCCTGTTTTGTGACACCCAGCTGGGAACAAGTGGTGGCCGGGAATTGGAATGATCGCTGGGATATTAATGTAGGTTCGATGACGATTACCAAGGAGCGCGCGCAGGTGCTCTACTTTCCGCAGCCTTATTCGACCGGCCCGGCTGTTTTTCTGGTGAACAAGGACGACACACGTTTTAACCAGCCTGGCGACCTTTCTGGAAAAAAGATAGGGGTTTGCGCAGAATGTCCTTATCAATTCTATCTGGACCGCAGTCTTGAGCTGCCTGGCGGTGCTCCGATCAATTTTGTGGTTAATAACCCGATTATTGTGGCATATAAAGACGACCCGCCGGCTTTGAAGGTTCTGGGGCAAGGGCAAGGGCGGCTGGATGCTATTTTGATGGATGAGGTGGATGGCTTACGGGCGATAAAAGACGGCGCCCCGCTTAAACAAGTGGGGCTGCCCGTCTTTTATGGCTATGTCTCGGTGGCTATCGACAAGCAAAGCAGCCGCGACCAGATGCCCTATTTTCAAAAGGTGAATGAGATCATCCAGACCATTCACAAGGATGGCGTTCTGATGGCGCTATCCGAAAAATATTATGGAGTCGATCTGACAACGGTTGCCAGCCAGTTTGATATTCACAGCCTTGGGCAACTGCCATAGCTTGCCAGCGGATGAACTGCCGTTCAGGGGAGTGGCGAGCCCAGAAAAAGGGCCTTCTTCGTTTGCGGCGTACCATTGATCCCGACGGTGGCAGTTAAAATTGCATCCTGGATATTTGTTTCGGCCAGGTTGCAGCCGCTCAGGGTCACGCCGGCCAGGTAGGTGTTTTTCAGGTTGGCCTGGCGCAGATCAACCCCGGTTGTCATGGCGCTGAAATAAGTTGCAGGCTGTTCGCTGCCGGAAGCGGGAGCTGATTCGACACCAGCCAAAACCGCATCTTGCAGATTTGCTCCGACCAAAATGGCGCCATTGAGCCAGGCTGCTTGCAGGTCTGCTGCTTTGAGATTGGCCGAGATCAGATTCGCGCCGCTCAAATCGGCTTGAAACAAGTTGGCGCCAATCAGTTCGCTCAGGGTTAGATCGACACCACTCAACCTTGCGTGAGAAAGATCAGCGCCACTGAGGCTGGCCTGGATCAGGTTGCTGCCTCGCAGATCGGCGTTTGCCATGTAAGAGCCTTCCAGTGCCGATCCGGAAAAATCCACGCCCCTGATGATGGCGGAATCAAGCTTGCTGCCTGCCATGGAAACACCCGCCAGGCTTGCGCCCGTCAGGTTGGCGCCTTGCATGTTAATCCCGCTCAAATCAGCTCCGTCCAGGTTAACGCCGATCAAACGGGTATTTTTGAAGATGGTGCCCACCAGTTTGACGTTTGAGAGTGAGACGCGCGTCAGGACAGCCGAAGTTAGATCGGCGGCGCTTAAATCAACGCTATCCAGGGTAGCGCCGCTCAGTTGGGCTTTTGTCAGGTTGGCGCCAACCAGGGTGGCGTTGGTTAAATCTGCGTAGTTGAGCATGGCATCTTGAAGATTGGCGCCTTTGAGGTCTGCGCCGCGCAGGTTGGCTCCCTCCAGGTTGGCCCGGCTTAAGTTGGCCTGACTCAGGATAACTCCTTGAAAATCAACGCCTTGCAAATTTTTTCCACTCAGATTTGCGCCGGAGCAGTTTGGCGCGCAACTGGCCGGCGAGGCGCAGCCGGAGAGCGTCAAAATAAGGA
>CAINXK010000570.1 GCA_903854805.1 uncultured Anaerolineae bacterium
CCCATCCAGATCCTTAACCATCAGCCCTAGCAGATAGTCTCCTGGTAGCAGCGCCGCAGCCGACCAACCCAAACCAGCATCGCGCACAGTCAGTGTGTTGGAAAGGCCGAATTCAGCCTGCCAGCCTGGTCGCTTCAAAATCTGCACGAATGGGCTGAATGTATCCCCAACGCCGAGCGTCACCGCATGTGGAATAGAGCGACCACCGCTCGTCTTATAAACCAGCATGCCGGACAGCCCGCCCGCGCTGTCTAATTTCAGGCGTGCACGCTGCCGTATAGCACTTCCGGCGCGGCTGAACTGACCATCCAGCCAGCTTCCCGCCCTCCCATATCCTTCCGGATACATAAACGCGAACGCCGAATCCACACCATCCGTCAGGACGCGCAGCCCAGGTTTAATGCTCAGCGACAGCTCAATTTCCGCATCCCAAACCGGGTGAACCACGCCATCCACATCTTTATTCTTCCCTGAAAGCACAAATTCCTGCGCCAGCGGGCCATAGCATACGCCGGAATTCGGTTCATCCAACCAAAGCTCCGAATAAATATAGGCTACGTTCCCCACACTGATCCGCGCGTTGAGCGTCAGCGCCTCCCCCGGTGCGATTGTTTCGGCCGAGAGGCTCAGCATTCCGATCTCAAACTTCCCCATGCCGGGTGGCGTCTGGCCAAATCCCGAAGTGATCGGCCAGTCTATTGTTTCACTCTCAATGGCCTCAATCTTCAGGACCCTGTCGTTCACTTCATACTCTCGCAATAGTCGCATCTGCTGTGCTCCTATTCAGTGACCGTTACTTCGGCATAATCTTCGGTCGTATTTCCATTCAGATCTTCGACAATGATCCCAATGATGTAATCGCCTGAATAGGCATAATAAGGCGTCATTTCAAAGGGTTTCTTCCCAAAGGTCATCGTTCCGCCATCGTAATCCGAAAATACGCCATCTGGATTGACATCGAACTCCAGCCATTCTTCTGTGATGGTAAACGTATCGCCCTTCTGAGGGGTGATCTCGCGCGGCGCACCCGCACCGCCCGCGCCATTGAAACTGAAAACGTTTTGCAGAGTGCCATCACCCGTAAAACGCAGCCGGGCCTCGGTTTGTTTGCCGCTTTTTAGATAGGTGTAAGTGCCCCGCACTGTATATGTGTTCGTGCTTTCATCTCCAGCATACACTTCCGGTTCAAAAAACGCAAACTGATCATTAGCGGTCTTGCCATCGCTGATGTAATAAAGCGTCGGCTCCCAGGTGTACTCGATTGGGATGACCCGACCATCTCCCCAATCCGGATAGAATATCCCGCCGATTTCCTTCGTCGTTTCGGCGTTGATAAAACCCATATCGGCCGTCAAGTAAGAACCATAGTCTTTATCGAAATAACTGACGTAGTAATAAATATACGCCACATTGGCGCCTGTGATCTCTGTACTCATTTTGATCTTGCCTTCTGGACCAATCTTGTGAGCAGAGACCTTGATCGATTTAATACTGATATCACCCTGCCCTGGGGCGGCGACTTCCACACCTGCTGCTGGAGCCGCATCTGCCACTGCTTGTGCGAAATCGGTCCGCGGAGAAGCAGCCGGCTGCAAAACGCTCAAGTCCGCGTCCGCGGCTGTAAAGGGCTTGTTGGTATAGTGAAAGGTCAGAAAATCATCCCACAACGATGCACTCGCAAAGCGCCCGACATAGGCACTGTATTGGGACTCTGCCTTCTTTCCAAAGGTCATCTTATACAGTTTAGAGTTCGGAAAATAGATCGACAACCCATTTGATCCTGGCCTATCCTTGCCGTGCGTCTCCGAACTGACCGATTTCTCCAACGCCAGCTGCACTTGTTTGGCGGCTGTGATTACCTGCGCGTCATCGACACTTTCCAGCAATAGCGCCACAAAATGTCCCAGATCAATATACGAAGGCGGGATTTTTTCATCAAAAACGCTCGTATAAGACTGTGCATACGCGCGCGCCTCTGCCACCAAACTCTGGTCAACCGTCATCAACGCCAGCGCCAGCTTATTCAGTGCCGCGTTCAAATTTTGGAGTGCACCCAGGTCAATCGTCGAAAGTGTCGTATCGACCATCAAATCATCCGCTACCGATTTCGCAGTATAGTCGCCATCCGCATACACCAGGCGCGCCTGCCTGTCGGTTATACGAAAGTCCTGTGCAATATAGCTCTTCACAATCGCTTCACCCAATTCTCCACCGCTCATCTCAGGTTTTTTGTTCAGGGCCTTTAAAAAGCTGGCATAGGCCCAACCAATGGCCGGTTCGGTCTCCTCGGAAGCCACCGCATACCTGGCGTGCGGCGCAATAGCACTCATCACTTCTAGCTGCCCCATTAGACAGGCGTCAAATCCGAGCATTTCAAATGCGCCGATGCTTGTCTTCTCAATAATCTTACCCAGCGCATCGTCAATATCTTGCATGCGGAACGAACTGCCTTTCACCGGATCATCATCGTACCATCCACCGTCCCATCCGGCGCCATGATCTCCCAAGATGAGCACATAATGCCCTGCCGGATACGCCTCAATCGCCCATGTCGCAAAATCGATCAGAGTTTGCGGATTGCCGCTGTCTACCTCGCCCAGATCCCCCAGCTCCTGCGACCCGATTTTATTCAGATCGCCATCCTTGGTCACAAAAAAACGTTTGGCCGTTGTCCAGTCGCCATCACCATCGAAACCGCCATTGTATCGATCCATCTGAGAAACAATTTTGACATTTTCAGTCGAACCAACAATTTCTGCCTCATTCAAATCGAGAAAAGTATCTTCCTCCAGAACCTCATCATCCCCATTCTGGTAAAGCATAATCAGCCACGTATCCGGTGCGTTCGCATCGGACGAGATCGTCGCAGGCGGGCTGGAAGTTGGCTCTTTTACATCCATCGTAACCACCACCGCAGCCGGAACATCCGGTGCCACAGCCCCAGTCGACCCACTCCCATCCCCACAAGCCACAAGGATGAGCAAGCCCAAAATCAATATCAAGCCGAAACTCAACAAAGGTCGTTTTTCAATCACCACAATGCACTCCTTTCAAACAATCCTCAACTTGCGCACGGGTTCGCACAAAGTGTGTCATTGCCAACGCCAAACCAATTCATAACGTAACATTCAGGGTTTACAGCATTAGACTACGAATAGTACCACTTACACTGCAATCCCTGAAGGCTTTCCCGAAATCAGTCAATTTTTGTTTTTGTAAACCGGAAGACCGATCACTATAGCCTCGAAAAACCGACCACATGAACAAATAGACCCATAAATGCGAAACAAGTCGAAAAGGCGAAAATTATTCTGGATAAAATGATGACAAAGCCAGAATTGCACGCCACTGAATTCAGCCAAGATCGATTTTTTCCTGTCCAATGAAAAACCGGAAGGTGCTATTTCATGGTATGAAATGTGGCAACAAGGGTATCCGGATGAAACTAACCGAGAAAAATATCAGGCAATCATGACTATGATCTGTGCGGTTTCCAAACTTGCAAAAGGGTTTCCCGGGCGCGGGCGCAAAGGGAAAACAACTAATTTGTATGAAAAGTAGTGCAATACATAGCCATTTTCGACCAAAGCAAAAGCATGCCATGGGCATTCACCAACTCTCCAAGTACGGCTATTTCATTGGGTACTCCAAGCTTCCGTAACCCTTGACAATGTGTCGCGCCTCGTTCCCATCATTTTTATCATCTTCCGGCTATATATTCGTCCAATTCCTGGGATACGCTCGTTATGATTAGATGAGATTGGTGGGTGTACTGGGTGTATATCCCACGTAACGAATCATGACCAGAAAAGAGAAGAAAGTAGTTTTTGTGAAGTTTACAAAGAAAATTCAGGCAAAATACAAGCCAGGTTGGACAATCACTAACCTTTTATGAAATAAATGACCGCTACAATTACACCAATGGTTACGACAATCCAGCGAAAGCTGGCAGGTTTGACCTTGCGGGCCAACCTGCCTCCCAACCAGCCGCCAAAGAGAGAGCAGGCTGCCATTACCAGCACGACCGGCCAGACCACCTGGCCCGAGAACACGAAAAAGATTGCCGCAGTGGCGTTAGAACAGAAGGCAATGCTCTGTTTGAGAGCATTCAGCTTCGTAAGCGTTTCGTCCAGGGCAAGGCCAAGTATGGACAATAAGATGACACCCAGCCCAGCGCCAAAGTAACCTCCATAAATTGCTGCCAAAAAGACAGCCGCCCCGCTCCACAGCAGCGAGGTCTTGTCGCTGACATGTTTTTCCGAACGCCGAGAAAGGAAAAATCGAAGGCGCTCCTGGGCTGCCAGCAAAAGCGAGGCCATCAAAATCAAAAAGGGTACAATCTGGCGAAAGACCTTTTCCCCAGAATTCAAAAGCAAGATGCCGCCAATCAGCCCACCCAGCACCGCGAACGGCAGAAAAAAGAGCAGACTGCGCGCCTGGGTTTTCATCTCTTCCCACTGCGCCAGAGTACCACCTACCGTGCCGGGCAAAAGCGCCAGCGTATTAGTCACATTGGCAATCACGGCCGGCAGCCCCACCGCTGTGAGCACCGGAAAAGTCAGCAGGGTGCCACCGCCAGCCAGGGCGTTCATCATTCCGGCTATCACAGCAACCATTCCAAGCAGTACAAAATCATACCAGGGCAACATGTTTCAGACCTCGTCTCACGGAAATTTCGCCGAAAAATTCATCCAGTCAATGCAGGTACAGAATTGTATCCGTGTTTACCCATTGCGAGGCGCCATGTTCTCAGCACTTGCTATTATTTTGTTTGTCAAAATCAAATTAAGGCGTAAACCAACTACTTGGCCAGCTAAATAGATACAATTATGGTATATTAGGCTAATGATCAACCAGGTTTATTAATTTTCAACGAATTATGGAAATTCACAACTCCCCTTTTCTGCAGATGTTCTATTATATAAAAACCATGAAAATCTCCGGACTCTTTTCGGAGGATATCTCATTCGCGGAATATGTCATGCTGCGACTGATCACTGAAATGTCGCAGGAAACAGGAAGTACGGAAGTGTGGGTATCGGATATCGTCAAACGCGTCGAGGTAACACCACAGGCCGTCTCAAAATTTATGAACCTTGCCGTCGCGAAAGGATATATCGAGCGTTTTGAAAACGAGGGCGACCGCCGCAGCACAGGTGTCCGTATTACCGACCTTGGAAGGGCAGTGCTAAGCAAAACAGGCGAGGAACTGAGCTCCTTTCGCGAAAGTGTTTTTAAAGAATTCTCGAAAGAAGAATTGGCTTCGATGGATGGATTGATGCGCAAGCTTCGATTTGCTGTGCAGGTGAATTATGCGAAACACAAAAAGAAATAGAGTGATTAGTTCACGGGTTGGGTAAGGCTGATGATGACAAATAGTTTCAATCGAAATAAAAGGTCGAAGCGCCAATGATCATGGTATTTGAATACATGTCAGAATATTCCGGCATGTTAATTATTGCACTGGCACTTTTGGTGGTTCAGGCAATCTGCGATCTTTCGCTGCCGGACTATATGGCAGATATTGTCAATACTGGCGTGCTCAGCGGCAACGTCAGTTTTATCGTGCAAATCGGCACCAAGATGCTTTTTATAACCCTGCTTGGCGCCGCATGTTCCATCGCTACCGGGTACTATGCTGCCCGGATTGCGGCATTTACTGCGCGCGATATGCGAGCGGATATATTCAAACGTGTGCAGACTTTCTCGAACCCTGAACTCGACAAATTTTCTCCCGCATCCCTGATCACCAGAACCACCAACGATATCACACAGATCCAGCTGCTGATCGTACTACTTGTACGCATGCTATTTTACGCGGTCATCATGGGCACTGGTGGTATTTTCAAGGCCGTTGCGGAAAGCCCAACCTTATCCTGGATTATCGTGGGAGCGGTGCTGACATTGGTGATGGTCATCATCATCCTCCTCAATGTGGTGATGCCAAGAATGCGCATCATGCAAACACTGGTGGATAAATTGAATCTGATCAGCCGTGAAAACCTGGAGGGCTTGCTCGTAATCCGCGCATTTAACTCCCAGAAGTTTGAAGAGGCCAGGTTTGACGATGCAAACCGGTCACTTACGGAAAACAATCTTTTTATCAATCGCGCGATGACGATCATGATGCCGACTATGATGTTTATCATGAACATTACGACCGTGCTGATCGTGTGGGTCGGCGCGCAGCAAATTTCGGCCATGCAGATGGATATCGGCAAGATGATGGCCTTTATGCAGTATGCCATGCAGATCATTATGTCATTTCTGATGCTTTCCATGATGTTTATCATGATTCCGCGCGCGGCAGTCAGCGCCAACCGAATCAAAGAGGTCATTGAAACAGACACTCTGGTTAAAGACAAGAAAATTACAGTTCAGCCCAGAGAGGCTTTTGTACCGGATATTGAATATGAAAATGTAAGCTTCTGCTATCCTGAAAGCGATCAGCCGGTCTTGAAAAACATCAGTTTCAAAGCAAAACATGGCGAAACGACCGCATTTATCGGCGTGACAGGCAGCGGTAAATCGACCCTGATCAATCTGCTAATCCGTTATTACGACGTGACCGAGGGGCGCATCCTACTGGACGGTGTCGACATGCGCGACATGAAGCGCAGCGATCTGCGCGATAAAATCGGATATGTCCCTCAAAAAAGCATGCTGTTCTCAGGAACGGTAAAAACCAACCTGCAGTACGCCGATAGTAACGCCAGCCTCGAAACGATGAAACGCGCGGCGCAGATTGCCCAGGCAGATGAATTCATTTCAACCATGACTGATGGCTATGACGCGCATATTGCACAGGGCGGATCAAACTTATCGGGCGGACAGAAACAGCGCCTGTCAATTGCCCGGGCTTTGGTTAAAAGCGCCCCCATCTACATCTTCGACGACAGTTTCTCTGCCCTCGACATGAAAACCGACTCAGCCCTACGCGAGGCCCTGCACCGGGAGGCGCGCGAGAGCACCTTGTTGATTGTAGCGCAGCGCGTGGGCACCATCCTTTCCGCAGACCAGATCATCGTGCTCGAAGAGGGCGAAATTGTCGGTCGGGGAACACACCGCGAGCTTCTTCGTAATTGTGAAGTCTACCGCGAAATTGCCCGATCACAACTTTCGGAGGACGAGCTTGAACAGGCCTAATTTCGACTTTACGCAGGGAACGAAGGCCAGGGATTCGCGAAAAACCCTTACCACTCTGGTGCACTACCTGGAGCCCTATCGTGTGAAAATCATCGTTGTGATGATTTTCGCCGCATTATCGTCCATTTTCTCCATTGTCGGCCCGAAGGTACTGGGCAATGTGACCACAAAGCTCGCCGAAGGGCTGATCGGTTTCTATCTGCGGACCGGGCTGTTGATGGATTTTGCCTATATCGGCAAGATGATTGTGATGCTAATCATCCTGTATAGCATCTCCATGGCGTTTTCTTACGCGCAGAGCTTCATCATGTCCAGCGTATCCATGGAGGTCACCTACAATCTGCGCAAGGAACTCGATCAGAAATTGAGCCGCCTGCCGCTGAAGTATTACGATACATCCACACACGGCGAAGTCCTTTCGAGAATTACGAATGATGTCGACACAATCAGCCAGACGCTCAACCAAAGCCTCTCCCAACTGATTACCTCCGTTGCCACCGTTGTCGGTGTCCTTTTGATGATGTTGAGCATTAACCTGCTCATGACAGTGGCGGCACTCCTTGCGGTCTCGATGTCATTTGGTCTGATCGGTGTGGTCCTCAAGACCTCGCAGCAGTTCTTCAGGGCACAGCAGCAGTCGCTCGGCAAAATGAACGGGCATGTCGAAGAGATGTATGGCGGGCACATCATTGTCCAAGCCTTCAACCACCAAGCTGATTCTATTGAACGCTTCCATGAAATCAACGATCTGCTCAGCGATAGTGCCTGGAAGTCGCAGTTTTTTACAAGCATCATGCAGCCAATGATGCAGTTTGTTGGCAATGTTGGCTACGTCATCGTTTGCATTCTGGGTGGCTACCTGGCGGTAAAAAAGGTGATTGAAATCGGCGATATCCAGTCGTTCATTCAATATATGAGAAATTTCACCGCACCCATCACGCAGCTTGCGTCAATCTCCAATACATTACAGCAGACCATCGCAGCATCCGAACGAGTCTTTGAATTTCTCGATGAACCAGAAGAGTCCCCCGATCCCGGTCTTGCTTCTGCCAGCCAAGTTAGGGGTAACGTGTCATTTGAACATATGGCTTTCGGTTACGATGCCAACAAGCTAATTATCCATGACTTTTCAGCCACCATCCATCAAGGCGAAAAAGCGGCAATTGTCGGCCCAACCGGCGCAGGAAAATCGACGATTGTGAAACTTTTAATGCGTTTTTATAATATCAATAGCGGCGATATCAAGATAGATGGGCACAGCATACACGAATATACAAGAAACGAGTTGCGCTCCGTGTTCGGCATGGTTTTGCAGGATACCTGGCTGTATAACGCTTCCATTCTCGAAAATATCCGTTACGGGACTTTTGGCGCGACACGAGAGCATGTGATTGCCGCAGCAAAGGCCGCCCATTGCGACGAATTCATTCGGACACTGCCGCACGGATACGATACTATCATGAACGAAGAGTCGGACAATATCTCACAAGGGCAAAAGCAGTTGTTGACCATTGCCCGCGTTATCCTTGCAGATCCGAAAATCTTAATCCTTGACGAGGCGACCAGCTCAATTGACACCCGTACGGAAATACTGATTCAGAAAGCAATGGATGCGCTGATGCATGGCAGGACGAGTTTTATTATCGCGCACAGGCTTTCGACGATCAAAAATGCCGATCTCATTCTCGTTATGAACGACGGGGATATTATCGAACAAGGTAATCACGTGGACCTGCTTGCAGCAGGTGGAATTTACGCCGGAATGTACAACAGTCAGTTCGAAAGAAAGGTGATACAACATGGCATCTAATAATGAAGCGGGCGAATACGAAAAAGATTTTACGCCCAAAACCGCAAACCGGAAGATCAATAAAACGATGGTCATCGCTGTCGCCATTGTAATCTTTCTTGCCGGCTTAGGTATCGCAGGATACTTTATTTACGCAGGGTCTTTCTATTACCAAACGGATAACGCCAAGGTGGACACGATTATTTACCAGCTTACCGCAAACGCAAGTGGCCAACTGGTAAGGATGTACGTCTCTGAAGGCGATGAAGTAAAAGCGGGACAGGTGCTTTCGCAGGTGGAAAAAGGCCCGTACGTCCGGTCACCTGTCGACGGAACGGTAACCGACGTCAAGATGCAAAAAGGAAACTATGTTACTGCATCGGATGTCATACTGGTTGTTGCCAAAACGTCGGATATGTATATCACGGCAAATGTGGAAGAAACCAATATTTTAAAAATACAAACCGGACAGAGCGTATCAGTCTCATTGGATGCATACGGCCGGAGTTTTGATGGCTATGTAGAGGATGTCAATACTGTAACCTCAACAAAACTCACCGGTTCAGCCACCAGTTTTACTACTTCCGGTACGTATACCAAGGTAACCCAGTTGATCCCGATTAAGATCAAGCTGCTCGATAACGTGGATCTGACAGATATCATTGGCACAAACGCAACGGTAAAAATCAGGATCAAGTAAACGCCAAGGAACGGCTGAAAAATAACTTACCTGTTTGCCGATGAATTTGGACGTTTTTTTGGGTTTTCCAACACTCGTGCACGCTATCTACCTGAGCGCGCGGCAATATAACTTGCTCAATCCATTCAATTGATGTCATCGTTGGTGTGCCATCCGGCTCAGATTTCCCTGGAACTTTAGCCTGGCATTATGCCCAAAGACATATTCTTCCGCAATCAGTTTATGATTGCCTTTGTCCGTGTTGAAGTAAACCGGGGCGCAACAAGTGCAGGCCGTTATTTACAGCTTCTATCAATTAACCGAGATCGGTCTCATTCCTTCCCGTCTTTGCCGACAGACAAAGATAGTGTTAATTTATTTAATGAATCTGTGTCCAGATTTCCAGTGCGCTCAATTTTATGTCGCCAACGAACAATGGCCCAATTCCATCAACGTTTTGTAGTTCCTGATTCACGGAATAACTCAATAGTTTGGGCCACCACCAATTACCCTCATCATGTAACTCATGAACTCTACGTCTCGCCCAAAGGGCATCCAGGCTCCCAGTCGCACCGATGCTTCGTGCATCAAGGGACTCAAGTTACCGGGTAACAACTCCAATTCTTCATCCAGGGGGAAAAATCTCCATCCCACATTTCGGACAGATCGCGTACGCCCGTTTCAATACCACTTCGCCTCCCCCTTGCGTCTGTAACCGACGTTTGTATTTATCTTAACCCAACCTGAAAAAAAGAAACACACCCATTCTCATCAAAATAGTAGCAATTCTTGCGCCAAAATGATACACTACTATCAAAATGAGGAGAAAATATGACGTCAAAGCAACATTTTGATGTGGTTATTTGCGGGGGCGGACTGGCAGGCTTGACGCTGGCACGCCAGCTCAGTTTGGAACTGCCAGAACTATCTTTGGCTGTCGTCGACAGGCTGTCGGCGCCCCTGCCGGAGGCGGCTTTCAAGGTGGGCGAATCATCGGTGGAACTGGCAACCTATTATTTCGGGCAGGTCCTCAAGCTAGATGCATATTTTCGCAGCCAGCACCTCCCCAAACTGGGTCTGCACTATTTTTTTGGTGATGCGCGTGGTCCGCTGGCGGAGCGTCCCGAAACAGGACCGGATATGTTCCCGCCGGTACCATCCTACCAGATCGACCGCGGCCGCCTTGAAAACGATCTGCGCCGGTTAATAGTCGAAATGGGCGTGCAGTTGTTCGAAGGCACTCTGGTGGAGCAGGTTGAGCTGGACGAGGGGTCAGCGCCACACATCATCAGCTGCCGCCAAAAGAATTCGAACGATAGTTTTGAGCTCAGCGCGGGCTGGGTGGTGGACGCGCTCGGCCGCCGCCGCCTGCTTCAAAACAAGCTGGGGCTTAAGCGCGAAAACGGACACCGCGCCAGCGCCGCCTGGTGGCGCTATAAGGGCCGCATCGATGTGGACAACATGATGCCAGATGCCAGCCATCCCTGGCGAAGGCAGCACATTGAAGACCGTTACTACTCAACCAACCATTTTATGGGCAAGGGCTACTGGGTCTGGTTGATCCCGCTCGCCACCGGCAACACCAGCGTCGGCATTGTCAGCGATGACGATATCCATCCTCACAACAGCTATGGGAAATCCCACGCTCAATCGCTCGAATGGTTGCGCAGCAATGAACCGGTCCTGTGGGAGTTCCTGCGTGACGAGCCTCCGCTCGACTTTTTGAGTATCAAACACTTCAGTTATGGCTCGGCCCAGGTCTTTTCGCAGCAGCGCTGGAGCTGCGTGGGCGAGGCGGGCCTCTTCCTAGACCCGTTCTACAGCCCTGGCTCAGACTATATCTGCCTGACAAACACCTTTACGACCGAGTTGATCCGCCGCGAGCGGGCTGGAACGCTGAGCGCGGAACTTGCAGCAGATTACAACCGCTTGCTGCTTGAAAATCTCTATCCCATCGCACTGGGCTATTACCAGGGCATGTATAAGACCTTTGGACATGCCCACATTTATACTGCCAAGCTCGCCTGGGATACTGCCATCAGTTGGAGCTGGTTGTACCAGCTCTATCTGCAGGGTCTGCTGCTCAACCCCACGCCCGAAATATTTGCGCTGGGCGAGCGTTACCGTTTTCTGAACGCGCGCGTCCAGAAACTGCTGAGCGATTGGTCGGAACTGAGCCCACCCAGGGGATTGCATTTGCGCGGCGACCTGACGCGCATGCACCTGATGATGCTGTTGGGGCTGGATCTTGCAGCCCGGCGCTCGCCGGATCTGGCCTTGCGGATCATCGAGAAGAACCTTGATCGCATGGAAGAGCTGGCCCTGGTGCTGTTCTGGCAGGCCGTCAGCGAATGTTTCCCCGCACAGCCAGCGCTCAAGCAGCGGCCGTGGGTCAACGCCTGGAAGATGAACCTGCAGCCCCAGACTTGGGACGCGGAAGGAATCTTCGAGGCCGAAACGCTACCACGCCCGCTAGACTCGATGCGCGCTAATTTAACTGGAATTTTTGAGCAGCAGACCTTGCGCGAAAAACTGTTTTATGAATTACCCTTTCAAGCCCTGCGTTGGAACAAGGGTTTTCTCTATTATCGCGTCGCCACTTTCCTGCGCAAATTGATCTTCGTCAACAAACCTGCGCTCTGGGCGCGCATAAGCCTGGTACGCGATTACCGCGCGCGCAAATAGGTTTGGTTTAGACAGCACAGCGGGGAGACTACCCTGCTCGGAGAAAAAAGCCATGAACAATACGCCAAAAATGCAAATACCTGGTCCGAGGGGCGATTTGCTGCTGGGCAGCATTCCAGATATCCGCCGCGACCGGGTGCAATTCCTGTTGGATCTGCGCCGCGATTATGGTGATGTCGTTAAAATCCGGCTTGGTCCGGCCTCGGGCATCGCCATCTTTCACCCAGATGATCTCAAGCGCATCATGCAGGATAACCAGTCCAATTATTCCAAGGAAACACACACCCTCAACCTGCTAAAACCACTGGTTGGCAACGGCCTGATTCGCAGTGATGGCGAGCTGTGGCTGCGCCAGCGCCGCATGATGCAGCCAGCTTTTCACCGCGATACGATTAACAGACTGAGCGAGATGATCGTGCGCCAGACCCAGGCCATGCTCGACCCACTGGAGGCCGCGGCCCACAGCGGGCAAACCGTCAACATGGGCCACGAAATGATGAAACTGACCCTGGGCGTGGCTACCCTGGCATTTTTTGGCATACAGGTCAATGACCTGGATGGCGACCTGGCTGAAGAGATCAATGTGATCATGCGCGATACGGTTTACCGCTTCGAGCATCCCTTCTACCCGCCGCTGTGGTTCCCGGCTGGGCGCAATCTGAAGCTGAAGAAAGCCGTCCGCCGCATCGATGACATCATCTATGGGCTGATCAATGCGCGGCGCGCGCAGCCATCCGGGCGGCAGGACGCGCTTGATATCCTGATGGCCGCCACACTGGATGATAACGAAGCCCTGGGTGATGGGTCACGCGGTATGAGCATACAGCAACTGCGCGATGAAATGGTCACACTCTTTCTGGCCGGGCACGAAACCACCGCCGCCAACTTGTGCTGGACGCTGTACCTGCTAACCCTTCACCCCGAGGTGGAAACGCGCCTGCGCCGTGAACTGGATGAAGTGCTGGGCGGGCGGGCGCCCACCCTGCAGGACCTGCCGCGCCTGGAATATACCCGCATGGTGCGCGATGAGAGTCTACGGCTCTACCCACCTGTCTGGCTGACTGAGCGACTTGTACTACGGGACGATGTTCTGGGCGGTTACCACATCCCGGCTGGCACCACCCTGGCGATCACGCAGTATGTCACCCATCGTCACCCTGCATTCTGGGATAGCCCGGAGGTCTTCGACCCTGAGCGTTTTAGACCGGAACGGATGCGAGAGCGCCATGAATACGCTTACATCCCTTTCAGCGGTGGCAAGCGGCAGTGCCTTGGCCGCAGTATGGCGCTGCTCGAATCACACCTGGCGCTGCCCATGCTGCTGCAACGATACAGGTTCGAGCTGGAACCGGGCTGGCAGGTGCTGAAGGAGCCTGAGCTTTCCCTGCGTCTGAAAGGCGGCCTGCCCATGCGTTTGAAACCAGCCTGAGTTCGCCAGCCCTACAGGTTGAAATACCCATCCAGCGCGCGATAATCGGGCCGGGCGCTGGAAGCAGCGGTCACAAGCGCGCCCTGGAAATTCTCGAATGGTCTGAAGAGCTCCAGTTGGCAGGATTGCGGGCCCGGCGCGCGACTGAAGCGGGCTTGCGAGCCGGGCTCCAGTTCCACTTCCACATCCTTCAGTTCACCCGCCAGCCCGGCGCCCACGGCTTTTAGATAGGCTTCTTTGCAGGTCCACAATTTGTAAAAGGCTGCCAGCCTGTCGACTTCGCTCAGCGAAGCCAGAAGGCTGTTTTCGCGCTCTGAGAAAAACATGCGTGCAAAATTCTGATGCTCCGGGAAGGGCCGCACATATTCCAGATCAATACCAGGCGGACCTTGGCGTGTGAAGACATAAACGGCCCTGTCTTGGGAATGAGCCAGATTGAAATATAACTGCTCGTCAAAACCGACTGCCAGTGCGGGCTTGCCCCACTGGTTGTAACAAAAACGGATCGAGGCTGGTTCGCAGCTTAAATAAGCGCCTAGCAGCAGGCGCAGCCCGGCGCGGGCGGTTATGTAATGCCTGCGGTCGCGCTCAAATACAAAACGCCCAGCACGCTCGAGTTCATCCGTAGAGAGCAAGGCCTGCAGCCGCTCGAAGTTGGCAGACGGGTGTGAAAGCCCCGTCTGCCAGACATGCGCCTGACTTGCGCCCAACTGGAAGGCGGAGCCAGGCAGATGCCTGTCCAAATCAATTGTCATGGCGTTTTTGCAGCACGATCGTCCCCACAAACAGAATCAGGATGATCAGCAGCGAAGCGCCCCAGGCCTGATAAAGGGTATCCATGTAAGCGGCGCGGGCTTGTTTATTAATAAAGGTCCAGCCATAATCATCCTTATACCGCCGGATAGTGGCCTCGGCCGAACCGACGCCGATGGCGCGTTTGACTTCCAGGTCGGTCAGGTCTTTTTGATAGGTTTCGATGGCGGTCTTGTAGCTGTCCTGTTCCTTTTTCCAGTCGTCAATCTGGGTCTGGTAATTGCTGCGCTGGACGTCGATTCCCTTGTTATAAGTATCCAGGTCCGAGAGGTATTTCTGCAGCATCAGCACGTTGTTCACATCGGCGGGCTTGGCGGGCGGGTCAGGGAACTTCGGTTCGGCGGGTTGCGCTCCGGGTTCTTTCGGTTTGGCCGGGTCCAGTGTATCAATAGCCACATCATAATATTTACCCAAACCCGGGAAGTTGCAGCTCGATTCGCGCAGCGCGTTCTCACCCATGCAGGTGCAGTCGGTATTCTTCTGGTCGAGTGTCAGGTCATCCTGCTTGTCCTTTGGCAGGGCCCAGCATGAATCAGCGGCGACATCCGAACCAGCTCCGCCAATCGCAATAGCCGATAGCACCGCCCAATGGCTGGAGGCTGGCGCCATTACAGCCGGTGCCAGCGGCACCAGTGCGCCGCTCAGCACCATCTGCGGGATGATGAACATGATCAGCAGCAGGGGCGCCGAATTGGCGTTGGGCGCCAGGGCCGAGGAGAAAAAGCCCATCATCATGCCCGCCAGGATCAGCAGGAAAATGGTGATGTACATAAAGAGCTTTTCTTCCAACCCGCCAGGCATATCAAAAGCCATGTAACGGATGACCGTGAAACAAGCCGCCTGGTACAGGGCGATGATCAGCGCAATCCAGATCTTGGAAACGATATAGGATGAAAGCTTCAGGTTCACCATACGCTCGCGCTTATAGATATCGCGCTCCTTCACCAACTCGCGCATGAAGGACAGACCGCCTACCAGGATGGTGGTGTTGGTCAATACCACCAGGGTTATGATTAGACCGTTGAAACTGCCGGTCTGGAATGAGACCGGGTTGGTGCCGCCGCCAGCCGCAATCGTAAAATCCATCGAAGCCATTAGGGGTGCTGTCAGCAAGAGCAGCGCCAGGCTGAACGGATCGCGGGTCAGGATTTTGATGTTGCGGCTCGAGAGAATAAAAAATTGGCGCAGGGCCGAGACTTGCTTGGCCGGGTTGAGTTGCCGGGCAGCCGCCTGCGGAGATGGCTTTGGCCCAGTGGCGAGCATATCCTGCTTGAGCGGCTCAGCAATATATTTAAAATAGGCGGCATGGTTGCGGAAACGCTCGGCCCAGTCCGAACCCTTGCCGAGTTCATCCTTATCCAGCAGGGTGTAAATATTGTCAAACTCCATCGGGCTCGAGCGCCTATCGCGGGCCGAGCGGTACTGGTCAAAGTAGGTCAGGGCTTCTTCGGGCGGACCGAACCAGGTCAGGAAGCCGCCTTTAGCCAGGAAGACCACCTTGTCTGCCAGCATGACATTCTTGGTGGCATGCGTGATCATCACGATCGTGCGGCCCTGGTCGGCCAGCTTGCGCATCAGGCGCATCAATTCGGTTTCCATGCCGGGGTCGAGCCCCGAAGTGGGTTCATCGAGGAAGAACAAACCGGGTTTGGTCAGCAGCTCCACGCCGATCGAGACACGCTTCTGCTGCCCACCGCTCAGTGTGCTGATCTGCGTGTCGCGCCGGTGGCTCAAATCCAGATCACTGAGCACTTCATCTATGCGCTTCAAACGCTCCTGGCGCGACGTGTCGGCGGGCATGCGCAGTTGAGCTGCATAATCCAGGGCCTGGAATACGGTCAACTCCATATGGATGATATCCTTTTGAGGGACATAGCCAATGGTTGTGCGCATGGCATCGAATTCCTTGTAGACGTCGATGACCCCGTTGACAAGCACTTTGCCCTTGGTGGCGGGGCGATAGCCGGTGATGGCGTCCACCAGCGTGGACTTGCCGCCGCCGCTCTGCCCGACCACCACGATGAACTCTTTTGGGTTAAAGGCCAGCGAAATATCCTGCAGGATGTTCAATTTCTTATTAACCCACTTGTTTAGCCCAAAGACCTCCACCTTTACGCCACCCTGGCTCTGATCAGAGCCAGACATTTCGTTCTCATCCACCACGAAGCGGTATGGCCCAATCTGGATGGCGTCGTCAGGGTGGACCCAGGTCTCGCCGATGACGCTTTTCCCATTGACGTAAGTACCGTTGCTGCTCTTCAGGTCTTTCACGCGGTAACGCTGGCCGATTTTCTCAACCTCGGCATGAAAATTGGAGACGACCGGCGCCGCCAACACCAGCTTATTATCCGGATGGCGCCCGATGGTTATGAGCGTGTTTTCTTTAAATTGGATCTTTTGCTGCGATAGATCGGCTTCGGGGTTCAGTGAAATGAAATCCAACGACGTCATCTCGCCCTGTGCCCAGCCGCCCAGGCGGATCTTCATGCCATGCCGCAGGCGCACCGGTTCCATCACCGGCGAGCCATCCACCAGCAGGGCGTTGCTGATGTTGGGCAGCGGCGAGAGGTAATAATCTGTGCCACGCCTTTCAAGCTCGGCATGATATCGGGAGACAAAGCGGTTGTTGATGACAACATCGTTATCCGGCAGGCGCCCAATGCGTAGAAGCGCGCCGGCCAGGTTAATGATGCGCGGCTGCTGCCCCGATTCGTTCACCACCAACTGCGCTGCTACTTCCGAGGCAGGTGGCAGATCCGCCAGGCCTGGCATCAGCGAGGTGGAGTCATCAGCCTTGCCGCCCTTGACGGGGGGTATTGTTCCAATGGAGGTGGCATCGCCAACCTTGCCGCCCAAGCGGGAGGTCCCCTTCCCGATGGAAGTTTCGTTGCCAGACTGGCCGCCCGGATCGGGGGGCACGGCGGTGGGCGGTGCCATCAGCGGCTCACCTCCAGACTGGCCATCGCCCTTCGTGATCGCCTGACCAAAAATAACAGCCTCTCGGGTTTCATCAGACAGCACCGGGTGGCTCGCTGGTTGTAGATCTGCGTGGTTGATCTGACTGACAGTGGTGATGACGGTAGCGTTCGCGGCGGGCGCTGGTGCGGGTGCTGCCACCAGTTCCAGCGTGGTGCTGGCGCCAAAACGCAGCATGTCACCGGGTTGGAACTGGTGGGCTGTCTCGATGCGCTGGTTGTTGAGGTAGGTGCCATTGCTGCTGCCCAGATCTTCGATCAGGTACACGCCAGCCTCACGGGAAATACGCGCATGCCGGCGGGAAATATCCTGGATGTCGATGATCACTTCTGCAGGCGAGGTGCGCCCGATCACAACCGGCAGATTCAGCAGCATTATCTTTTCATCCTGACGGGGCTGGCTGCGAAATATTAAATAATCCTGTTCCTGATCCATATCGACCTCCAAAATTAAAAATCAAGCACCATTAGAATGATTGCCAGGCCTAGCTATCCTTATCAAGCAGCCGGAAGAGGATATGGCGTGTATTAATGACAAGCGAAGCTGCCACGAAAAGCTGGTAAACCAGGTTCTCGGTCAGTGTGGCGATCACTCCAAAAAACGAAATCGGCTGCTGCCCAAAATAATTCCCGGCAGCAACCATCAGCATACCCAAGATGGTGATCAGCAGCATGCGCCCAAGCATCCGGCTGATGACGCTGGCGGCAAAGGCCCACTTGGTGACGGTCGAGCCCAGGTTGATTAAGGGCCGGCCGAGGGTGGTCTGGGTGCGGATCATCAGATTGTTGAGCGTCTTGCCAAACTCATCCAGACTGAGGAAAAAATTATCACCCGATGAATCGCGCAGGTTCTCGCGCCAGCGCTTTTTGACGAGTTGGGCGCGGTCGCGCATGAAGAGTGTATATTCCTGGTAGCGATCGAGCTGGTTATCCAGACGAAGAACGATCGAGTCATACAGCAGGGTGGCGCGGATCATGCGCAACATGTGCAGGTTCATCGGCAGGTTAAACTTCTGCGCCACACCGATCAGCACAAACCACTGGCGGGCCGAGGTGCGCTCCCAATATTGGGTATAGCGGGCTGGTGTGTTGAAGGTGTGCAGGACGCGCATGTATTCGCCCTGGGCCTGTTTTACCAGTGCGGGGATATCGACCGGCGGCATGGGCTCCATCAATCCCAGTGAGGCGCGCGTCATCGATTCCACGTCGCCTTCTTTCATGCTCATGACCATTTGCTCGAGCGCAATCTTTTGCTGGTTATTGAAGCTGCCGCAGCTTCCAAAATCTATAAAGGTGATTTTATTATCGGGATGGATAATCATATTGGCGGGGTGCGGATCAGCATGGAAGAAGACGTGCTCATCCATGCTCCAGAATGCTGACCACAGGATGCGGCGGGCAACTATAGCCGGATCAATATTCAGCTTGCGCAGCAACGCACGCGCCTGTGGCGTTTTCTTTTCAGCGAGCGCGATCACTTCCCAGAGCATCAAACCCGAGACAAATTCCTGCACCAGCACTTCACCAGTGGAAAGCTCAAAATAAACGCGCGGCGCCGAAAAGAAATCCCTACCCGAAGCAGGCGCGTTGCGTCTAAAAATATCCTGGAAGCGCCCTTCTCGCCTGAAGTCCAGTTCCTCCATCAATGTCTCGCGCAGCTCGATGCGCAGATTGCGCGTGAAGCCTGGGCGGATGATGGTCAGGAGTTCCGCCAATCCGCACAGCCAATCCAGTACTTGCAGATCCGCCCTGAAAAGATCGACAATGCCAGGGCGGCGCACCTTGACCACCACCCGCTCTTGATTTTTAAGCACGGCCTGAAAGACACAGGCGATCGAAGCCGAACCCACCGGCTGCGGGTCGAAGACCGCAAAGACATCCTGCCAGCGTCGCTGCAAGGAGCGCTCGATAATTTGCAGTGCGGCCTCGGATGAGAAGGGCGTCATATGGTCAAGCATTCTGGAAAGCTCCACGCAGTATGCCCAAGGCACCAGGTCAATACGCATGGCTAACTGTTGCCCCAACTTGACAAAAGTGCCGCCAGCTTTCTCGAGCGCTTGGCGCATCCGCACAGCGCGCCGTTCGACGGAATCGCGCTTCAAGAGCCTATCGGACAGGTTACCCAGCAGGATCGCCAGCCCAAACCCAAGCCAGGTCAACAGACGGGCCAGGCTTTTCCAGAAGATTGGGTCGTAATGTTGGGCGCCGATATAAGGCAGCCAGAACTGGCGGACATCGCGGTTCATGTTTTGTTCGCGGCGGGGCATGCTCTTCAAAACGGCATCGAGCGGCAGCTGCTCAATTTTCCTGTGCTGCTGTGCCAGCAACTCCCGTTGCTCGCGCCAGCGCGTTACAGCCTTTGAGACCGCCGGGCGCACATGGGCGAGTCTGTGAGATGGCGTCTCGAGCTCAGGCGCAGCCATTAAACCTCTTTATCATCCAACCGGAAAAGGAGCGTGCGGCCATTAACCAGCAGCAACAGGACCAGAGATATATGGTAGATCGGGTGCAAAAAGGCCTGGTTCATCAACTGCCCGAAACCCGCTGCAGGATGCCCGCCCAGCCAATTGACCAGGGCCGCGACCAGCAGTGCCAGGACCGAAACAGCCAGAGATTGGATTAACCCACGCACTATAATATAGATCGCGTAAGGCCATTTACCTATTAGGACATTAAAGTTTACCGAAGGCAGCGCCAGCAGGTGACTTGCGCGGTCGAACAGACCGCGCAAGGTCTGTGAAATGCGGTCGATGCGGATGATCAACTGCTCATTTTCGCGCCCATCCAGGTGGGTTGTCAGGCTTTCGGTGATGCGCCGTCGGGCATGTTCGGCTTTGTATTGCACAAATTCGCGGTAATAAGCAATGAAATCGATGGTTGGATCCAGCCGCACAGCCATCGACTCAAATTGCAAGGTTGAGCGCATAAGGCGCAGCACTTCAATATCCAGCACGATGCCATGCTTGCGTGCCAGGTGCACAATCCCCATCCATTGCACAACCGAAGTACGCTCCTGCCAGGAAATACTGCCCGGCGTGGCCTCCATGGCATACAGCATCTGCCAGTTATAGGTCTCCAACTGCTGGGTAAGCTCGATCACATCCACGGGCGGCAGCGGTTCCATTAGAATCAGAGACGAGCGTGCCATATTTTGCGGGTCGCGCTGCCAGGCGTAAGCCAGGATCTGGCGCATGGCCTGCCGGCGCGAGTGGCTGAGCGTGCCAGTATTGGTAAAATTGATAAAGTAAAGTTTGCTGCCCGGCCCGACAATGATATTGTTCGAATTGGGATCGGCTGGGAAGAACAGGTTTTCTTCGCGCGCCCAGTAATTGACCCACAGAAGGTGGCGGGCCAGGCTCGCGGGCTGGATGTCCATTGCGCGGGCCTGCGCCAGAACGCTCTCGTCGCCGGCTTCGATGGCAGACAGGAGCTCCCACATCCACAGACCGCTGGCAAAGGTATTAATCACCACTTCCTCGCCCGAATATTCCAGGAAGACGCGCGGGGCCGAAAAAAACTGCTTGCCGGTTTTTTCTGCCGCGCGGCGAAACGAATCCTGGCGGCGGGCTTCCTGGACAAAATCCAGCTCCTCCATCAGGTAGCTGCGGATTTCATCACACAACCCACGCGTCAGCGCAGGGCGAAAGATGGTCAGGAATTCGGCGATTGTCACCAGCCAGTTCAGGGCTTCGATATCCGCCATGAACTGCTCACCAACGCCCGGACGGCGCACCTTGACTGCCACTTTCTCGCCGCTGTGCAGCAGGCCCTGGTAGGTGCAGCTGGTGCAGGTCGAAATGATTGGGACGGGGTCAAACTGCGCAAAGACCGCGGTGATAGGCTTTTTAAAGCAGCGCTCGAGCGCCTCGAGCGCCAGGGAGATATCGTAAGGCGGCATGTGGTCAACCATGCCCGAGAGTTCATTGCTGAAATACCAGGGCATCAGATCGACACGCATGCTTAGATGCACGCCCAGCTTGATAAACGTGCCGCCCTTGTATTCAAAACCTTGCCTCAGGCGCGTGGCGCGCCGGGTGGGGCTGTCGCGACGCAGCAGCGCATCCCAGCCTACACGCAAATAATAGTACAGCAGTAAATCGAGCCAATCCAGGAAGCGCCGCAGAGTGCTGCTAGTTTTGCGCTTAAAGGACACAAAACGCATCTGCGGCAAGTCCCCATCCCCAACCATCACCTTGATCTGCTCGCGCCTGGGCAAGGGCGCAATCCTCCCTATCGTTTTGCTCGGGTCGGCGGGTTCGAGGGCGCTGTGCATGTTCGTTTTAGTTCAGCCAGGTCTTTGCGGGACCGGCTGAGATTGTGTTCGACTGGCTAAATCCGCCAGGTGCGAATAAATCGGGAGGCGCGCCGAAGATTTTTACGCACCTGATTGCGGTAGGATAAATCACTGACCGCTTCGACCAGGTCAATCGGTAGGTCGCTGGCTTCCTTTAAGTATGCGCTGGTAGCTTTAGCCGAATTGTGGATGAAGTCCTCAATCGCGCCATCGGTCTTCTCACGGGCTGATTGCTGTCTTTCGCGGTCATAGACTTCCATGCCCTTGGATATTGCTCGGACAGCCTTGTTGGTCACATGGATCACATTCCCTTCCAATAATTGCAAATCCTTCAGCCCTCGGGAATATTTCGGCTCGCCAGTCTGTGGCTCTGCCCTTTGTTTCTTTTTCTTTAGTTTCTTATACTTCAAGACAATCGGCTTGAGGCGCGGAGCCTCGTCTTCGGCTTCCGGTACCGCAGGGCGGCTGAGAGTTCGGGCTTTAACCTTTTCTTCTGCAGACATGGCGAGCCTCGCTTTTTTACTTCATTAAGGGAAAAATCAATTTATTCAGTTTGTTCAACTGTGAGCGCCTGGGTTTCTTTTCATATAGCAATATGATCGGGATGAGCACCTTCCCTTCGGCTTCATCACCCAGCATATCGCGCGCCTCACCAACCACGCTGATGACATCGTCCCACAGCTCGCCTTTGCCCTTTTTTAAATCCTTCAGCTTGCTGGATTTCTGCTTTCCAAGATCGACGATCACTGGTTGAGCCATTTCGGTGCCGGATTTATTGGTTTCGTCAGTCATATTCTCCTCACTATTAAAATCTTTAACGGAAAGATCAAGCGGCAGACACGGAGCGGGTAATACCAACCAAGTACAGGATTGACAAACGTCATCCTTCGATATATGATGAGTAAACTTTACTATAGTACTAATTGTACCTTATTTGTATGATATTAATCACTTGATGTTTTTAGAATATTGGGTAAAGCGAATATTGAACATTTCGCCATCATCTGGTTAGGATACTTTGTTTCTTCTTGATTGGAGGAAAAATGGCTTTCGCGCAACACGAGCACAAAATTACTGGTATGGAACCAATCGCCCTGATCGGAATCGGATGTACACTCCCCGGAAATATTACTTCCACCAGCGAGCTGCTGAGCGCCCTGCGCACCGGCCGCGATTTGGTGACCGAGGTGCCTAGCAACCGTTGGAACGTCAACGCCTATTATGATCCAGACCCGGTCAGTCCGGGCAAAACATATGTGCGCAAGGGCAGTTTTATTGAGGACATCGAGAGTTTTGATTCGGGCTTTTTTGGCATATCGGATATTGAAGCCACCCGAATGGACCCGCAGCAGCGCCTGATCTTGCAGACCGTCTGGCATGCTCTTGAAGATGCCGGGCAGCCGGCCGAAGAGCTGGTGCACAGCAACACCGGCATGTTCCTGGCAATGATGAACACTAATGGTTATTCGCAGCTCAAAGGCGTCTATGAAGGTCCACTGGGCATCACCGGGTATGACGCCATGGGCGACTCGATGAGCATCGCGGCCGGGCGTGTCTCACACTTCCTCGGTCTGGAAGGTCCCTGCCTGACACTCGACACAGCCTGCTCCAGCTCACTGGTGGCTCTGCACCTGGCGCGCCAGAGCCTGCTTTCGGGCGAATCGGATATGGCGATTGTGGCGGGTGTCAACATCATGCTGCATCCTGGGCTGCACGTGGCCTTCTCCAAGCTCGGGCTGATGTCGCGCGCCGGCCGCTGCGCCTCCTTCGATGCTTCGGCGGATGGCTATGTGCGTGGAGAAGGCTGCATGGCGATTATCCTGCGCAGGCAGTCGGACGCCCTCACGCGCGGTGATCATATCTACGCCAGCATCCTCAGCACCAGCGTCAACCAGGACGGGCATACCCCCGCCCTGACTGCGCCAAACGGTCGTTCGCAGGAAAAAGTCATCCGCAGCGCTTTGGCCCGCGTGGGCATCAGCCCAGACGATGTGCGTTACGTGGAGGCACATGGCACCGGCACCCCGGTTGGCGACCCGATCGAGATGAGCGCGATCGTCAATGTGTTCGGGCCGGGCAGATCGGCCAATAATCCGCTGTATGTGGGCTCGGTCAAGAGTAATTTCGGTCACATCGAAGCTGGAGCCGGCCTGCTGGGACTGGTCAAGACTGCGCTCTCGCTCGAACAGGAAGAGATTTTCCCTAGTATCCACTTCACAAAATTAAACCCCAGTATCAATTTTGGGCGCGCGCCCGTTCAAATCGCTTCCCAGCATGTGTCCTGGCCCCGCAATGGCGCGCCGCGCCTGGCGGGCGTCAATTCCTTTGGTTACAGCGGTACCAATGCGCATGCCATCCTGCAGGAAGCGCCGCTCAACCCCGGCGATCAGCGGGCCCAGTCAGCCGACGGCAGCAAATTGCTGTTTATTTCCGGAAAATCACAGGCATCGTTGGATGAGCTGATAGACAAATGGGCCGATTTTCTGGAGCACGAACCCGCCAGCCTGGCAGACCTGGCTTATTCGGCTGCCATAGACCGTTCGCAGCACCCCTTTCGTATGGCTGTGTTGGGCAAGAACAATGCCGAAATCAAGACCAAGCTGGAATCCTGGCGCAGCGGTCACCCTGCCCAGGGCATGTTCAACGGACAGGTCAACACACGCCTCAAGCAAAAAGTAGCCTTCATGTTTACGGGCCAGGGCGCGCAATACGCTGGCATGGCGCGCGAACTGTTTGATCGCAACCCGCGCTTCGCCGATACTCTGCGCCAGGTGGCTGCATTGATGGATGCCGATCTGGGTGCGCCGCTACTGGAGGTACTCTTCGGTGAAAATTCGGCCCAATACCTGGAAAATACGCGCTATGTGCAGCCGGCGCTGTTCGCGGTCGAATACGCGCTGGCGGATCTTCTCGGGCAATGGGGCCTCAAACCCGATTATGTCATCGGCCACAGCATC
>CAINXK010000571.1 GCA_903854805.1 uncultured Anaerolineae bacterium
AAACATTTTGCCGAAACAGGTAAGGGCAATACCATCTTCCTGGATGGGTCTGCAAACAACTATCAGCGCACTATGCAGCAGCTTATGTCTACAATGCAGGGGTTCGGAGGAACAAACCCTGAAAAACCAAACGATGCGTAAAGCTTATTCCCTATTTTTGTGACGATGAATCCACAGGATTCGACTAAATTTGTTCTTTAAACTGAATATTAATGATTGATGTACTACTGGGGTTGCAATGGGGCGATGAAGGGAAGGGTAAAATTGTAGACTTTCTGGCTGGCGGATATAGTGTAATAGCACGGTTTCAGGGAGGCCCGAATGCAGGTCACACTTTGTATGTGAATGATAAGAAAGTGGTACTGCACACTATTCCCTCGGGTGTGTTTCAGAAGCATTGTCTCAACCTTATTGGCAATGGCGTAGTAATAGATCCGGCCATTTTCAAAAAAGAAGTGGAGACCATTCTTCCGCTATGTCCCGATTTGCTGGACCGTCTGTATATTTCTCAAAAGGCACACCTTATCATTCCTACGCATCGGGCACTGGATGCGGCTTCAGAGATGTCTAAGGGCGCTGAGAAAATCGGTTCTACACTAAAAGGAATCGGACCGGCATACATGGATAAAACCGGGCGCAACGGTCTGCGTGTAGGCGATATACTTAGCCCATCGTTTGAAGAAAAGTACCAAAAGCTGAAAAATAAGCATCTTCAGTTGCTGGGTCAGTTTGAGCAAGTTGCCGACTGGCAGCAATGGGAGGCACCCTTCCTCGAGGCATGCGCATTCATTCGTTCACTCAAAGTGATCAATGCAGAATACTGGCTGGATGACCTATTGAAAAAAGGCACTCGAATTCTGGCCGAAGGCGCACAGGGTAGTATGCTGGATGTGGATTTTGGCACGTATCCATTTGTTACTTCATCCAACACTATTGCAGCAGGTGTTTGCACCGGACTAGGTGTGGCTCCATCCAGAATCGGAGATGTGATCGGCATTACCAAGGCATACTGTACACGCGTTGGTGGAGGTCCTTTTCCGACCGAACTGGAAGATAGTACCGGCGAGGCTTTGCGCGCAGCAGGAGCCGAATTTGGCGCGACTACAGGCCGTCCCCGTCGTTGTGGATGGATAGACCTCGTCGCATTGAAATACGTTATTATGCTCAGTGGTGTAAACAAATTGATCATTACCAAGGCAGATGTGCTGGATGGATTTAATCCTATCCGGGCGGCCGTGGCTTATTCGATTCAGGGCAAGGAAACCTCTGAGCTGCCTTATGACCTTTGTGTGGCAGAAATTGAGCCAGTTTACAAAGATTATCAAGGTTGGAGTAAGCCAATAAGTACGTGTACCGATTACACAGATCTGCCGGTTGAATTTAAAGAGTATTGCAACTTCCTGGAGACGTATCTGGGCACTAAAATTACCCATGTGTCAAACGGCACTGGAAGAGACCAGATTCTTAAAAAACCATGACAGAAGCCCCGTTTGGTATGAGGTTGCAGTTTTATAACAAAAAAAATTATTCGCATTTTTGACAAAAAAAATTTGGCAAATTCCACAAACAATTAAAATTTTACGGCATAAAGCAAGATGAGCGCTATGAAATCAAATTCGGAAAAAAAGACCGCTAGCGGTAAGAGCGCTAAAGAGAGCGCGAAAACTCCGGTGAAAAAGGCGGCTGTGAAGCCAAAGAAAAAAGCTGAAGACGATTCTGAGGAGCTTGACGAAGACATAGCCCCAAAGAAGAAAGCTGCACCGGCAAAAGCAGTAGCCAAGAAAACAGTGGCTAAAAAGAAAAAAGACGATGA
>CAINXK010000572.1 GCA_903854805.1 uncultured Anaerolineae bacterium
CATCCGGATAAGAGCAACAATGCTATGAGTAATGAAAGAAATAAAAATGCATGTTTTTTCAAGGTCTCTTACTCCTTTGATACGATCACATGCCAACCTTTGTAGCTTTTGGGTCGCAAAAATAATTTTCTCAGGCTCAGTTTACAGTTTATAGGTGCGGGCTAACGGTTTGCGTCCGTGGCGAGTGGTTGGGCTGGGAAAATGTTCGGGAGCAGAAAAAATCAAAGCTTCGTTTCGCGAAATGCTTGACGCGAAGCGGGCCGCAGGATCCCACAAGTCTGGGCATGTTTTATTGGGCTGCTCCAATGCTATAGAGGTTTGTATGCTAAGAACCAGCATTTCCTGATTTATTGGCTTCTTCTTCCAGAATCTCTTCCCACCATAATCCCATTCTAAGCAAAGTATCGCCATGCTCGTAAGTATGCTGGAATGTTTTGGTGACAATCATCGATAATGGCTTCTGTCCCCATAACGTATCATGTGGTGTATTCCAATCTGCATTTATTAATTTATCGAGAAGTTCAATTTGCTGTTGTCGAATTTGGCGAAACGCAGAGGTTAGTTCTTCAAACCCGCTATTTTGAACTTTAGCCCAAGCGTTGTCATCATCAAGCCAGGCGTCTCCGTCCGGGATTGAACCACCTAACCATTGATGCATAGAAGGTATAACAAGGCATCTTTCATATTCAGTTACGTGCCAAACATGTCGTGCTGGCTGCCAAATGCCAAGGTAATCTGGCGCGGGTGGCAAATTCTCTCGGTACGCTGGAGATATTTGGGAAAAAGCCCAGGCAAAACCATCTGCACTAGCCTGAAGTTGATAGCGGAACCATGTAACCCAATCTGTCATTTGTCCGTCTCCTTTTTTGATGATAGTAATACTCAGATAGTTGCCTACCGGTTTGCGTTACCTGCGCTGGGGCGGGGACGGCGAAGCCGTCCAACCAGAAAAATGATAAGGGGTAGAAAACTGCCTGAGATTTGCGCAGACTTCTCAGCGTCAGGTGCTCACTTTGTTGGGTAGATTTTGCAAGGTACCTTTGATTTTTTAAAGATTTTTTAAATATTAATGCCAAAAGGTATTAATTAAATTGGCGGTACGAGTAAATTGATTAACAATTAAATACAAACCAACAGATTTCATTGCGTAACTTCTGATCGTCGAGCACCAGGTCTCGGATTTTAATCGGAAGTTGTGCGCGCTGCCATTCGCACTCAATGCGACCAGATTCTTCAACATGACCTTCGAGTGCTGCTTCACGGACTGCCTTAATCGCGTAGGCTGCTGCGCCCAGTTGATGCGCTGCCACATGAGCGACCACCCCTGCCTGACCAGCCGAATATGCAGCATAGCGCGACGCTCCTTTCAGATTTCTGGCTGCCGCCATTGCATGACCACCCGCCGCTTTCGATTGCGACATTGTAATCGTGCCTTGGGACCAAGCGAGTGTCGCTTCAATGGCTCGACGTGGGCGCTCGTCGTTGGGTTGCATTTCTTCAAATAGGTGTAAAACATGTTGTGCGCAATCGGCTGCCCATATTGCAAGCAGATGATGGTCTACGTCTTGGAGAGTACCGCCGCGACGTATAGTGATGAATCTAGGGTCACGCTTCTTTGGTAATATCATTCTTCAACTTCTTGTGTGTTCCATCTGTCCAACGATGGTATGGATGGACCTTTTCCGTCCATCAACCTTCTGCGGGGGTCTGATGCAGAACCTTTCTGGATGAGCCCCTGATTAGAGGGCATGATCGTATGGTTTTAGAAAATGACGTCTGGTGGCGCTTTATGAACCAAAATAATAACATCTCGCAGCTTGCCATATAGAAAAAGTATAGCAAAAAATCATCGCCTGAGGTATGTGTCAAATGTCATGGGATAAATTTCTTCCATAGAATAAACTGGATACTGAACCCATCA
>CAINXK010000573.1 GCA_903854805.1 uncultured Anaerolineae bacterium
CTTTCGATGGGATTGGCAAACGCCTGTTTGAAGTAATCCATGCTGCCCAGCAGGCCGGGGTTCAAAAACGCGAACTGCGACCACAACTCAAATGTATTGTTTTCAACCGGCGTGCCGGTCATCACGATGCGATGTTCGGCATGAAGCAGGCGCGCTGCTTTTGCGCTCTTGGCCAGCGGATTCTTGATGGCTTGTGATTCATCCAGAATGACATGGCTGAATTTATATTCACGCAAAATTTCAACATCGCGCAGCATGGTGCCGTAGGTGGTTAGCACCACATCATAGTCGTTGAAAATGGATGTGTCCTTGCTGCGGAAATTTCCCATGTATTCAAGGAAGCGCAGGCTCGGGGTAAACTTTTCGGATTCCCTCTGCCAGTTGGTAATTAAACTTTTTGGGACGACGAGCAGCGTGGTGCTGCAGCCGCGCCCGGCCGGGGATCCTTGGTGCTCCTGCTGCGATTGGAGATAGGCCAGCACCTGGACCGTTTTTCCAAGCCCCATGTCATCGGCCAGGATGCCGCCAAAATTATATTCCTTGAGGAAGTGCAGCCAGTCGAAGCCGTGTTTTTGGTAGGGACGCAGTTCGCCCGTGAAACCCTTGGGAAGCGGTTGGGGCGCGATCCGTTCGAAGGCGCGCAGGCGCTCGCGGCGCTGGACCAACTCAGAGGGCGGGTGGAGCGTTTCGTCGTCCTCGAGCAGTTTGTCCAATAAGGGCAGGTGAAAGTCGCTGACGCGGAAGCCGTCAGCGGTTTCCTCCGCCATGTTCCAAAGATGTTTGTATTTCTCGAGCCACTCAGCGGGGATCTGCCCGATCGAACCGTCGGCAAGTTTGATGTAATTTTCCTTGCGTTTGAGCGCTTTGCGAATGTCGTGGAATGCAACCTGCTGGTCGCCAAATTCAACGAAGGTTTTAAGATCGAACCAGTCAATGCCCGAAGTGATGCTGACGCGCAGGGTGGCGATGCTGCGGTTGATGCGCCCGAGTTTGAGGGTGTCTTCGCCGTAAATTTCAAAACCGGCCTGGGTAAGCTGCGGAATGGAATGCAGGAGAAAATCATAGGGATGGGCGCGGGCGCGCAGTTCAAGTGTGCCGTAAGGATAATTTGTGCCCGCGCGTTTAAGGCGGTAGCCCGGGTCGGTCAGCAGCTGGTAAAAATATTGTTCGATTTGCGGTTGGCGGTGGATGCGCAGCAGGTCCCATGACCCGGGGATGGTTTCAAGCGCATATGCCTCCTCCTTGCCAAGCGCCAGTTCGTGTTCGCCATAGCCGAAACGCAGATCGGCGAACAGAGTGCTGCCTTTATCATCGTGAAGGTATAGGCGCGGAACCGGTTCGGCGTTCACATCCTGCCAGTGGATGATGTCGCTTTTGATCGGCAGCAGCTGCGCGATCTGCGCGAAATATTGTTCGCGGAAAATATCCACCTGCGCGGCCGGAATGACAATGGGAAAGGAGGACAGAATGGATAGGGACTGCGTATTTTGAATTTGGGCCAGGGTATCATCCATCAATACCCAGGTCGGGTCGTTGGAAACCACTTCTATTTTTTTGTTGATCAGCGTGAACATGCCGTTATGTTCAAATCCGGCCCGCA
>CAINXK010000574.1 GCA_903854805.1 uncultured Anaerolineae bacterium
CCAAAAAACAGCGAACTGACTGCCAGCCCAGCATACGTTTCATAATTTTGCAATAATTCTTTCAGGTCAAGGGTGGTCTTGGGTACCAAGAATTCATCCGTGTCGATGAAACCCATCCAGAAGGTCTGTGGGCCAAAAGTCTGCAGGCAGTGGTCGTAGGCATACAACTGCATGGCTTTGCCAGAAATATCGAGTACTACCACCCAGCCGCGCTCGACATATTCTTTAAGAGTCTCTCGCAGACTGACCTGGCTCTCATTATCATAGATATAAAAACGATCCACACCCATCAAGATATGGTAATCCAGCCACTCCGGCAGATAATCGTTCTCATCTTTGCAGGTCAAACACAAACTGAGATAATCCATGGGAAAAAATTAATACCTTTTTAGGCGGCGAGCGACAGGAGTCGGGTGTTGCGCAAAGGCACCGACCTGTTTGATCAAGGCCAGTACTTCTACGTTTTCCGGAGCTAACTGCTGGGCCTGGATAAGCTGCTGGCGTGCCCCGTTTTTATCGCCCGCAAGCAGCAATGCCTGGCTTAGTTCAATCAATGCGTATACATCCCCAGGCTGGCACTTCACCCCAGCCTGCCACAAACGCACAACACTAGCATAATTTTTCTTTTTCAATAGGATTTCAGCCATTTTCTTGACCAAGAAGACGCCCATGCCCTCCGGCAGCTCACCCACCGTAGCAGAAAGCTCAACTACCGGCACACCCACATTAAGCGCTTCTTCATAGCGCTCTTGCCCGATTAAGGCTTCAGTCAAATGCCCTAGAACCATCAAATTGTGAGGTGCAATATCCAAGAGAATATGGCAGGTCTTTTCAGCCATCGAATAATCTTTAACCCACAAAAAGTATAAAACCATACCAACCAATACCATGTAAGTCTTGGGAGCTAGCTGCCATGCATAGGTCAGTGCCTGCCACGCCAATGCTGGGTCATTTATATTCAGGTAATTAATCGCCAGATCAATATACAAGCCCGTGTACTGCGGCTGTACCTGGATCATACGCAGCATCATTTGGCAGACTTGGTAGAAATCCCCCTGGCTTCTTGCCAAATCCTTTTGAGCATTAATTCCCATCCAAGAAGAAAACTCAACCCGAAAGCTCAGCGTTTCGCACGTTAAGGTTATTCCCAACAATTCCGGGCGCCGCCGGGTACTCGCCAGGACGGCCATCTTCTCAAGCAGGCCTGCTTCCGATGGTACAGACGTAATTGACAGACCGTCCGAGCCGGGTAATTCATCCAAAAATAAGGCTTCCAAATTTTGGATGATACTTGTATCTTCATAGGCCGACATTAAATTAACCACATCGAAACGCTTCCGCGGCCAAGTTACGCTTCCGCTGTTACCGCGGCGTAACTTCAGGTCGATCTCACGCTCTGAACGGCAAAAATAGTGATTGAGCTGGATCTTGTCTGTGTAGTTGGGGAAGCGCTGCCCATCAACCCGCAGCAGTCCTTCATTAACACACCAGGTATTCTTTTTGAAGGTAAAATCATGCGGAGAGCTTGGCATCAGAACCAACTCAGGCTGGACGATACTTTTTACCAGCTCATTTCCCTTAAATGTTGTGTGGGTGCGTCTTGTATAGGCGTCGATCTGCCCAACAGCCGGGCGGGTTTTGTGCCCATTCGATCCAAAAAAGAGCGAGCTGACCGCCAACCCACCATAAGCTTCGTAGTTTTTCATAAATCCCTTCAGATCAAGGGTGGTCTTGGGAACCAGAAATTCGTCCGCGTCGATGAAACCCATCCAGCGGGTATAAGCCCCAAAGTTTTGCAGGCAGTGATCATAGGCATATAACTGCATGGCTTTGCCGGGGATATCGACCACCACCACCCAACCACGCTCGATGTAGTCTATGAGACTTTCACGCAAACTGACCTGGCTTTCATTATCGTAGATGTAGAATCGATCCACGCCCATCAGGATATGGTAGTCCAACCATTCTGCCAGGTAATCGTTCTCATCCTTACAGATCAAACACAAACTGAGGTAATCCATATTTCGTCCATCAATAAATCAAGTATAGAAACTGAGCATGAGTATCCAAAAGAATTTGCACTCGGGAGTGAGAATACCACAAGCCCTGATCCCTGACTATAAAACCGTCATAAAAATCACACGTTTTTAGCAACTTTTTTATATTCTTTTTATGTCTTTTAGGTCAGACCGCTTTTACAATAAAACTCTACAAGGATAATCCATGGATATTACTTTTTTCGTATTGGCTGCACAAGGCAAAACACTACAAGACTTGGAATGGCCTGAAAACCACCCACTCGGGGGCAGTGAAACGGCCGCCCTACGCATGGCACAGGCATTAATAAACCACGGCCAGAATGTCAAGATATTGACCGATGCCGATCAATTAACGAATCACAAATGCGACGTTTTCGTTTCCTTGCGTCAGTGGCAGGTTTTTCACAATGGCTTCCTTCCTGGAAAACGAAACTATCTTTGGTGCCATGACGATGCCGATCAGTCTCTGGTTAGGCCTTTGGAAGATCCACGACTTGCAAAACCAATTTATGACCAACTGGATGGAGTGTTTCTCCTATCGCATTACCAGGCTCAAAGATGGCTCGCAAGCCTGAATTTACCGGTAAAAAAGCTCATTTTGACCACCAATGGAATACCGATGGAGCGTTTCGAACCTCACCCAGAAAAATTGGCCATGCGCAAGCCTTGGGCTTATTACTCATCAACACCATTCCGAGGATTAGAGATCCTATTGATGGCTTGGCCTTATATTCAGAGCGCTGTCCCTGATGCACAACTCCATATTTGCAGTTCCATGGGTATTTACAACCCGGACAACAAAGAACAGGAATATGCGCCAATGTATGAAAAAGCCAAACAACTTCCGGGCGTCCATTATCATGGCTCAGTAGGGCAAGCCGAACTGCGTAATATAGCCCAACATTGCCGGGTGTTGGCCTATCCTTGCATCTTTCCTGAGACCAGCTGCATCGCCGCGATGGAAGCCATGGCCGCTGGCTGTGTAGTGGTCAGTTCCAGTCTTGGTGCGCTGCCTGAAACAGCTTGGCAAAACCCACTATTTCCGCTAGTTGATGGTTGGCTAGATCTATGGATCATAGAAATCATCCGCCTTTTTAAGGACAATCGCTATTACGAACAAAAAGCTTATCAAAACCTGGCAATTGCCAATGTATTCGATTGGAATCTAGTGGCCAGTCATTGGCTTGAAATTTTCGCACGCTAGTCAAGCCGACCAACAAAACCAGCTCCCAAAATGATTATAAACCCGGGAGAAATTGGGCGGTAAGATTTCGGATGCGCTACTTAATACTCACTAGATGCCTACGTCAACATCCCGAGAAGACCTAGAACAACTTCGTTGTGAGGATCCAGCGCCAAGGCATCACCCAGGCGCTGACGCGCCTCTTTTTGGTCTCCTTTGCGCAGCAAGGCACGAACGAGTTCCAATAGCACATGTAGATCATTTTTATTTGCATCAAACCTGGCTTTCCATAAACGTACCGCACCATCGTAGTCTTTCTTTTCCAGCAAGGTATCTGCCAGAAGCTTGGTTAGATAATCAGACATACCCTTTGGAAGCTCTCCCAACATATCATCGAGCTCAACCAGCGGCAACCCCAGCTTAAGAGCTTCTTCGACACGGCCCAGGCCGATGAGCGTTTCGGTCTGGTAACCCAGGATCATCAGATTATGCGGGGCCATTTCGAGTAGAAGCATGCAGGTTTTTTGAGCCATCTCAAAATCTTTTACCTGCAAAAAGAAATAAGCCATACCCAGCAGAACAGGGTAGCTGTTCGGGGCCAACTTCCAGACAATGGAAAGTGCCTGCCAGGCGGCGCCTGGATCACCGAGCTTCAGCTGATTGACCGACAAATCAACCAATAGGCTAATTTTAGCTGGCATTAATTGGAGCCGCAGCGTTATCAGACGAATAGCTTCCGCGTAATCTTGCCGGGCGGTAGCTGCCAGAGTTTGGGCCTTCAGGTCTGCGGAGAGAGCGATGCTGGGCCGCACTCCAGCTTCACGCACCGGGACAAACTCCAGGGGAGCAGAGCGGCGTTTCGTTGCCAGCTCAGCCATCCTTTCTAACAACTCTGCCTGTTCGGGTTTACGAAGCAGATCCACCACATTCTGCCCAGGTTGACCAAGGATATCCGAAAGTTTTTGTAGAATCGTTAAATCCACGTAAGTGGCCAATTTGTTCACCACTTCGAAGCGCTCGCGCGGCCATTGCCCAGTTGCATAATCAGCCCAGCCGCGTGAAAGCTTCTGATCAATTTCCTGCTGGGAACGGCAAAAATAGTGATTAAGTTGGATTTTTTCGGTATGATGCGGAAATTTCATCCCATCCACCAACTGTAAATTTTCATTAACACACCAGCTATTTTCAATGTAAGCAAAGTCATGTGGTGAAATGGGCATTAGCACGCGCACGGGCTGAACTATGCTTTTTATTAAGACATTTCCCTGAAAAGTGGGGTGCGTACAGCGGGTATAGGCGGCTATCTGCCCAGTATCCGGGCGGTTTTGATGGCCATTGGAGCCAAAAAACAGTGAACTGACAGCCAGGCCAGCATAAGCTTCGTAATTTTTGAGCAGTTCCTTCAAATCCAGCGTAGTCTTGGGCACCAGAAACTCATCGGTATCGATGAAGCCCAGCCAGAAGGTATTAGCCCCAAAGGTTTGCAGGCAGTGTTCATAGGCATGCACCTGCATTGCTTTGCCAGGGATATCGATTACCACAACCCAACCGCGCTCGATGTAGTCTGCGAGGCTTTCACGCAAGCTGACCTGGCTTTCATTATCATAGAGATAAAAACGCTCGACACCCATCAGGATGTGATAATCCAACCACTCCGGCAGGTAATCGTTTTCATCTTTACAGATCAGGCACAAACTCAGATAATCCATAATTTCCTCATCATACCAAAACGACGCCTTTAAAATCGTAAAAAGACCATAAAAAATAATCAGCCAGATAGCTGAAAGGTCACAATTTATGATCTTTTTACAGCCAAAAAACCAGATTTGGCGTATGATGAAATCAGCATTGAGCCAAACCACGTTCGTCACAAATGATTTCGCTATAA
>CAINXK010000575.1 GCA_903854805.1 uncultured Anaerolineae bacterium
ATCCGGGCCGCGCTGGAGATCGGAGCCAATACCTGCCTGTACAAACCTCTTGAAATTTCTGACCTGTTGGAGAAATTGAGCCGGTTCCAATTGGACCGTTTGCGTGGTGCCCTTGATAATTAAGCCGGCAGGCGTCAAGCGTACTGGCCTGGAGTATAAAAATGGATGAGAGGATCCCTCGGATTCTAATTCTGGATGATGATCCCAGCCTGCTGATAACTTTGCGCGATATCCTCAAAGACAAGGGCTTCGAGCCGGTTCCCGTGCAAACCGGGGCCGCTGCGTTGGCCCAGGTTGAACAGCAGCCGGTTGATGTGGCCCTGATCGACTTGCGCCTGGGAGATATCTCAGGCCTGGAAGCGTTGCAAGGTATCAAGACCCGCTGTCCAAAAGCCGAGTGCATCCTGATGACCGGTTATGCTTCACAGAGTTCAGCCATCGAAGCCATTCAGCTAGGTGCGTATGGCTTTTTCCAAAAGCCGTTTGACATGGAAGAGCTGCTGCTTTCGATCCATCGGGCGCTGGAAAAACACAATACAGAAGAAGCACTCAGGCAAAGCGAAGCGCAGTACAGGCTGCTTGCCAACAATATTTCAGATGTAATCTGGATTCTGGAACTGGAAACCTGGCGCTTTACATACATCAGTCCTTCTGTCGAAGAGTTGCGAGGTTTTACGGTGGCAGAAGCACTTACCCAGAACATGGCAGCGAGTTTTACACCCGCTTCGCTTGAACATCTTCAGAAAATTTTACCTGAACGACTGGCAGGAGCGAAACGAGGCGCGAAGATCTCGTTCATCGACGAAGTCGAACAATTCGTCAAGGATGGCAGCACGGTCTGGGTAGAGATAACCACCCATTTTATTTTAAACACGGAAAGTGCTCATTGGGAAATTTACGGCGTTTCGCGTGACATTACCGGGCGCCGAAAAGCTGATCAGGCCTTGCGCGAGAGTGAAGAACACTATCGGGCCGTCATCACTTCAGCAACCGATGGCTTCGTCAGCATAAACGCAACCGGAAATATTGTAGGCTGGAACAAAAGCGCAGAAAAGCTATTTGGCTACCCTGAATTAGAGATCTTGGGACAGCCGCTCTCATTATTGATGCCAGATGGCTACCTGGCATCGCACACAGCGGGCATCGCCAGGGTCCGGGCTGGGGGAAGGAAAAACGTAATTGGGAAAATTGTTGAATTTGAAGGATTGCGCAAAAATGGGACCAGATTTCCACTGGAACTTTCCTTATCAGAATGGCAGGTTGCCGAAGGTCAATTTTTCACTGCCATCATTCGCGATATCACCGAACGCAAACAGTCAATCGATAATCTGCAAAAACGGACCCAACAGCTGGCGTTGATCAACGAGATAGGGCGTGAAATCGCAGCCGTCCTGGAACTTCAAGAAGTACTCGAGCTGGCTGTCCAAAATATTCACAAAGCGTTTGGTTTTCCACATGTGGCGCTCTTCTTTTTCAACACTCAACGTGACGAATTAATTCTAAAAGCCAGAATCGGAAAATTTGAGCGGTTTACCACAGATGAGTACCGCATCAAATCCGGAGAAGGCATGGTCGGCTGGACTGGCAGGCATGGTAAAAAGCTGTTATCCAATGATGTGGACAGCCACCAAAAGTTTAAAAATCCCTTTCCCGAACTGATACAGATCACACGCTCAGAACTCTGCCTGCCATTGATGGTCGGCAAACAGGTGGTAGGTGTGCTGGACGTGCAAAACCCCAGCGTCAACAGCTTTAGCGAAGAAGATGTTTCGGTGTTGGAAATCCTCGCCGCGCAGATGGCCGTGGCCATTGAAAATGCCCGCCTCTATCATGATGCTCAAGCCGAGCTGGCAGAACGCAAGCGGACCCAAACCGAACTACAAGAACAACACGCCCATCTGGAAGAGCTGGTCAACCTGCGGACCGCCGCATTAAATAATTCCAAAGAACAGGCAGAGGCCGCCGACCGTGCCAAAAGCGATTTTCTGGCTGTCATGAGCCATGAAATCCGCACCCCGATTAACGGAGTACTGGGTTTGGCCCATCTTCTCCTGCAAACCAACTTAAATGACAAACAACGCCATTACCTGACCAATCTACAGATTTCGGGAGATGCGTTACTGGCAACCATCAACGAGATCCTCGATTTTTCAAAAATCGAATCTGGCAAACTTAGCCTTGAGTCAACGAATTTCAGCCTGGACGAGGTACTTAACAGTCTCTCCAGCGTTCTGGCGTACCGGGCACAGGAAAAAGGCCTTGAACTGATCTTTCACACAGCCCCAGATATCCCCAACAGCCTGGTAGGTGATCCATCTCGATTAGGGCAGATACTGAATAACCTGGTGAGCAATGCCATCAAATTCACTTCAGCAGGCGAAGTGATCGTCAAAACCAAGCTCCGCGAACAAACCGCCGGGCGTGTCATTCTTGAATTTTCGGTGCACGATACGGGCATCGGCCTTACAGAAAAACAAATCTCACAGTTGTTCCAACCCTTTACCCAGGCCGATAGTTCGACCAGTCGCAAATATGGCGGTTCCGGGCTTGGATTGACCATCAGCCAGCGGCTGGTGCAAATGATGGGTGAGGGCATCACGGTTGAAAGCCAATTTGGGCAGGGAAGCCGTTTCTCATTTGCAGTGGCACTAGGCCACGTTTCAGACCAGGCCGTTACAGGTGAAAAACCATTTCCAAATATTCCAGCAATGGATGGGCGGCGTGTGCTGGTCGTGGACGACAATCTCAATGCCCTGGAAGCACTCCAAATTGTGCTCGAATCCTTCGCCTGCCAGGTAACGGTTATGGCCTCTGCCGAAGCAAGCCTGGAATTGATTGCCGATCCAAAGTCAGGGGTACTATTTGATCTGATTTTAATGGATCGAAACATGCCCGGTGGTATGGATGGCATGCAAGCAATCCGGCGCATTAAGCATAACCCGTTGTATAAAAACATCCCTGCCATATTGATGGTCAATGCCAAAGAGCTGGTGCTCCAAATGCAAGATGAAAACCTGGATGGCTATTTAACCAAACCCATTACGCGTTCAACGCTATTTGACACACTCATGCAGGTCTTCTGGCCCCAAAATCCAAATAAAATAAATCCAGGCTCGCAGCCTGTTACAGGAGAAACTCTGGAAAAGCTGCGCGGCGGGCACATCCTGCTGGTAGAAGACAATGAAATCAACCAGCTGGTAGCTATGGAGATCCTGAAAAATATGGGCTTGCAGGTACTAATCGCAAATAATGGCGATGAAGCCGTTGAGATGGTCAAGAGAGATCACTTTGATGCCATTTTAATGGATATTCAGATGCCTGGCATGGATGGCTATCAAACTGCCCTGCAAATCCGCCAGAATCAAGCCGCTGATTCGGCGCTCCTTCCGATCATCGCCATGACCGCCAATGCCATGCAAGGTGATCGCCAAAAAGCCCTGGATGCTGGTCTAAACGATTACGTTTCCAAGCCGGTCGATATTGCCAAACTTGCCAATGTTTTACAACACTGGGTGCATCCCCAGGTTTTGGAGAAAAACACACCCGTCTTCAGCAATATCGGTGGCCTTGATAATACGCAGCCTGCATTAAAACCCTACCCAGATAACCGCCCACTTGACCAGGAAAGTACGCCAAGCGCTGATCGCCCAGCGACACCCGACCCACTCGATATGGTTTCCGCCTTGGCCCGCCTCGGAGATAACAAAGAGCTTTACAGACGGTTATTATCGATGTTCCATACCGGGCATGAACATACTGCGCAGACAATCTGGACGGCCTTGAAGAACAACGATAATGAACTTGCCTTACGACTGGCGCACACGCTCAAAGGACAGGCAGGCGCTATCGGCGCAGATGAATTACGCTCGGCGGCAAAACAACTCGAAACCGCCATTGCACAGGCAAACGAGCCTTCTTATAAGACCAATCTGGCGCATGTGGAACAGAAACTTGCGATTGTCTTGGCTTCGATTGTCACAATCATTCAAAACGAAACAATCTATGAATAACTGCCCTGCCAAAGAGATTCTAGACCCGCGGCAAGGTACCCAAAAAACTGCCCCGCACCAATTTTGAATTTTCCCTATGCAAAAAAAGGTTATTGCTATAAAATGTAACAAATAAAGTCCAATTTATCCAGTTTACTCAAAAAGCAGGTATGGTTGGGTTTTTACTTGTCTGCAAAAAAGGCTTAGGCCTGGTAACCAACAGGAAAATTTTTCTGTCATAATTTATATTTTCGCGGAGAATAAAATGAAAAACAAATTGTTCATCATCATTGCATTGGTACTCAGCTTAAGCCTGGTACTGACAGCCTGCGGCGCTGCTGCCAAAACCATTACCATTACCAACAATGGAACAGTAAATTATTGCGAACTTCTGGTTAGCAAGTCGGGAGCCGACGCCTATGGTGAAAACCAGCTTCCGAGTGGCGAGACTGTCACACCCGGAAACAAATTCGATATCCCCGTCACAGAATCGGGCAGCTTCGACGTCAAGATCGTCGCTTGCGATGGCGCAGGTGAGCAGGTCCTGACCGTTTCTGTACCGTAGTAAAATTCCAAAAATATTTTTTCTGACATACACACCTCCCGCGAGACAGTTATGCTCGCGGGAGGTGCTATTTAACCATTGAATAAAGCCTAAGCAGATCGTTTTTTCTCGCTTGCGGCATACTTATCCAGCAGGGAATATAGACCTGGCAAACAGCACTTCAAAAATATTATTAATCGCAGCTTGTCATGGATGCGATACAATAACTTTATGGTTAGTATCCCGACCCCCGACCCAGACCAAATAATTGCCCAGACGCAGAGTGATAAAAGCTCCACTTCACGCGGCCGGCTCAAAATATTTCTAGGCTATGCAGCCGGAGTAGGCAAGACGTATGCCATGCTCGAAGCTGCTCACCAGCGCCGCAAAGAAGGCGTGGATGTAGTCATCGGCTACGTCGAAACGCATGCACGCACAGAGACCGACGCCAGACTGGTCGATCTGGAAATCATCCCCCGCAAATCCATCGACTATCACAACCATAGCCTGCTGGAGTTGGACGTGGAAATCGTCCTATCCAGACATCCCGTTATGGTTTCTTCTCAGTCATGCCTGATCTCCTGTTTTTTCAGTTTACGCTATCACGACATTTTTTGCGTCCACTTTTTCCGGGCAAGTCCAATCAGACAATTACTGCACAAGAAGATTCATGGTTCGGCACCATTGCGGTAGAGCTGCGAGTTACCCGACAGACCCCGCATATCATCTAGAATCTCTTACTGGACAAATCTTGGCGTCGGCAAGGATTTGCTGCGCTGATGCGAAACTATCGCACCAGGGTTTTCACCTGTACCTGTGGTACTGGCGCAGGCAGAAATACTTGCGTTCGCAAAAGGCAAGTAACAATTGAATTAAAACGAAACCTATCACCGGAACGTTATCAACTACGATGACGACACACACGCCAATCGGGTATTGCGGCAGGAGTTCATGAGTGGATTAATTCATTTACATCAGCCTGGCAATCGAGGCCATCACGACCGCCAGCTTTTGTTCCACCTGCACCAGAAGCGGCTCGAACAAAGGCTCATTCCCTTCCCCAACGGCCGTTTCCAAATCCTTTGCCGCCGCGCGCAATTCGTCTGCGCCCATCGTGCCAGCCAATCCTTTGAGCGTGTGCGACAATCGGTGAGCAAGTTCCAGGTCATTGCCCTGCACGGCTGTCCGGATCGCTGTTCCATCCTGCGCATGCTCAGCATGGAACAGCAACAGCAAACGATGATATAGCGCCTTGTTGTTGCCCAGGCGGGTGAGCGCGCTGTTCATATCAATAGATTTGAGCGCCGCAGGTAACAGCTCCTGTTCCACATGAGAATCAGGGGAAGGTGCCGGGGCAGGAATATCGTCTTTCGGGTCATCGGTTGGCTGGAAGCCTTTCCCAGGCGGAGTCTCAATGGATGGATGATCCAACCAGCGCACCAATACGCTGGCAAGCTGGGCCACGTCCACCGGCTTCGAAACGTAATCGCTCATTCCAGCTTCCAACGCCTTCTGGCTGTCACCATTGAGGGCATTCGCGGTCATGGCGATGATCGGTATTTGATCAGGATCTGAACGCAGATTTGTGCCCCGGATTTGCGCGGTGGCCTGGTAGCCATTCATGCCCGGCATCTGGATGTCCATCAAGATGGCATCATAGCTGCCCTGCCTGGCCATCTCAACAGCTTGTTCGCCATCATCGGCCACCGAAACCAGCAAGCCCATTTGTTGCAAGATCTCGACCGCCACCATCTGGTTAATTTCGTTGTCTTCCACCAGTAGAATATGTTTGCCGCGCAATTTTCCCAGGGTTTCAGAAGAAATTTTTTCTTGCGTGGGCCGGGCGTGTGTCAGAGCTTGATGCCCAAATACCTGCATAACGGCATCAAACAATTGCGAACGGGTGATGGGTTTTAGCAGGCTGCCATTCAGTCCCTCAGCGCTGGCTTTTTGCTGCACATCTTCCTGGTTGCCAAGCAGAATAATCGGCGTTCTTGCCAGACGCCCATCACTCCTGATGCACCTGGCGGCTTCCAACCCATCCATCCCGCCAGGAAATTTCCAGTCCATTAACACCAATCTGAAAGGGTCATCCCCGGCTTTATTCAGCAGCAGTAACCCTTCTTCAGCGCACTGGGCTGTAGTTACTTTGAAAGCAAAGGATTCCAGCGTGCTTCTCAGAAATTCCTGCGTGGCTTCATGCTGATCCACTACCAATATCCGCAAGCCCGCCAGTTCAGGAGCAGCCTGGGCCAGGTTTATGGTCCCTGCCAGGTTAATCGTGGGGTTGGGTTCGGGCTGCTGCTCAAATGCAATAATGCAGGTAAATACTGAGCCAACTCCGATCTGGCTTGCTGCCCAAATATCGCCGCCCATCATTTTGACCAGCTTCTGGCTGATGGACAGCCCCAGGCCCGTGCCGCCATATTTGCGACTGATGGAGCTGTCGGCCTGGCTGAATGGTTGAAACAGGTGCGAGATTTGTTCTTCCGTCATCCCAATGCCCGTGTCGCGCACCGAGAATTCAAGCACTGCCGGGTTGTTTTTCACGGGACTGTCGCCCACTGCACTGTCGTGCAAAGGACTGTCGCGCTGCTCGACCGGCCTTACCTTGACAACTACCTCGCCCTCCTGGGTAAACTTAATGGCATTACTCACCAGATTGAGCAAGATCTGGCCCAACCGCTGCGGGTCACCGATAAGCAGGCGTGGGACATTCATTTCGGTGTGAAAGACCAGTTCCAGGTCTTTTCCATGTGCGCGCGCTGCCAGCAAGTCGGAGATACCGCGCAGCACATCTTCCAGGTTGAAATCGACCCGCTCGAGAGTCAATTTCCCGGCTTCGATTTTCGAGAAGTTCAGAATATCATTGATGGTCGCCATCAATAATTCACCAGAGTATTGCAAATGATTCAAGTAATCGCGTTGTTTTTCGCTCAATTCGGTTTGCAGCGCCAGGTAAGTCAGGCCCATCACGCCATTTAAGGGGGTGCGGATTTCGTGGCTCATGACCGCCAGAAAATCGCTCTTGGTGCGGTTGGCAGACTCGGCCTGCTCTTTGGCAATTTCCAACTCGGATGTGCGTTCCTTGACAAGCTCTTCCAGGTGGTCGCGGTATTGCCTTAATTCTCTCTCGGTCTCTTTCTGATCTTCGGCCACGCTAAGCAGTGTCAAACGGGATCGTTCCGCATTTGCCAGCAGGCGTTGTAATTCAATTTGGGCTGAATTGACCTGGTCTTCAGCTTGTTTGCGTTCGGTGATGTCCACAAACGTAATGATGGCAGATTCTAACTGCCCTGCGGCATCCCAGATGGGCAACCCGTTCACAAGAACCCAGCATACCTGTTCTGCGATAGGATGAAAGATCCCCAATGCGAAATTCTGCAAAGGTTGGTGGGTTGAAAGAACCTGGTTGATTGGATATTCGGCCAATGTCATCGGGGTTCCATCCGCGCGTAAAAAGTGCCATTGTGGGTCCATGGCTTGCTTTCCGAGCATTTGTTCTGGCGTTATGCCCAACAATTCACAGGCTCGTTTATTAAAGTAAAGGATGGACGTATCTGGGGCATGGGTAACCACGCCAGAGCTAAGATTATCCAACAATTCAATGTATTTCTTCTCGCTGACGCGCAGCGCTTCTTCCACCTGCTTGAATTCATGAATGTCGGTGCATGTACCAAACCACTTGAGAATAGTGCCCCGCTCGTCCAGTAAAGGTGCGCCACGGATCAACCACCAGGTATAGGCGCCATCTGCGCGGCGCAAGCGACATTCGAGATCATACGTGCTGCCATTTTTTGTGGCGCTTTGCCAGGCGTCCCATGCCCGCTGCTGGTCATCAGGATGGAACGGTTTATTCCAGCCATGACCGTAACTCTCTTCCAATGTCAGACCTGTGTAATCCACCCATTGCTGATTATAGTAAATATTCGAACCGTCCGGCTGGGTAACCCAGACAATTTGCGGCATGGACTCAGCCAAAACGTGAAATTCATTTTCACTTTGCCGCAGCGCTTCTTCCGCCGCCTTGCGCACGGTGATGTTGGTATGAGAAACCAGAACAGTGCCTTCTTTTCCTCGCAGCGGTACGGCTTGCATGGCGAACCAACGCCTTTCACCGCCCGGGCCATGACAAGGATACTCCTGGCTGAAAGAAGTCAGTTCGCCGAGCTGGACTTTTCGGACCCCATCAGTTCCATCCTGTGCCAGCGTCGTATCACCCCACTCTTCACCGTATTTCACAAAATAATTGGCGCCCACGCCCCATGTGCTTTCATCTTCCCCACCGTTTTCAAAAGCGAAATTTCGCCACTTCTCGTTGATCGTTAGAATGAGCCCATCGGGACCCACCACAGCCATATGGGCATCCACTGAGTTGAATATCCGCCGGTTGAAGTCGGCTTGCTCCGCCAACTTTTCTTCCGTCCGCTTTCGCTCGGCAATATCCCAGGCGAAATCGGCCAGGGATGCCACCATTTCGACATCCTGTTGGTCATAATCGGTCAACTTGTTGCCTACGCCAAGGATGGCCACAATCGTCTCTCCGCGCATTACCGGGACTACCAGTTCTCTTATGACTGGCGCATGGCCCTGCGGCAGTCCCTTGCGGTGTGAAAGTGAGGCATAATCATTGTGAATGACAGGATGTTTTTCGTGAACGCAGTCTACCCAGACGCCCGCCTGGCTTATTGGATAATGAGACCCGGCCGGCTCAGCCTTGCACATATGTTGAACAGTGTTAGTGGACCATGCCTGCAGCGACAGCGTCAGCTGGTCTGGTTCCAGAAAATGGAAAAAGCCGACCTGGCTGGCTGTGAGTGCTTCCGTTTCGTCGAGTGTGATGCGTAACAGTTCTTCCAGCGAGCAGGTATTTGCCATCTGAATAATACGGCTGCGCGCCAACATTACCGCATCTAATCTTTTTCGATTGGTGCAGTCTCGACAGAAACAGATGAATTTTCCGCCATCCAACTCTAAAAACGTCACAGACATTTCAACATCAAAAACGTTACCATCCTTGCCCAGGTGACGAGTCTCAAATAACTCCGAGCCATTCTCGATAACCCGCTTGATCCGCTCCACGGTTTCAGTAGGCGTATCGGCGATATCGATGTCACCAATCGACAACTCCAAAAGCTCGGCTTTGCTATATCCTGACATGACGCAGTAAGCCTCATTTACATCGGTGAGTTTGCCTTCCCGGTTCACAACCAGGAAGCCATCTGCTGTTGTCCGAAGAATACTATGCAAATAATGCTCGCTCGCGCGCAGCGCTAACGTTTGTTGGCTGAGATTTCGGAACATCAGACTGAGCGGGCGCTGCAATCCGGTCCGTATCACAGCGAGATAAATTAAGAAAAATGCGGTTAGTTTTCCAAAATGGCCCAACATATTGGAAAAATCATACACTCCAACATAAAATGTGAACGCAAGTTCCGAAAGGATGGTGGCAACTGTGGCAGCCAGCAACAGTCCTAACACTGGACGGTCAAACTGCTGGCGCTTGTTCCACAATAATCCCAACGAAAACAGCAGAATGAGACTGATGAAGTACTCGCTGTTTTTTTTGAAAGGGGTCAAGCCCTGTCCTTCGATATAGCAGACCGGGAACTGCCGCGTGAAAATAACCATCAGCAGCAGTACGGTGATGGCTGCATAAAACGCAACCAGAACGTATTCCAAATTCTGGTGGTTTTTTTCTCGCGGAAGACTGGTGCTCGAGGTGGATGGGTGGGGTGTAGATGATAAGAAAAAAAGAACGAACAACATGGACAGGCTTTGCAGGTAACGAGCTGCTATCCATAATTGAGTGGGCAGGTTTGAGTCGTAGCCTGCAAAAATATTCATGCCCTTGTAGGCCAACATATGGATCA
>CAINXK010000576.1 GCA_903854805.1 uncultured Anaerolineae bacterium
GAAGGATTTGACCCGCCTGTGGCAATCGCGAAGGCTTCTGCGATCATCAGCGCGAATCCCGACATTGTGGGCGCCATGTCCACAACGGGAGCTGGCCCGACCACCTGGGCGCGCGGTGCAGAAGAGACTGGCAAGAAAGATGGCGAAATCGTCATCATCAGCATGGACTACACTCGTCCCAATCTGGATCTGGTGAAAGCTGGCAAGGTTTTCGGCCTGGTTGGACAACCGTTGTTCCAGGAGTTCCACGATGCAGTCTACATCCTGGACAAGGTCTTCAAGGGCGAGAAGTTTGATTACGCCAACCCAATGGTGGCCCCGATCATCACACAGGCAACGATGAATACGTACTACAAGCTGAACGATGATGTTGAGGCCAAGTTAGGCGCTGGCGCTAACGCAGCTGCCACACCGAAACCATAATATCCACAGCCAGGGGCAGGCGCGTAACACACGCCTGCCCCTTTCCCTGCACAAGTATGTGTGAAGCATTTAGAATCAGTTTTAGGAAAATATTAGGGTGTTCATATGGAAAGAAAAATCCTATTGGAGATGAGTCACATCACCAAAAAGTTTCCTGGTGTTGTAGCCCTTAACGATGTAACCTTTCAGGTAAGGCAGGGCACCATTCACGGCCTGGTGGGCGAAAACGGCGCAGGAAAATCAACATTGATGAAAATCCTTTCCGGTCATTATCGAACTGGAATGTATGATGGGAATCTCATCCTCAATGGGAACACCTTGAATTTGCGATCGCCCAATACAGCCTTGCTCCAGGGAATTGGGGTGGTGCCTCAAGAAATTAGCGTAATCCCTGAGTTGACGGTAGCAGAAAATATCGTTGTTGGACGATGGAATGATCACAAGAGTTCATTCGTAAATAACCAATCGTTTACAAAAAGGGTAGAGAAATTTTTGGACGAGCATGGCATAAATCTAAATCCATGGCAAATCGTTTCCAAATTAACGGCTGCCCAAAAACAAGAAGTCATGATTGCCCGAGCTCTTTTTACAAATCCAAGTATATTAATCCTGGACGAGCCGACTTCATCACTTTCTCTGACCGAAATAAATGTATTATTCAAAACCCTGAATAATTTGCGTGATAAAGGTGTCACTTCCGTATTTATTACGCACAAACTATCCGAGATATTCGAGCTCACAGATAGCGTTACCGTTCTTCGGGATGGCATTGTGGCTGGCAACTTCGCGCGTGAAGATTTTGATGAAAATGCCATCATCTCGGCCATGGTGGGTCGCAAGATCGAGCATTTATATCCGACACGCTCATCCGTATTTTCAAATACAGAGGAAGTGTTTCGTGTCGAAAATCTGGCGATTGCCCATCCGACGATTGCCAATCGTAATTTAGTAGAAAATATCAATTTCTCTTTGTATAAAGGTGAAATTTTAGGCATCGCAGGGCTGGTAGGTTCAGGACGATCCGAAGTGCTAAATTCAATTTACGGACGTTTGAATGCCAGTAAAAAGCTGTTTGTTGATGGTAAGGAAATTCACGTTAATAATACTACCGCAGCGAAACAGGCTGGGATTGCCCTTGTGACAGAAGATCGCAAGGTCGATGGGATAATTCCTGAACTCACCATCCGTCCGAATATAACAATTAACAACCTGGAGTTAATTTCTTCTTCAATCCTGCTCAATGTCGGCAAAGAGAAGCAAATTGCCCAGGAATATGTGAATAATTTAAATGTAAAAGCACCTTCAATTGAAACCCTGGTTATCAACTTGAGTGGTGGCAATCAACAAAAAGTTGTCATTGGTCGCGTTCTTTTAGGGAAACCGAAAATCCTATTGTTGGATGAGCCAACCAAAGGTGTAGATGTTGGCGCAAAGAACGAAATATACAACATCATGCTAGATCTGGTATCTCAGGGACTCTCAATTATTATGGTTTCTTCTGAGCTGCCGGAGTTGCTTGCCATGTGCGACCGTTTTGTTGTACTGGCAGGAGGAACGATCCGCGACGAATTTTCAAAATCCGAAGCCAGCGAACACAGGGTTATGTTGGCAGCTACCCAGTCTAATAGCGCTGCGAAACTTAACAGTAACGCTGCTGTAATCGCGTAAGTCTAATAATATGTAATATTCTTTGTCAAATGATATGGAGAAAACTATGAAGCTTCAGGGCAAAGTTGCTATTGTCACCGGTGCTGGCGCAGGTATTGGAATGGGTATCGCGATAGGTTTTGCCCAGGAAGGGGCTAATGTTGTTGTCAATTATGCCCACAGCGCAGCGGGAGCAGAAAAAGTAGCTGAAGAAATCATAAAGCTTGGCCAAAAGGCTATTACCTTTAAGGCCAGCGTATCGAATCAGGAAGAAGTGCAGGCCATGGTGGATCGCGCTGTGCAGGAGTTTGGGCGTGTGGACGTGTTGGTGAATAATGCTGGCATCGATCCGCACATCAAGTTCTTGGAAATGACCGAAGATCAATGGGATTGGATCATTGACACCAATCTCAAAGGAAATTATTTCTGCAGCCAGGCGGCTGCGAGGCAGATGGTTAAGCAAGGTGAAGGTGGGCGCATCATCATAATCAGCTCAGTTCATTCCATTCAGACCTATATGCACATAACCGCCTATGCCACCACAAAAGGTGGACTAACTTCAATGACTCGCCAGTTGGCGCTGGAGCTGGCGCCTTATAACATCACTGTCAATTGTGTGGCGCCAGGGGCTGTTCACGTCGATAAGTTTTATGGGGTCATACCAAATTACGACCCGCACATGTTTGACCATGAGATCCCGGTCGGATTTATTGGTCTTCCTGAAGATGTGGCTGCGGCATGCACATATTTTGCTTCTCCTGAAGCGCACTATACAACCGGGCAGACCCTGTATGTTGATGGAGGTACCACCTGCCGTTTAACTTTGGGCGTCAGCGAAAAAAAGGTGGACTCGCATCTTGATGTGAAGACATTGGCTAAGAAAGACTAAAACCACTATCCTGTTCACTTTTCAACCGGGCGTGAAAGTAGAACGATCGCGAGACACCGAAGATGGATAAAAGCAATCTTGGCAATTCGCAACTAACAATCTCGCGGATTGGATTGGGGACTTGGGCAATCGCAGGGCAGAATTATCTATTTAATATCGGAAATCAAGATGATTCCGAATCGATCCGGCTAATCCATTGTGCCATCGACCAGGGGGTCAACTGGATTGACACAGCCCCCGTTTATGGATTGGGGCACGCCGAAGATATTGTTTGCAAAGCCTTGAGACAGAAACCCCATGCGATGCATATTTTTACCAAGTGCGGCATCATTTGGGACACAAATGGAGAGAACATACGTGGCTGCTTGAAAGCTGACAGTATGCGCATCCAGGTGGAAGAAAGTTTACGCCGTCTCCAGGTAGAGACCATTGATTTGCTTCAAGTCCACTGGCCAAACCCGGATGCTGATCTGGAAGAAGGCTGGCAAGCCATCGCGGATTTGATACGGTCCGGAAAAGTACGTTATGCAGGGGCATCGAATTTCAGTGCGGATCAAATCCGAAGAGTGCAACAATACCACCCGTGTGTGTCGTACCAACCGCCCTACAACCTTTTTCAGAGAGAAATTGAATCGCAGGAAATGCCCTACTGCCGAGATCAGAATATTGGGGTCATAGCCTACAGCCCATTACGCGTGGGACTTCTTTCCGGCAACTTCAGTCTCGCGCGTTGGCAGGCGCTACCCCGAGATGATTGGCGGTTGCAGTATGATGATTACCGGGACGGTCGTTTCCAGATCAACTTGATATTTATCGAGCACTTGCGTCAGATAGCCCTGCGAAAACAATGCAGCGTGGCACAGCTTTCCGCGAGCTGGGTATTAAACCAACCCGGCATCACTGGCATTATCCTGGGCGCCCGGCGGGTTGACCAGTTTGAAGAATCGCTTGAGTCGGCAAGAATTGAATTATCGAGCGACGATTTTGTGCAGATCGAGCAAGCGCTCGCCGAGAGGCTGGATCATTTGGAAAAAGCTGGGGTGCTAGCGAAGGTTTTTGTAGAACCTCACGAAACAGGATGAAAGAAATAGTAGCAGTAGGTAACAACATCAAAGGAGCGCGACACAATGAAGAGCTTAAACGAAATTATTAAGAACACGCATGTCCCGCCCAACAATTTGGCGATTTTCTGGCTGGGCCAGGCCGGTTTTATTTTCAAGTCAGCGTCTGGAAAGATCATATATATTGATCCTTATTTAACTGAATATGTTCAAAGAGCCTTACCAGAATATGGTGACGGCTTCAAGCGTTTGATGCCCAAGATGATCGAACCAGAGCAGGTTGATGCTGATTATGTGATCAGTACACACTCTCACCAGGACCACTTGGATGCAGATGCGCTACCAGGGTTGCTCAAGAACCCGCGCATTCACTTCATTGGCGCACCGGATTGCCAGACGATCTACGAGCAAAATGGGGTGCCGGCTGAGCGCTTCACCATTTTGCATCTGGGGGAGACATTGGAGCTGGACGATGTGCATGTAACTGGGGTTTTTGCGGACCATGGTGAACTCACGCCCGATGCACTGGGCGTTCTAATTGAGATCAACGGCATCAAAATTTGGCAGGTTGGCGATAGCGCCTATCGTCCAGATAAATGGCTGGAACTGTTCGGACAGGAAATTGACGTCCTGATTCCTCCGATTAACGGTGCTTTCGGTAATTTAAACGCTGTTGATGCAGCCAAATTAGCCTATGATGCTCATCCGAAGATAGTGATCCCCTGTCACTTCTGGATGTTTGCGATGCATTACGGCAGTCCAGCTGAATTTTTATCTGCCTGTGAGAGTTTTGCTCCTCAAACAAAACCTATGTTGATGACTCAGGGCGAATGCTTCATGTATAGCAAGTGATAAGGAAAAAATACAATGTCCCAGGATAAAATGAGATTGGAAGACAAGCTGGTATTAGTAACCGGAGCCGGAACCGGCATTGGACGGGGCGTTGCCCTGGAATTAGCCCGGCGCGGGGCAGATGTGGTGATTAGCTATAACGGCAGTGCAGATGGCGCCAATCAAACCGTAGAAGAGATTATTGCCATGGGCCGGCGGGCCAAAGCTGTCAAAGGTAATCTGGGCGAAGTAAGTGAATGTTACCGGGTGGTGGATGAAGCCGCAGCCTTTTTGGGCGGATTAGATGGTCTCTTCAACAACGCCGGGCTGACTCTTACCCAGGATTTCATGGAAGTGACCGAAGAACAATTCAACAAAATCTACAATGTGAATATTCGCGGCGAATTTTTCTGCTGTCAGCGCGGCGTGAAATATATGTTGGCTCGCGGCCAGGAGCTGCTGAGCCGCTACCCGGATCGTCCCTGGGCAGGGGGCAGCATTGTTAATATGTCATCCGTACATGCCGCCGCCGGATTCGCCAATCATTCAGTCTATGCAGGTACAAAGGGCGCCATCAATGCTTTTAGTAGGGAGTTGGCCGTGGAACTCTGCCCGGCACATATTCGCGTCAACGTAATGGCCCCCGGTTCAATCGAAGTCCCCAGCTATTTCAAGACCGATCCTAATTATTCGAGCGAAGTTGGTAATAGTATGGTCCCTTGGGGGCGAGTAGGTTCACCTGAAGACTGTGGTTACTTGGCCGCTTATCTTATGTCTGACGCTGCCGAGTTCATGACCGGCCACGTTCTTTACTTTGATGGCGGTCTAACCGCGAAAATGGCAATCCCCTATTCTCCCCCCAAAGGCGAGCGTTCATGAATTCATTTACCAATTGGCGCGGTTTTGACTTGAGCCCACGCATTGCTAAAATACAGCAGGCGTTCAATCGCGTGCCGGTCACATCAGCTGAACAGGTACCCATCCTGGTCAACACGCCGTGTTACTTTTCATTCGGTTCGCAGGATAAACCAATTGATTACTACACCAACCCGGCCAGCATGCTTGCATACCAGGCCAATGGGTATGAAAAGCATCTACAACTTGTAAATGATGATTATGTGCCGTATTTCATGCCGTGGTTTGGTACGGGCATCCTGGCATCCGGCTTCGGGGCCAAGATCCGGGTGCCCGATGATCCAGCTGATGACCCTGCTGTTGCCGAACCGTGCATCAAATCGCCTGCCGATATAGCCCACTTAAAGCTTCCCGACCCCAATAAGAGTGGTTGGATGCCGCAAGTATTGAAAGCCATTGATTTCGTGGTTGCCAACGGTGATCTGCCCGTTGGGCTGACGGATATGCAAGGGCCCTTGGGAACCATTGGGTTAATGTGCGGGCAGGCCCAGCTCTATAAATGGATGTACAGCGAGCCACAGATGGTGCATGATCTCTTCGATATGGTCACAGATGCATTCATCCATTGGGTCAAAATTCAAAAAGAACATATTGGAGAGCCGTTCGAGAGTAGCAACGGTCTGCAGGGCGCTTTTTCTCCCGGTTGCGGTGTCTGGGAGTCGGATGATGACCTGGTCTTAATCGGCTCCGATCTCTACCACAAGTTTGTGGTTCCGAGTGTTTCCCGCATTTTTGAAACTTTTGGTGGCGGCAGTGTTCATTATTGTGGCAATGGTGGGCAAAATATCGATAATCTTAAGCAAATCAAATCTCTGCGCGTTATCAACAACTCCCCCCTGGGTAAGTTTGATGCATTTACCCATCTGGTCAAAAGCATGGATCACCAGGTGACGATCCAGATCCAGGATGCGTCTCCGGTGGATGTGGAAGGTTATTATGCTCATTTATTTGCTGATCTGGATGACTTTCGCGGGATCATGCTGGCAACTTTTGTAATGGATAATACGGGTATGGATAACCAGGGAGGATATATCCCCGCGAATTGGGATCCTTTTGACACCGCCAACCGAATTGTCGCCAGTGTGCGCACTAATATTGCCAAGCGCCTGGCGGGTGAGCCTACTCTTCAGGCGGAAGATAAGTCAGCTACCGAACAGGTTATTAAAATAGAAAAGAAAGAACCCAAGGAATCTAAATTAAGCGCAGCCCAGGTCACGATCATCGAGCAAGTTCGCCAACGCCTGATCGAATTTGACGGACCGGGTATTCAGGCAGCTGTCCAATCTGCGCTGGATGCGGGCCTGGGTACTTTGGAAATCATCCTGGGAATGGCCGATGGCATGGATGAAGTTGGCAAAATGTATGAGAATGGAGAGTTTTTCTTGCCAGAGTTGATCATGGCGGGTTCAACGATGGCGACCGGTATGGCGGTGCTCCAGCCTCTGCTGGCTAGCGAAGGTGGCGCAAGTGTGGGCTCCATGGGGAAAGTAGTGTTGGGAACGGTAAAAGGTGACCTTCATGATATTGGCAAAAACCTGGTACGCATGATGCTGGAAGGCGCTCGTTTTGAAGTGATTGATTTAGGCGTGGATGTGCCTCCACAGAAATTTGTCGAGGCATTGAAGGAACATGATGCACATCTTCTGGCGCTTTCAGCATTGCTGACCACGACACTCAAAGGGATGGATGACACCATCAAGGCACTCAATGCAGCAGGGATGCGCGAGCAAGTGCGTGTCATGATCGGTGGAGCGCCTATCAGCCAGGAGTTCGCGGATCAGATCGGCGCAGATGGGTATGCGCCTTCAGCTGTACAGGCTGTGGGAGTAGCCAAAAGGCTTTTCGGTATTCAGGAATAGGAGACTGACAAACTGTGATGGTCAAAATTTACTCGTCACTATATAAGGATCAAACCGCCGTCACCATTGAGTCAGAGAGTATTCGCGCCCAGTTTCTACCTGGAATTGGCGCGAAGATGGCTTCTTTAGTATATAAGCCTCTGCAGTGCGAACTCCTAGTTCAACGCCCAGCGGAAAAATACCTGCTGCAGCCATTTGATGGCGATTATGTGGCCGGTGAATGTTCAGGGTTCGATGACATGTTCCCAACGATCGATAAATGCTTCTATGAGAGCTACCCATGGCAAGGCACTCCGCTTGCCGATCATGGCGAAGTCTGGAGCCTGCCCTGGGAACATTCCAGCTTAAATGACAGGCTTCACATGAAAGTCCATGGCGTACGTTTTCCGTACCTGCTTGAAAAATGGATATCCTTTACATCGGATGATATTTTAAGATTGGACTATCGAGTCACAAACCTGTCAAATTTTGATTTCGATTTCATGTGGGCAGCTCATACGATGTTCTATCTGGAAGAAGGCGCAAGATTGGTTCTGCCAGATGGTATCCAAAATATTATTAGCACTTTGAGCTTTTCTGGTCAACTTGGAAATTATGGTGATGAATTTCCATGGCCGTGCTTTACTGCTGCGAATGGGGCCGAGCGTGATCTGCGCCAAATTCAGCCCAAAACTGTAAAAAACGCTGAAAAGTATTTCATCAAAGGGAAAATGCCACAGGGCTATTGTGGGCTTACCTTTCCCAAAAGTAATTTTTCGCTGTTTCTTTCATTTCCTGTTGAAAAGGTTCCGTACTTCGGTATTTTGCCCAATGAAGGTGGTTGGCAGGATCTTTACAACATTTTTCTTGAGCCGGGAACTGCCTCCTTGGACCGCCTGGATGTTGCCAGATTACACAAGGAATATTCTACGGTCAAAGCCAATTCGACCTATGATTGGCATTTAAACTTCTCGTTTGCAACTGGCGTTGATTTCCAGCGAGCTACCGAGAATGGTCAAGTAAGTTAAAAAAGATACCAAGATGAATGGTAGAGAGCGATTGTTGAAAACTTTCAAAGGCGAAAAAGTGGATCGGATCCCGATCGCACCATTTACTTATTACAACGCGATCTACGAAATGTTTGGCTA
>CAINXK010000577.1 GCA_903854805.1 uncultured Anaerolineae bacterium
GTTTTGCGCCAAAACAGGCGCAAAAACTCCACAGGCGGGGCAAACCATCGATTTTTAATCGCCCGAGCAGCAGAACCAGGATGGTTCAGTGCCAAAACGAAGAGCTTGTGAGTAAATACCTTCAAACCATCACAGCCCCGCCACCCAACTCACGAAAATCGTTGATCTGCCCCGCAAGTGGTGATTTGGGACGAGAGGCCCTCTCGTCCCAAATCACCACAGAAAATACCTCTTATCTATCTGGCAATACTCCAGCCACCCCCCGCATTTACGCACCTTCACTCTCCAACAAAAAACTGGGGTATCGACTCACCGATACCCCAGTTATCACCATCACCACCACAAGCGCTGAAAACCAATTTTAACCGTTGCGCAACTGCCCGATCAATCCGACCCCAAATTTTCTTCCGGCTTGCGACCGGCACGTTTGGCCCGGTACATGGCTTCATCCGCGCTGTCTAAAAATTGATCCAAACCTTCATTGTCACCGACCGAAGCCACCCCGATACTGACCGTAATTGAAAGCTCACCCGCTGATGTCTGGAGCTTGAAGTCGGCGATCGCTTGCGCTAAACGCTCAAAAAGATGCTCACCGTTTTCTTCCTCAGTATCCGGCGCCACCACCAGAAACTCGTCCCCACCCAGCCGTCCGATGCTGTCATACTTCCGCATCCGGCTGTTGAGAACCCCAACCACACCCTTCAAGACCTCATCCCCCACCTGATGCCCGTACTTATCATTGAACTGCTTGAAGTTATCCAGATCAAAATAGCCGATACTCAACCCGACGATCTTGCCTGTCTTGCTGCCGCGCTCGGTGCGTGAACACTCCTTCGCAAGCAGCTCCAGGATAGCGCGCCGGTTAAGAATACCGGTCAGGGGATCATGTGTGGCCAGATGCTCCAGGACCTTCTGAGTCTCAATCAGCCTGTTTTGCAGTTCAACCGCGCGCTGACCCACCCGCAGCCGGGCGAATAATTCTTCCTGGGCAAAAGGCTTTTTGATATAGTCATTGGCGCCACTTTCCAGGCCTGAGATGACATCATCCTTTTCGTCCCGACTGGTTAGCAGGATGATATATGGCGGGGGATCGCTGTATTTTTCACGCACCAACCTGATCACATCCAGCCCATCCAAACCGGGCATCATCCAATCCAATACAAGTAGAGCGGGCGGCTCCGGTTGCTGCAAAACCTGCCAGGCAGCCTGCCCATCATTGACCACCACCACTTCATAACCCCACTTCTTCATGAGGCTCACCAGAATGGTGCGGGCGGTCAGATCGTCTTCAGCGATGAGAATACGCATATCTTCCTTTGGAAGTTAGGGCTGCAGCCCAAGCCGGTACAGCTCGTCTAACAACTGCTTTTTATGGATCGGTTTGGTCAGGTAGCCATCACACAAGCCCTGGTAGGCACTGACCACACTTTGCAGATCGAACAGCCCAGTCGTCATCACCACCTTGGTGCCCTTGGTCAAACCGATGCCGCGTTCATCTTCCATCTCGCGGATAACCCGCAAGGCTTGCTGTCCGTCCAATCCGGGCATCATGATATCCAGGCAGATCAGGTCGTAGGGCTCGCCATCTTTCAACGCCACACGTACTGCTTCCACGGCTTCCTGCCCGTCAACCGCAATATGTGCCGGTCCCAGGCCCTTTAGCAATTCCTGCATCAAAAGGCGGCTGGTGAAATCGTCTTCAACAATCAACGTTTTCATGCGAATCATCTCCCAAACAAAAAATGAATACCATTCCAGCGGCCCAAGCCGCCACGAGATACTGCAAACATTGGCATCTACTCACCGGCCTCGCCATCTCGCTGACTGCCTGCAAATGAACGAATATCGCTGGGTTTCCCGTACATGCTGCCGGGCAAACCTGCTAAGCGTGAGTAATACGAACATTGTAACATTTCCAGCCTTATTGATTAGATCCAATTCTAAAGTTCTCTTTTTAACATAATTTTTAAACGCCCAAACTGCCGCTCCAACTCATCCAGCTGTTCGCGCACTGCCGGCAGATCACCAACTTTGCCGCGCTTCTCCATCTCAAAAGCCACCGCCCGCAGCGCCTCACCACCGATATTGGAAGCCGCGCCCTTGATGGTATGCGCCTGGCGCTCGACACTGACAGCATCTTCATTATCCAGGTAATTTTTCAGCGCCTGGATCTGTTTTGGAATATCTTCCAGGAAACCAGCGTAAACAATCCGGGCCAATTCTTCGTCACCCATCAGGCGGTCCATCACCCCAGCCCGGTCGAAGACGGGCGGTTGTTTGACAGCCGGCTGTTCTGGACGCGCAGCGACCTGCGCATTTTCCGAAGTCTTCGCTTCTATCCGCGCGCCGGGCAGCCAGCGCACCAGCGTCTCGGCCAGCGTGCGCGGATCGACCGGTTTGGAAACATAATCATTCATACCGGCTTCCAGACAGCGCTCACGATCGCCCTGCAGGGCATGCGCGGTCATGGCGATGACTGGCACAAGATGGTTAAGCACCGCCGAGTCATAATCGCGGATGGTGCGCGTGGCTTCCAGGCCATCCATCACCGGCATCTGCACATCCATCAGCACCAGGTCATACGCAAATAGCTCCAAGGCCTGCAGCGCCTCCTGCCCGGTACTGGCCACATCTGCATTCAACCCGAGGCGTTTCAGAATACCCAACGCCACCTGCTGGTTGGTCTTGTTATCGTCAACCAGTAGAATGCGCGTCGAGGATGCTGCAATTACCCGCGGAATTTCACGCGCAGCCCGGCGCTCCAGGGCCAGCTTTTCGGCCGGCACCTGGTTTGAATGGCTATGCTGGTCGAAATTTACCAGCGTACTTCTGAGAAGACTAAATAGATCGTTAAAACGCAGCGGCTTGGTCAGATAGCCGGCAAAACCAATTTCCATCAAGCGGCTCGCATCCACGCGCCCTGGCTGGGAAGACAGCAAGATCAGAATTGTATCACTCAGATCGCGATCGCTTTTGATCAACTGCCCCAGCATTTCTCCGTCCATTTCCGGCATCTGCATATCCAAAAGCGCCAGCTCGAATGGCTCGCCAGCCCGGCGCGCTTCTGCCAGGGCCAGCAGCGCTGCCTGGCCATCCGCCAATGCCAGCGGGCGCATGCCGCGTGCAGCCAGCTGCTTGCTCAGGATTTCGCGACCATTGGCACTGTCATCCACCACCAACACACGCACACCCTTGAACCCCGCCTGGATATCGCTAACCGGCAGGCTTCCTTCTGGTTGGGCTTGCAAGCAAACAGTAAACCAGAATTCCGAGCCACTACCGGCTTCACTCTCCACGCCGATTTCACCGCCCATCAATTCCACCAACTGCCTGGAAATAGCCAAACCCAAACCGGTCCCGCCGAACTCGCGGGTGGTGGAGGCATCCACCTGACTGAATTTATTAAAAAGCAGGCCAAGCTTCTCGGGCGGAATACCAATTCCAGTATCTCGGACCGTGAAGCGCAGCACAACTTCATCCATATTTTGAGAAAGACAGGTCGCACCCACCAACACTTCTCCCTGGCGTGTAAACTTGATCGCATTGCCCACCAGGTTGGTCAGCACCTGCCGCAAACGCCCAGGATCGCCGCGCAGCAGCACTGGCACGTCTGGGTCAGCCACACACAGCAGGTCCAGGCCTTTTTCCTGGGCGCGCACAGCCAGGCTGGTCGCAAATTCATCCAGCAAGATCGAAAGATCGAAGTCCAGTAGATCCAGTTCCAGCTTTCCGGCTTCGATCTTGGACAAATCCAGGATATCGTTGATCAGAACCAGCAAGGATTCGCCAGAGGCCCGCACGGTCTCTGCATAATGGCGCTGTTCCAGATCCAGGTTGGTTTCCAGCAGCAAGTTGGTCATTCCAACCACCCCATTCATGGGGGTCCGGATCTCATGGCTCATATTTGCCAGGAACTCACTTTTGGCAATACTGGCCATTTCAGCCCGCTCAACCAGCTTTTTGGCCAGATCAACCGACTCTTCCAACTGCCAGTTGGTTTCCTCCAGGGCCTTTCCGGCGCGAGTACGCTCGGTAATATCGACCAGTGAAACCAGGATCCGGGATAGATCGCCTTCGTGACCCGGCACAATGGCCCAATTCATAGTGACCGTGATCAGCCGGCCATCCAGAGTGCGGTTGACCGTTTCCATTTCAAAACGCGCCACACCTGATGAAATCAGCACCATCTCAGCACGGAATTGGTCATGTGATGTTTCAGGGAAAATGAAGCCCAGGTTGCTTTCCAACTGCTGCTTGCTGGAAGCTCCAAATAAGAGCAGGGTAGCTTTGTTGACATTTCTGATTTTCACCATCGCGACGCACTCTGTAACCAGCTCGGGATGTTGCACAAAATGATCATCAAAATCCGTTACCCCCTGCTGGCGCAGCTCCTGCAATCGCAGCTGGACTTCGGAATAATCTTCCTCCCAGAGTGAGATGGGCGAATCATCAAACAGGCTTCTAAAGCGCGCCTCGCTTTCCTTAAGTGCCGTTTCGGCACGCTTGCGCTCGCTGACATCCCGCGAAACACCCACCAGCGAGACCACTTCTCCGTGGCTGATGATCGGCGATACCGAAACTGCATGCCACTGCCAGCTGCCATCGGCCTGCCGGAAGCGAAATTCCGGGATATTCATGGGCGTTTTGTTCTGGAACATGCTCTGGTACATTCCCCGGATGCCGGCCATATCATTCGGGTGGATCAAGTGCGCCAGCGATGTGCCGATCAATTCAGCTGGGAGGTAGCCAGTGAAGCGCTCCCAGGAGGGTGATACATAAGTAAAGACGCCCTCCACACTTAAGCTCCAGATCAAATCAGATGAGTGATCCACCAGCAAACGGTAGCGCTGTTCACTCTCAAGCAGCGCCATCTCAACCTGCTTGCGCTCAGTGATATCGACGGTGTAACCCGCCAGCAGCTTCCGGCCTCCCAATACAAAGGGAAATTTGATGGTGGTGTAGCTGCGCCCATGCAATTCTTCTTCCAGGCTGAGCACTTGCCCCCTGGAAACCACGGCCCAGTCATCGACTGTTATTTTTTCAGCCAGCTCAGCTGGGAATAACGCTTGCATCGGCTTGCCGAGCGTTTCTTCACGCGAGAACCCGGTTAATTCCTGGATGTTATCGCTGGCCATCAGTGTACGGCTGCTTGTGGCAGTGACATCCTTGATATATATATACATTGGCGAGTGCTGCATGAAGGCCGAGAGCAGGTCATTACTCTCGCGCAGCCCCAGCTCGGCCAGTTTGCGCTCGGTCACATCCTGGAGCGTGCCCCGAATAAACAAAGGCGCAGCTTTCTCATCCCGGACGATCTCAGCCTGTGCTTCCACGTACTTGACGGTGGCATCCCTCAGCACGAGCCGGTGCGTGATCCTGTAAGGCAAATCATTTTCGAGCGCATCTCGATAATAATTCAAAGTAGCTTCACGATCTTCTGGATGGGTATATTCTTGATAGGTATCGTTGCTCACCTTGAATACCAGCGGATCTTCGCCGAAGATGCGGTAAATTTCATCCGACCA
>CAINXK010000578.1 GCA_903854805.1 uncultured Anaerolineae bacterium
CCTGGCAGTGAGTGGACTTACGTTAAGACGGCAGATGGCAGTGAAGGCTGGGTTTTCTCGCAGCTGCTCCAAAGCAGTGTTGACCTATCCCGTGTGCCAGTTCGTGAGCCCAAGAATGTGGTCATCATCAAAGGCCGGGTAGTGGATGTCAGCGGTATGCCCATCCAGGGAATTGGTTTTGATGTCAGCCAGGGGGAAAGTAGCGATGTTTCATCTAACCCTGCTTTTACAGATGCAAATGGGCTATTCTTCTCATTCCTGCCAGATACCGCCAGCGGAGCATGGAAGGTAAGTTTCACAGCCACCGATTGTAAAAGCAATATCTGGAGCGATAGCACCTGCACTACTTACAAACCCGGTTTTACCGGCAATGTTGACCCCCTGACTCAAACCGTCAATCTTCCGCAAAGCGCCGAGCCTCTCACATTTACGCTTAGATAAGACCTGCCGTCAAACTTTCCAATCTCTCACAAATAATAAAGGCGGACAGGCATAAGCCCATCCGCCTAACTTTCAAAACTATTATTACAGACTTGTTATTCCCTGGAGAGAGCGCGGGAGTGAACCACTTTATCGTCGTGGTGGACGTCTGGCTTCGTTCAAAATCTGGACAGCCAGGGTTAGGTCACCCGTGCTTTCCCCTGTAGTGCTTCGGCTCCATATTTTCGATATTGAACCTCCTTTCGTGGCAGAAGTGCCACTAAGGGTATATTACAACTTTTCGCACTGGAAAACATTAAAAATAACCTACATAATTGCAAAGTGAAACCTACGAATACCCAATTTTGTATTAATCTGCCATTGAAAGCCACAAGAGGGATATAATTAAGTTGTCGGACAACTTTCTCCCAGACTAGGAGTTTACCCTATGACCACAATCGATCTTACTATCCACGCCGAACGCCGCAAACGTGCCATCCAGCGCGCCCGCGAGCGCAATATCATTATTCCTACCTATGCGCAGATGAAGGACCCATCCAAAATATCGGCTAGCGTAAAAGAAGAGCTTGCCCGGATTGGACTATGGGATATCCACCCACGCAACTTGTTCCGTATCAACTGGCATAACGAAGCCAAGCCCAGTGGCGGAACCTACGGTGGGATCAACCTTCTGGAACTGCCTTCCTCAGTGACCGGCGTTCCAGCCCGTATCATCGCAATTGTAGGCAAATGGTTCCCAACCGGTGCGCACAAAGTCGGCGCGGCCTTTTCCTGCCTGGTGCCTCGCCTGGTCACCGGACAGTTTGACCCAACCACCCAGAAGGCCGTCTGGCCATCTACCGGTAACTACTGTCGCGGCGGCGCCTATGATTCTGCCCTATTAGGCTGTGAATCCATCGCCATCCTGCCTGAAGGTATGAGCCGCGAACGTTTTGAATGGCTGGCAAAAGTCGCCGGCGAAACCATCAAAACACCCGGATCAGAATCCAACGTCAAGGAAATCTTCGATAAGTGTAACGAACTGCGCCACTCGGGCCAGGACTTGATGATCTTTGATCAATTCCAGGAATTCCCCAATTATCTGTGGCACTATGAAGTGACCGGACACGCCATGGAAGAAGCCTTCAAGCAAATCGCACGGCCCGGCGACCAATTCCGCGGCATCACGTCCGCCACCGGTTCAGCAGGTACGATCGCCAGCGGCGATTACATGAAGCAGGTTTTCCCGGGCAGCAAAATTGCCGCCAGTGAAGCCCTGCAGTGCCCCACCCTGCTAGAAAACGGCTTTGGCTCACACCGCATTGAGGGCATTGGCGATAAGCACGTACCCTGGATCCACAATGTCAAGAACACGGACCTGGTCGTCGCGATTGACGATAACGGTGTTGTCAACACCGCCCGCCTTTTCAATGAACCCAACGGCAAAAAATTCCTCGCCAGCAAGGGCGTGCCAGAAGCCACCATCGCACAGCTCAACCTGCTTGGTTTCTCGGGCGTCTCCAACGTACAGACCGCCATCAAAATGGCGAAATACTACGAAATGGACGAGCACGATGTTATTTTCACCATAGCCACAGACTCGATGGAACTGTATCAGAGCCGCCTGACCGAGATGCACGCGGAATTGGGCGAATACAGCGACCGCGACGCTGCCGCCGATTACTCCCGCTGGCTGATGGGTCTTTCAACCGATAACATGCTGGAACTGCGCTACCCGGATCGCCGCCGCGTTCACAATCTGAAATATTTCACCTGGGTGGAACAGCAAGGCAAGACCTATGCAGATATCCAGGATATGTGGAACCAGCCTGATTACTGGACGAGTGTTCAGAAGCAAGCCGACGAGATCGATGAATTGATCGTAGAGTTTAACAACGAAGTGGGCATCGCCTAAGAAAAAAGTTAGGGCACCATCTGGCAGGTAGATCGGCACCAGTTCCACGCCGGTCTACCTGTTTCTTCATCCACTGCTCCCGCCTGAGGAATTCATGTCGACGCTAGCTTCCATCTTCTATGCTCTTGGTTTTGGCCTGCTTGGTTACTTGTTTGGGTCACTCACGCCATCGATCTGGATCACGCGCCTCGTCAAGGGTGTGGATGTACGCGCCAGCGGCTCCGGACACGCCACCACCACCAACACCATCCGACAGGCCGGTTTTGGTCCGGGGGCACTCGTGTTCATCATGGATGTCGCCAAGGGCTTCCTGCCCACCTGGCTGGCGCTGCGTTATGCCCCGGCAGACGCAACCTGGCTCATCGTTCCGCTCACAGCCGGTCTGGCTGTTGTCGGACACTGTTGGCCAGTTTTTGCGGGTTTCCGTGGCGGGATGGGTTTGGCCACTGCGGGCGGCGGGCTGCTGGCCGTACAGCCGCTCGGCTTCTTGATTGGACTGGGCATATTGGTAACCCTGGTACTCTTGATCCACCACAGCGCCAGAGCCACCGTGGCCACCGGTATTTTTCTGGCTCCGGTTCTATGGTTGTGCGGACTGCGGGGAGTGATCTTATGGGTGGGTATTTGCGATGGACTGGTGATCGCCTTCCGGTTCCTAATCGATTGGAATCGCAAGTATCGCGAGCTATGGCTGGATAGGGAAAAACCGCAGTAGTATAAGCATGTTCTTCAGGCCGGGGGGGTGGCGCAGTTTCCAAACAAACCAGAACAGTACACACAAGCAAACCCTGGAACACCGCTGCATCGAACGTAATGATGCGAAACCAACCAGAAGTTTATAAGCTACCCTGATATAAGGAGCTTCTTGCAGACTATCCAAATGTAAGGCAGTGGTGCTATCCAACCCAACCACCGTATCCGAGAGAACCAATGCACAGGCTGAAGTCAGCGGGTCCAGTAACAGGCTCGCGGGCACCATTACGCGGTCGAAGTAATAACGCGAGATCACGCCGCCCGTGCTGTGGAGCAGCAAGTCAGCTTTTTTAGCCTCAGATTTTTGTCGGACAACCATAATATACGCTTTGAGTACCTCGGCATTCTGCGTAATCGAATTGGTTCGAGCCGCCGCGAATTATGAATACTGGTAATTCATAATTCGCGGCGGCGATCCATTTCCAACCACCGGGGAACAAATCGCCACCGATGCACCCAGACCCCCCAGATAAAACACAGCGTCAGAAGCTCCACTGTCGGTCCAGGCAGCTGGATATTTAATCGAACGCGATTGCCGCCAGCAAACTTGTTTATC
>CAINXK010000579.1 GCA_903854805.1 uncultured Anaerolineae bacterium
CCAGCAGATTTCTGCTGGCGCTCGATGTATATACCGGAATAATGCTGCTTATTTTTTAACCCGTGTATACGTTTCTACGCCCACGGAATCGGTCCAAGTTAATTCATCGCCTACAATTTTAACCTGGATGGTGTATTTTTGATTTCCAAGATCAATCGATACGTGATCTAGATCGGTGACCAGATAATTAAAAGTAGCATCAGGAATTTGATTGGTGACGCCGGGAATGACTCCCTTGCCATCATCGAAAAACTCGATCGTATACCCTGATGAATTAGCCCAATTCCCTACAATATTCTTGGATAGAGAGCTTTTGTCCGTTTGACATGCTGACAACAGCATAATCACCAATATAAAAGTCAAGCCTAGACGACGCATCGACAACCTCGATTTGAAAAGATAAAGCTCATTCTACCTTTCTTGCGAATATTCTGTCAACACAATAATCCAATTACCTTTTGCATAACACCATTGCGCACCAGACATGCAGTAATTCGAGGTTAATAATTTCCGACTGATCTGGAATCACTTATTGACAAAGCCTTTACGTTGTGATATAAAATTTATTAACTATGTTAACTGTTGACAGAAAACAAATTAAAGTAATTGTTCGTCCCAACGTACTCGCTTTTCGCCCTCAATCATAACCAAATCGATTAATTCAAGGATGGAATTATGGAAGAAACCTCGGTTGAAACTTCAGTTGAAGGAAAAGTATCTGCGCAAAGAGGAAATTTCATCCGTAGACTGATTGCAATCCCAGAAGTTGGTGTGCTGGCTACATTAGTGGGATTTATCATTCTGTTTTATTCTTTGAACCCAATATTCCTTTCCCCCAATAATATAGCAACGATATTGAGAGCGATGTCTTTCGTTGGTGTTATAGCATTAGGACAGGTTTTCTTGATGGTTTCAGGTGAATTTGATCTTTCGGTTGGGGCTACTGCCGGGCTGGCTGCAATCGTATGCAGCTCCTTGATGGTAAGCTGGAACTGGGGAATTTTTCCAGCAGTTTTAGCTGGGCTCTTAACCGGAGCAGTAGTCGGACTGGTCAATGCCTTTGTTGTTCTAAAAATGGGCGTACCGGCCTTTATTGCTACGCTAGGAATGATGAATATCGCTAAAGGTTTGAACTATCTGATTTCAAAAGGTTATTCCATTTACCCGCTTCCAGAAGCGATCAATAATTTTGGCGTTGCGCAGCCCTGGAATATTTCTTGGAGCTTTTTCATCTTTATCGGGTTGGCAGTGGTTTTTGACCAGGCCTTACGCCGCACTATTCATGGAAGAAAATTGTATGCGGTCGGCGGTAACAAAGAAGTGGCGAATCTGGCCGGCATCAATGTGACATTTATCAAAGCTTCCGGTTTTGTGTTGGTGGGAATGATGTCTGGTCTAGCAGGCATGCTACTGATGGCACGCATTATTACCGGCCAGCCAACCATTGGTCTTGGTTGGGAAATGAATGTAATCGCTGGTGTAGTCATCGGCGGCGTCAGCCTATGGGGTGGTGTTGGCACGATTGCTGGTGCAGTAATTGGATTATTAATCATGCAAGTGGTCAATAACGGTTTGGTTGTTATTGATGTTGACCCTTACTGGCAGACGGTGGTAATCGGTGTAATTATGATCGTGGCGGTATTTATCGACTTACTTCGTCGAAAGGCCAAAGCAACCTCAGCTTGATTTATCCTTTTCATAGATCAAAACTGTTTCCTGGTATCAGAAAACAACGGAGTTCACCCACAAGGAGGCATTCGAAACGATAAACAGCATTTGTGCAGGATTTGGCTATTGTTTGCCTCTCAAGAATATGGGATCGCGTTCAGTCAAATTTCAATAAGGAGAAGTCGAGAATGAATGTCAGAAAAGTACTATCTCAGTTGCTTGCGCTATTAATGATTGCGGTCATGGTGATCTCTTGTGCGCCACAACCAACCCCGGCCCCAACAGCCGCAGCTCCTGCTGCTGCAGCAGCCGCACCAACCCAGAACCCAGCCTTGGGTGTGCCCGGCAAGGTGCTGTACAACGTAGGTTTCTTGAAAGGCCACCCTGTAATCCGCCTGATGACATTAGGCTTCGTGGTCGGTTGCGAAGAGCTTGGTTACAAGTATAAGCTGCTGCTCTCCGATGGCTCTGACTATGCTCAAATGTCGGCTTCGATGGAACAGGCGATTGCTGAAAAAGCGGATGGCATCGTGACCTTTGCGTCCGACCCGTCGTTGAAACCGGTGATTGACCGAGCCGGCAAAGCGGGCATTCCATTGGTTTCAGCGCACTTCCCAGCAGCTGAAGGCGATTATCCGGGCCTGACCGCCTGGGTGGCTGCTGATACAGTCAAGTATGCGCAGGATGTGGCTGCCGCCATGGGTGCTGAACTACAGAAACGTGGCATCAAGAGCGGCACGATTGCAGTTACCCAAGGTAACTTCAATACTGTCGAGAACCTGGTAGCGAAGACCTTCACGGCAGATATGAACAAAAACTTCCCTGCTTTCAAGGTGTTGCCAGCGCAGGAAGAAGGATTTGACCCGCCTGTGGCAATCGCGAAGGCTTCTGCGATCATCAGCGCGAATCCCGACATTGTGGGCGCCATGTCCACAACGGGAGCTGGCCCGACCACCTGGGCGCGCG
>CAINXK010000580.1 GCA_903854805.1 uncultured Anaerolineae bacterium
CGGCTTGAGCGTGCTATACTCCATATCGATCCTCCTCGGTTGTTGGTTGTCTGGCGACACCAATTTTACCGAGAAGGGTCTTTTTGTCTAGCTGTCAAGCTTTCTTGAGAACGCCATATAAATGAGATAATAATATCGATGAGAAAACCAAAAACATGAGGTATTTAGCGCAATAAAGCTATTTATCACCGATATCTGGTTCAGGTCCTAGTCACCACAACCTTTGCACGTAAATAAACAAAAAACGGTGGCTTGCTTCATAAATACAATCCCAAAAAATAATTCTTTCCTAACGGGGAATGTTCTTTCCATCAAACTGCATACCCCGTGAAAAAATACCAGAAAAGCGTATCCGCGCTTGTTTGCAAGTTTAGCTCGACCCGACTGGCTAACTTTAAGCGGATCATGCTGTTTAATAGTTGGATGGAGATCTGATGGACGAGTGGACGAGTAATTCCCGATTCGCGAGTCGCGCAATCAGGGTATAATCTTTCCGTTATGGTTGATAAGCGCTTGCAAGACCTTTCGGTGGAAGAACTACGCCGCCTTCTGTTGGATAAGCGCCGTGTAAATCGCCGCGACCGGTTGGAAAGTTTCCGCCGAACGGGTCGTGTAATATCCATAACGCCTGACGCGGATGCTGATCCAGAGGTTGGGCGGGTGGTGGATACCCCTGAAGGTGGAACTGCCACCGAAGAGAGCCTCGCCGGTCTGTCAGCACGACAAGGCGGACGTTGGACGGACAACCTGCTGTTGGGCGTTGAAGTTCTGGCTGTGTTAGTCCTGATCGGCCTGGTGTTTAACGGTCTTTCCATCCTGAAGACCCTGAATCAGGAAGCTGCAGCAGCCATCCAGCCTCCTACGGTGATTCCAACCGCGTTGATCACGGCGGTTGTCCTGCCATCCGGGCACACGCCGCCTAATTCGGCCAAAGGTGCCCAACCGAATGATGCTGAAATACCGGAGCATTTGCGCGCGTTGGTTCCGGCCCTGGAAAATGTGCCAGTGCCAACCGCCAGCCCTCAACAGGGTATACGTATTCAGGTGCCTGCCATTAATATTGATGCACCGATTGTGCAGGGCGATGGTTGGGAGCAACTTAAGAAGGGTGTGGCGCAGCATCTCGGTACGCCCAACCCCGGCGAAAATGGAAATGTTGTTTTTTCAGCGCACAATGATATTTTTGGTGAGATATTTCGCCATCTGGATAAACTTCAGCCAGGTGATGTGATTATTCTGTACACCAGCGCGCGGCAATTTACTTATGTGATTACTGCAACACAGATTGTTGCGCCTACTCGCGTGGATGTAATGGCATCAACGCCCGATGCCACGGTAACGCTTATCTCGTGTTATCCTTACTTGATCGATAATCAACGGATCGTTGTATCCGCTGTATTACAAAATCCTTAGGAGTTTAAAATGGCTAAGAAAAGCAGAAGTGTCACCACAAAGTCTACCCCTACCTTCGCAGGTATTCAGCGGGGTACTGTCAGCGCGGATTTTAATCCGGATTATTCCACCACTAAACAAGAATTAAAGCGAATTGGCACACTGGCAGCCGGTTTTTTTGCGCTTCTGATCGCCCTTTCTTTCTTTATTTATTAAGTAAAGGCCATGCCGTCGGGCCCCTCAGGGGTACGATTATTACTTTGATGCTCGTCAGGATACATGTGGGGCGGTTTATGGACCGCCCCTTTATTGCTTATGGATAAACCAGTCGAAATTGTTCTTACAGCGCATAGCTATGGCGGCGATGCCATCGGTCGTTACGATGGCCGGGCGGTCTTTGTCCCTTTTGCGCTTCCGGGTGAAACTGTTCGCGTAAGTATTGTGGATGATCGCAAAAATTTTGCGCGTGCAGAATTGGTCGAGGTTGTAAAAGCCTCGCCCGAGCGGATTGAGCCGCGCTGCCAGTATTTTGGTGTTTGTGGTGGCTGCCATTACCAACATTTGCCCTACACTGCCCAGCTCAAACTCAAAATGGATATTCTGAGTGACCAGTTGACACGAATTGGAAAGATCCAGAATCCGCCGGTGCTGCTGATTGTAGCTTCCCCGGATGAGTGGAATTACCGTAACCATGTTCAATTTCATTTGGATCAGAGCGGTGTTCTGGGTTTTATCGCTGCTGCCAATCCTGAAGAGCTCATTCCTATAAAGGAATGTTTTCTGCCAGAATCCGGGATCAACAAACTCTGGCCGACCCTCGAGTTTGAAGCTGATTCTCCGGTTGAGCGGGTTTCGCTGCGTGCTGGCATAAATGATGAGCTGCTGCTCGTGCTTGAATCTGACGAAATCACCCCTCCTGAGATGGAGATCGAAGCCGGTATTTCAGTTGTCCACCTGACCAGTCTGGGCAACGGTAGTGTTGTTCTGGCTGGCGATGGATATCTTGTCATCAGTATTCTGGACCGTCTCTTCAAGGTTTCAGCCGCTTCTTTTTTTCAGGTCAACACCCGTATGGCTGCCCGGATGGTTGTCCATTTACTTGATACTCTGCAGGTTACAGCCTCCAGTATTTTGCTGGATGTCTATTGCGGAGCCGGTTTATTCAGTGCTTTTTTTGCATCTAAAGTTTCCAGGGTCATTGCGATCGAATCCGCGCCATCGGCCTGTGAAGATTTTGCGGTCAACCTTGATGAATTTGATAACGTGGAGCTCTATGAGGGTCTTGCGCAGGACATCCTGCCAGCCTTGAAAATAAAGGCGGACTTGGCTATTGTTGATCCGCCGCGTGCCGGGTTGGATAAAGCGGTGCTGGATGCCATCATCAGGCTTGGGCCTAAAACGCTGGCCTATGTTTCCTGCGACCCTTCTACCTTGGCCAGAGATGCAGCCCGACTGGTGACTGGTGGATATCATCTCAGGCAGATTACACCCTTCGACCTCTTCCCACAGACATATCATATAGAGAGTATCAGTATATTTGAGATGTAATCAAAAACCTCCCCCAATTTTAGACGGGGAGGTTTTTGATTATATTCCTGGCATTACCTGCCAAAATACCTTTACTTTCGTCGTTTGGGCACAGAACGTTCGAAGTCACCAATTCCTGTGCGAGCACGACCCCACTCACCACGGGCTGCATTACGTGTCAGTCCATCGATAGAACCACTCAGTTTCTGAAACTTCGGATCATCAGTCTTTCCAAGGCTCGCTTTCGCATTGGCCGCTAATTGGCCTATATTAGCCAACTCCTCAGGTGAAAACTTACCATCGCTAATGGCCGTTTTAAAAGCATCCAAAAAATCGTTAGCCTGGTTGATTGCCCCAATCTGGGTGTCGGCAATGTTATTCGCGGGCAGGTTGATCAGGGTGTCCTCGCGTTTGGTCAGGCCGGTTTTGAGCTGGTCTTGAAATCCTTGTAGCTGAGTCTGGATCTCTCCGGCTTTTGTTTGGGCCTGGTTTGCTGCCGTATTAAGCTGGTCAATGGCAGCCGTGGCAGCGACCGAGCCTTGCTCCAGGATGGTGGCGATCTCGTTAAGGCTCTCAGATATTGCAGCCAGGTCTTGTTCCATGGCGTTCATAGATGCCAGCGCAGCGTCTGCGTAAGCGCCATAATAATCGTAATATGCCTGGATTATTTCTTCAGCATTCGCTACTTCGTAATAGACATCGTATGTATATGTGTATGTCGTACTGGCTTCTTCATCGGTGACGGTTCCGTCGCTTGTGGACTGGGTCACGGCAGTTGTAGCAGCAGTGTAATCAGTCATCGCCTTATTGACAGTTTCTTCGATCATGCCTGCCATTTCTTCCTGGGTCATACTGGCGTAATCAGGCGCGGGTTGTGCGTTGATGGTTGCTTGTACTGACTGGTCGATGGCTGATTTTTGGGCAGACTCGCCCTGGGTGGTGGTGGCCTTAACTGCTGCCTCAATTGTGGCTTGCATTGATTGCTGTGCTTCTGAAGTTGCCTTTACAGCGGCATCGATGGTGGCTTGTGTATTTTGTGGGGATGGTTGGGTGCAAGCTACCAGTAGAAAAAAGGCCGAAACGAAGAGCAGAAACAGGGAATTTAGTTTCATTGATCATCTCCCAATATCTAGCTATGTCCAGATTTAATTATCTTACTGATTATGAGCAGAGAGTCAAGCACTTTTTCGGAGTATGGTAAAAAAGACCTTATATATTCAAACTGAGAGACCATTCGGCTCATCGATCAAGATTCTTGAGAACTCCAAATTGTGGCAGTTGTTCGGCGGTTACCCGTGTCGTCCGTTCACTGACTGGGCTGATCAGGTGGTAGCCCCCGTTACGGTGTAATAACGGGATGCGTCTGTGCTCGTTGGCGTAGTGTGCGCGCATACGCTCCGAGTGGATCTGGTAACTCTCGAAGATTTCCTGCGAAAATGCAAAAAGCTGCTCATGGGTGTCAATAAACTGCTGCCGGTAGGTTTCAGTCACAGCGTCCAGGTTGCTGATAACCCAACAGGTTTTTTCAAATTCCCAATCATAGGCCAGCCCAATAAACCTGTAGTCGGATGTGACATAGGGGAAGAATGGAAATTGTCTGCAACTCAGGATGCGAAATGACCTCTGGCACAGGCTTGGACCCAGACAGGCCAGCAACAGCATATCGTCGGGCGTTTCTGCCAGCAGCGTATCGTGTTCGTCCTGCTGCGTATGTTCACATTCGTTGCCTCGCCAGGTGTGCCAGAGGTTAGTGTCACTTTCCAGGGTTGCCCACTCTGCCTGGTAAGCAGCCGGGATGGCCTGACAGATGTCGCAGCAGAAGGGTTTACCGTTCGGGTTGTGCACTGCGCATTTCTGGCCGCAGTCAAGTCTAGTGACTGTGGAGTCGAATCCGTTGTACAAAGCACGGATGTTTGAAAGTGGGTTATGGGTGGATAAGGAAGGGTTTTGCATAATTTGCTTTCTGATTGGGCCAAAATTTAGTAACTTGCATTTTATCCGGGTTACAGTATGATTATAAAATGACCCACACTGCCCTGTATGATGCTTTTCTGGAGGCCTGTCAGCTGGAAGGCTGTCCACTCTGTCGGATGCAACATGCTGCCGATTTGCGTTACCTGGAGCGTCTCTTTTACGAAAGGGTGAACGATTACTCACTGCGCGAGCAGCTGCGCGCCAGCCTGGGGTTTTGCTCAGAACATGCCAGGATGGCATTGGATGAGGTCCAGGGTAAGGCTCTTGGATTAGCAATAATTTATGACGATCTGCTGCGGGTGGCGCTTGAGCAGATTGATAAACAGCATATGCTTATGCCCGCGCAGAAAAAGTGCCCGGCTTGCCAGAATCAGGATGAGATCACTGCGTGGGTACTTTCGGAAATCTCCAAACATATTCTTTCCGTAAAACTGCAATCTGTGTTTGCGGCCTCGCAGGGCTTGTGTTTTGCCCATTTGCGCCAGGCACAGGCGGTGTTGCGGGATCCAGGCAAACGTAATGTTTTGATCAAACTCCAGCGTGAAGTCATGCAGGCTTTGCGCAGTGATCTGGCTGAGTACATCCGCAAGAATGATTATCGCTTTATTGCCGAGCCATCCGGCGTGGAACGTGATGCATGGATAAGGGCGGTCCGGATGGTGGCATAAAAACAAAGCAAGTCATTTTACGCATTATCACATCTCTTGTCTTCCTAAAAGCGCTGGAACACTATGCCACTCAAACATCCTTTGTTTCCAGTGCTTTTTTTGCCGTATTCAAGCAGAAACCTATAATTTGGGGCTGCTCCCGCATGTTTCTGGATGGGCCGGTGGATAGGGCCAAATGCAATAGCAAGTTACGTAATCTATTGCCATTTTACCATCAGGGAATACAGGCTGTTCGTAAACAGTCGCCAATTTGAAAGGCCGGGTCATCTGTCATACAAAGCCACCAGCGTCTATACACACGAAAGGACGTTGCCCAATTCCAAGCGTGGACCCAACTACGAAAATCAATGGTCTAAACTAGCGTAGTTCATATTTTCCCTTGCTCATTGCGACGGCAAATGAGGCAGTCATGTATTCTTTGCTGAATGTTTCAACAGCCTTTACATTTTCTTTATATTAGAGCGATATCCTATATATAGTAACCTGGTTGGAAAAAACGCCAGGCCTCAAATTTAAGGAGAAAATCTAAATGAAAAAAATTCTGGTTGTTGTATCAGTAGGTTTGGTTGCGTTGGTCATCTTTGGCGCGGGTTTCTTTTTCGCTCAGTCCAATGCAGTCAGTGCGGCCGGTTTGCCGGCGGGCTTTGGCCCTGGGAACATGATGAACGGGCGCGGCGGGCAAGGTCAGATCCACGAATATGTTGAGCAGGCACTCGCCGATAAACTCAAAATAACCAAGGCTGATGTTGAAACCGCGCTCTTAAGTGGCAAAAGCATGTACCAGCTTGCTCTCGATAAGGGTATCAAAGAAGCTGACGTAACCACTCTTATGACCGATGTTCATAAGACCGCTCTTGCCAAGGCTGTCAGCGATGGCGTCCTGACCCAGGTACAGGCTGATGCTATGCTGCAAAACATGACTGCCAACGGTTTCAACTTTGGCAACTGCACCATGCAAAATGGCGCTGGTCGTGGTGCGCGCGGTGGTAAAGGCATGGGCGGGATGATGGGTGGCTATAACCAACAGCCAGTAGTACCCACAACCACAGCTCCCTAACCAATTAATAAACTTGTGAAAATAAAAAACTGGCGGATAATCCGCCAGTTTTTTTGTTAAGTATGGGTTATGAACCATGACCATTGATGGTTCGTAGAAAAATGTTACTTATTTTCGGCTTTCTCTTCGTCGCCGGAAGGTTTGTTTTTCATACTCAGGTAGATCTGCTGGCGCAAGGCCTCAGCCTCTGGGGAGCGATCAACCTTACTGGCATCCCCTGCCAGGCTGCTATAACGGTCCGAGAGCAGCATGGTCAGTAGGGCTTCCATGATGCTGCCGGAGGCGCTGCCACCTTCGCCGCCGCTCGAGACCATGATCCTGGGTACAACGTCCACCTTAGACTGTTGGATGGCGTCAGAAAAACGATTGAGTACTTGCTGGGTCACCTGGAACTGCGGCCCGCCATAAGCGCGGACCTGCTCTTCGGTGGCGAGCGCTTGGGCTACACCGATACGGGCGATCTTCTCAGCCTCGGCTTCAGCCAGTGCGCGGATCTGGGCGGCCTGTTGGATCGAGCGCTGGTATTCAGCCTTACCTTGATTACTCTGAATGTTGATATCCAACTCGGCTTCAGTCATTTTGGTTTGCATCTGAGCCCGGGATTGCGCTTCGCGCAGTTCACGTTCCTTGACTGCTGCTTTTTCTTGTTGATTGTACGTTTCTACCTGTTCAGCGGCCACCTGACGCGAGCGCAGCTGGGTCAAAATGGTTTCGATTTGCGTATCACCTACTGGCGAAGATGGTGTGCCTATCAGCACTTCCTCCAACTCCAGGTTGTAATGAGCAAACTTCTCTTTCATTTCAACGCCAGCCTGCTGCTGAATGGCGCTGCGATCCTGGATCAACTGGATCAGTGTTCTGGTCTGGCCGATATTCTTGAAGTAAGCCGAAACCATCGGGTCCAGGGTCTGCTCAACCAGGCGCTTGATGTCGCCAAAGCGTTGGATGACCAATGGGGCTTTCTGGTAGTCAATATGGACGACAACCGAGAGTGGCAAGTTGGGCTCGAAAGCATCTTTGGTGATTAGTGAGACTTCCGTCAGGTTTTCATCAAAGTGGTGTGCGCCAACTTCGTTACGGATCCATTTAAGAATGATGTTCGTGGTTGGGACAGTCGTGACTTTGCCAGCATAGGTGTTGAACGCATATTTGCCGGGCAGCAGAGGTTCACTCCAGACACCACGGTTACCCTTTGAAACCAGCTCACCGTGTCTGTATTCCAGACCGGAGAGGTCTTCGCCGGTGTCACCGGTATAAGAAACGACTACCCCTACGTTGCCGACCTCGATGATTGTTTTTTGGATCATTTCAACTGTTGCAAAAAGCCGGTTGACATAATAAGTGCCTTCCACCAGTACTTGTAGTTGACGCCCGCGATGTCCACCTGCTTCCAAAAAGTGATCTGCATCCTGGAATTTATTATGGTAGGTGGATGCATTGGCCGGATCATCTCCAACGACCCGGGCAATGATCTCGCCCTGAGCCAGGGAAAGCCCGTCGTGGACAGTTACGATCCCGATCATGTCATCGGTATCTTTGATGACCACAGGTTTGAACCCGTTACGTTCTTTTATGACTTCGGCCATCCGCAGAACGACTTCGTTTTCTTCACGGCTCATCGGTAGCGAGAAGACACGTTCTTCGGTGATAACGATAAATTGGACCAGGTTAAAGGCGTAGGTTCCTTCGCGTAAAATTCGGCGTTGTGGCCCGCGCTGCCCGCCATCTCTCAAGAAGCTGATGACATCCTGAAAGTCCTGCACCGTGACGTTGGATGCCAGTACTTGAGAAGGTTCAAGCTGCTTTCCATCGCGAGCAAAAATATAACCAATTTTGCCCTGCGAGATTGTTACCAGCGACATGGTATGGACAATGTATTGGATGGGCATTAAATAATGTAGCCCACCACGCAAAACTTGGGGTTGGTAACCGGCTTCTCCATTAAGTGCGATCAGGCCGGATTTAACCGATCCCTTGCCCAGGCTCCAGCGTTTTTCAACGACACCAATGCGGTTGTTTGGAATGAAGCGAATTCCCGATAAAATAACCAGCAAGGCCAAGCCAATCAGCCCTACCAGGCAAAGCAGAAATATTTCCATATTAACTCCTTTTGCGCTTTTGCGCATGTATATTATACGCGGCCTGGCTGCCCAGGTAGCAAAAGAGCCTGTCTCCAGGCTCTTTTGTCAATCAATGTCTGGCTTTATTCTTCTGCCAGTACGATCACCTTGTCATTGGCCGCAAAGCTTATTTCGCTGGATTTCTTCGGGTTGGTGCGTACACCGTAGCCCTTTTCTGCTGAGTATTGCTCACTGACGATCCGATAGCCGATGGCAACCTCACCACGGCGGCTGGCTGCTTCAACCACGCTGTAGAAGTTGACGGGTTGTCCAATTTCCACATAGTCTGACGCGGGTTTGAGGTAGATTTCGGAACCATCCGGATCAAACAGGTCTGCAAAGACATCATACAGATCACCGTTCTCAGAGAGCTGTGACATCATCAGGCTGATCAGGTGGTCGCTGACAATAAAATCGTCCACCTTGGTTACTTCCGCCAGTTCGCGGTTGCGCAGATCGAGCATTTCACTGACGATTGAGAAGGGCGTCGCATCTTTTTCGGCGATATCACGCAGGTGTAAAAGCGTGATCAGTGTGCGTGCGTCAGCGGACTGCGTGTCCAGCCGTGTATCAGCCAGCACGATGACATGATCAAATTCTGCCACGTTCAGGTCGTCCAACAAGGCGCGATCAGTTGTATCACCGCCACGGAAGATAATTTTCTGATTCTTGAATGGGGCAGATTGTTTGACATCAGCCTGGTATCTTTCATCGGCTACAACTGTGACGGATGAGTTGTGGGGCACGTAATTATCCAGCTCGTGCACAATGATGGCGGCGGATTCATTCCAGCCAATCAACAGGCCTTTTTCGGGTGGAGAACTTTCGCGTTTGCTACTGCTTCGTAATAGGTTGACCTGGACGGGAATACTGCTTAAACCAGAAAGTTTGATTGTGTCATCATCTGCTGAGACGGCAATAATCTTATCCCCAGATTCCAGACGCGTATCCATTGGCGGATTGAGCCTGATACTGCCGTCAACCAGTTGAATACCAATGATGGCTGAATCTTCATAAGCATTTAAAGTCTCGCCAAAAGTCTTGCCGGCCAGCTCCGGTTCTTCCTTAAAATAGATTTCATCGCCGCCAAAGTTGAGCAGCTCTGTATAGACCATCGAGAGCCCGGATTGGCGGCTGGTCTGGGCGGTCACGCGTGCGATCACATCGCCGGTTAGCACAGCATGTAGTTCATCTTTTGTGCTTAACATATTGATTACGCTCAAATTGCGAGGGTCGCTGATTTGGGTCACAATATGATAGGGTTCGGCTTTGCGCTTCGGGCTATTGGTCAACGCCAGGACGGTTTTGATCACACTGGAATCAGGATCGCCTTCTTCTGGGGGCAAGATAATAATTGATCGCGCTGTATGAGGGCTGACGATTTCAAGTTCAGATGGGTCGATTGGCTGTCCGGAACGGCAGATGACAACAGTCTTGCCGGTTTTGCCAACGCGTGTGCGGATTTCCTCTTCCATCTCCAATTTGTCTTTATCGGCCAGGATCGCGATAATGCCTCTGGATTGGTTTTCGTTTGCCGCGACGATTTCAGGGATGATCGTGAAAACTTGCGCTGACCAGCCCAGGATAACAGTATGCCCGTTTTCGAGCACCCGCGAGTGGCCCTTGCGTAGTTCTTCGATCTTGCCTTCAACACCCGCAGTCAAAACGCCGATCAATGTGCTGATAATGAATACGCCGCCGACTGTGACCACGAACATGGCCAGGCGAAAGCCCCAGCCTGAATCGCCGCCCATCGTACCAGCATCCAGAGTGCGCATCATGCCTTCCCAGGCTGCTTCCACAAAGGTCAGGCCTTCGGTAGAGCCCTCCGGAGCCAGCGCAACGCCTCCCAAGCTGATAACTGCCGCCATTACCAGGATGATGACGAGTGATATTACCGTCAGTCCGCCGATTAGTGCTAGCGTGCCGCGGGACATATAGTTGTCGAACCAATAACTCCAACGTTCTTTAAATGTGGGCTGGGATGTCATAAAACCTCCGATAAATAGAATATAGGCACAATGCATAATTGCCAAGCTAAAAGAGTTGGAACACTAAGCCACTCAAATCCCCATTGTCCCTAGGCTTTTTCATCTCTTGTTTAAGGGCTATTTTGTTCTCGCTTCCTGTTTCGGGAACGAGGCTGGGGGGATAGGTCCAAATGCCACTAGCTAGTTACACAGTCCATAGCGAATATAGATATTATAAGTGTTTTTTATTCTACGCAATACCTGCGGTGAATTCAATTTGACCCTGAAACAGATTCTGCCTATACTATAGATAATTGTAGCCTGGAGGCAATAATGATAAATAAATTAACCTGGTTTGGCCATGCCACCCTTGGTTTGGAGACTGGTGGGCTGCATTTGTTGATCGACCCGTATTTCCACGGTAATCCGGCTACCACCATAAAACCGGAACAGGTATCGGCTGATTTTATCCTCATTACGCATGGACATGGCGATCATGTTGGTGATGCCATCAGTATCGCCAGACGTACTGGTGCCACAGTCATCGCTAATGCTGAAATCAGTGGTTGGCTGGGCAAACAGGGAGTTGAAAACAGACATGCACAGCATATCGGCGGCGGATACCACTACCCCTTTGGCTATTTAAAATTGACTATGGCCTTACACGGGTCGGCTTTACCTGACGGCTCGAATGGTGGTAACCCGGCTGGGTTCTTGCTGACCACAACCGATGCTAAAAAAATCTATATCGCCGGGGATACCGGGTTGTTTGGCGATATGAAATTGATCGGCGAGGAAGGTCTGGATCTTGCCATTCTACCAATTGGTGATAATTACACCATGGGGCCAGACGATGCTATCCGAGCCGTCAAAATGTTGGCACCGAAGCACGTCATTCCTATCCATTTTAGTACCTGGGATGTGATCAGGCAGGACCCCCAGAATTGGGCGGAGCGCATTGATAAATTGATGTCAGACTCGGAAAATTCTCCCCAGGTGCATGTGCTCAAGCCGGGTGAAAGTTTCGTTTTTTAGAAAAAAACCTGAATCCAGCTTTTTCATTTATATATTCTTGCGACTGGCGAAACATATAAGTCGGTCTCTGGTGTTTTATTGATTGCCCGCTCTTGTTCATGACGGGTGACACATTTTTTTTAAAGGTATAATCTTTCTCCAGTAATCATCCCCATTCACTCACCTATTCTAGAAAACTGTCCATTGGAACTTCAATATGACCCAAAAATATACCTTTCAATCCATCATCCTTAAGCTGCAAGCATACTGGGCTGAACGTGGCTGCGTAATTTGGCAGCCGTATTACACCCAGGTGGGCGCAGGCACAATGAACCCCGCTACGTTTTTACGTGTGCTTGGCCCCGAGCCGTGGAATGTGGCTTATGTTGAGCCTTCGGTGCGCCCGGATGATGGTCGTTATGGCGAAAACCCTAACCGGCTGCAGATGCATTACCAATTTCAGGTTATCCTGAAACCCGATCCGGGTAACCCGCAGGAACTATACCTGGATTCGCTCAAGGCTATTGGTATCGACCCGCGTCAGCATGATATCCGTTTTGTCGAGGACAACTGGGAACAGCCAGCTATCTCGGCCTGGGGCCTGGGTTGGGAAGTTTGGCTCGATGGACAGGAGATTACCCAGTTCACCTATTTCCAGCAGGTGGGCGGCATGCCGCTCGATCCTGTCGCGGTGGAGATCACCTATGGCCTGGATCGCATCCTGATTGCGCTCAATGACGCTCCTTCCATTTGGGGCGAACCCTGGGCGCCCGGAATAAATTATGGCGATGTGCGCCGTCAGGAAGAATTTGAGCACAGCAAATATTATTATGAGGTTGCCGGGGTGGAACGCGCCCGGCAGATGTACGAACTTTATGCCAGCGAGTGCAACGCCTGCCTGGAACAGGGGCTTGTGCTGCCAGCCCATGATTACGTTTTGAAGTGTTCTCATACTTTTAATATCCTGGATGCGCGCGGTGCGATTGGGGTGACTGAACGCCAGGGTTACTTCCGGCGTATGCGCGATATGGCTCGTAAGGTGGCCGAAGCTTACCTTGAACAGCGAAAGCAGCTTGAATACCCCCTGCTCAAGGAAAATCAAACCGTTTCGGCCAAAAGTCAGCCAACCCAGACTTTCACCTTCGATGTGCGCCCACTGCCTTTTCTTCTGGAAATTGGCGTTGAGGAATTGCCAGCTGGGGATGTCGATGCTGGGCTTTCCCAGCTTCGTGAGAAGCTTCCGGCCTGGTTGGATTCACTGGGCCTCGAGCATGAGGCTGTGCAAACTTATGCCACTCCGCGCCGCCTGACTGTTTATGTAGAGTCGCTTTCGCCGCGTCAGCCTGATCGCGAAGATCTGGTCAAAGGCCCACCAGCCGATCGTGCTTTTGATGCAGCTGGCAGCCCCACTCCGGCTGCCTTGGGTTTTGCCAAAAAGAATGCTGTCGATACGGCTGATTTGCAAGTGCGTGAAATTGACGGCGGTAAGTATGTGGTTGCCATTGTCAGCCAAAAAGGTCGCCCGGCCCATGCGGTCCTGGCCGAAGCTTTGCCCGCCTTTGTTGCTGGTATTAAGTTTGAAAAGTCTATGAAGTGGAACAATTCAGGTGTAGCTTTCTCGCGCCCGCTGCGCTGGCTGGTGGCGGTGCTTGGTTCTGGCGTCATACCCTTTGAATACGCTGGTGTCAGGTCGGGTAACGTTACTCGTGGTCTGCGGCCTTATGATTCCCCGGATATTATTATTCCATCGGCACAGGCTTATTTCGAAATCCTGCACGAGGCTGGTATCACTCTTGCCAGTGCAGATCGTTCTGCCTTGATCGTTGCAATGGTTAAAAAAGCCGCTGCTTCAGTAGCTGGTGAGGCTATTATTGACCCGGGCTTGTTAGCCGAAGTGACCAATCTGGTTGAAATGCCCACTGCTGTTCTCGGCAGCTACAATTCGGAATTTTTGGCTCTGCCTCGTGACGTGCTGATCTCTACTATGAAAAAGCACCAGCGTTATTTCCCAGTGGAAGTAGCAGGTGTCGAGGCTGAACGAGCGCTGATGCCGTATTTCATTGCAATTCGCAACGGCGATGATCAGGATATCGAGATCGTCACACACGGTAACGAGCATGTTCTGGGTGCACGCTTTGCAGATGCCAACTTCTTTGTACGTGAAGATATCAAGCAGCCCCTCGAATACTATCGCGATGGGCTAAAAACACTTATTTTCCAAACCAAACTCGGCTCCATGTTGGATAAATCTGAGCGCATGCTCAAGTTTTCAACAGATCTGTCTGCCATGCTTGCTTATGACGAACTGCAGACTCGCAATGTTCAACGTGCCGTGTTCCTGTCAAAGGCGGACTTGACCACCCAAATGGTGACCGAGATGACCTCCTTACAGGGGATTATTGGGCGCGAATACGCTCTGCGTTCTGGCGAAAATGAAATTGTGGCGGTGGCGATCGGAGAGCAGTATCAGCCTGTCCCGCGAGGAAAAATTGGTCTGGTGGTGGCGCTTGCCGACCGGCTTGACTCGCTTGTCGGGTTGTTTGCCGCTGGTCTGGTGCCCAGTGGTGCGAAAGATCCCTTTGGTCTGCGCCGAGCCGCCATCGGCACTGTCCAGCCGTTGATCGAGCATGCAGTTGATTTTGATCTGCGTTCAGCCCTGGATATGTCAGCGGCCACCCAGCCATTGCCGGTTACCGTTGAGGTCAAAGCCCAGGTTTTTGACTTCATCACAGGACGTCTCAAGGTTGTACTAAACGATCTGGGTTATAAATATGACGTGGTGGATGCTGTCCTGGCCGTTCAGTCTAATAACCCGGCGGGTGCTGTGCGCACAGTAAAACAGTTGATGAAATGGGTGGCCCGCTCGGATTGGGCCACAATCCTGGATGCCTATGCCCGCTGCGTGCGTATCGTGCGCAGTGCCGGCGGCCTCCATTTTCAGGTGAACCCGGCCCGCTTCGAGGATGATGCCGAGCGTGATCTGTACGCAGCTATTCAGGTGGCTGGCGCAGCTCAAATCAATTCCATCGATGAACTTTTTAATGTTGTTCTGCCGTTGATCCCGATTATTAATATCTTTTTTGATAAAGTATTGGTCATGGCAACCGATGATGTCGTCAGGCAGAATCGCTTGGGCATGCTCCAGCAGATCGCGGGACTGGCCAACCGCCTGGCAGATTTAAGCAAGCTCGAAGGGTTTTAATAGTCTATTACACCCACATTCATTAACGCAAAAGCGCAGGACGCGGAGATGCAAGTAAGAAAATACTCTGGTGTCCCTGCGTTTTTGCATTAAATATTGGTTTATTGTGCGGAATTTGTATTTCCTGGTTGTTTTTGAAAATCACAGCCAGGCTTTTTTTCGGGTTGGGCTTTCGTAGCAGTAGATTATACGCAGCGGCTTAGAATTGTACTTATTGCCAACTGATGCCTTTATTCATCACGGTCTGGGGTTGACGAAATCGCCAAACCCCACAGAAGCCTTCTGGAGGGCGGACAGATGCCTTCGTACTGCTACGAAACCCCGGGTTCATTTTTAGTTGCGTCACATTCAAAGCGAGTCTATAATACATTTGCCATGACATCCATTGATGATATTAAAACCCGTATCGATATCGTCGACCTTGCTTCTGAAGCGGGGGTAAAACTGCGCCGTAGTGGGCGCACACAAACGGGTTTCTGTCCCTTCCATTCCAATACGCGCACCCCGGCTTTCGTGATCTGGCCAGAGACTGGCACCTGGAAATGTTTTGGCGAATGCAACGACGGTGGCGATATCTTCAAGTTCGTCATGAAGAAGGAAGGTATCGATTTTAAAGAGGCCCTCCAGCGCCTGGCGGAACGCGCCGGGGTGCAGTTGGAAGAGCTTCATGCTCCCAGTCTCGAGCAAAAAGAAGAAAACCAGCGCTTGCGTGGTTTGCTGGAGGAGGCTGCCACTTTCTATCGGCATCACCTTCTCAGTACTCCGGCTGGTGGGCCGGCCTTGGAATACCTGCTAAACAAACGGAATATAACCCCACAGACGATTGAAAACTTCGGGCTGGGTTATGCGCCAGCTGGTTGGGATGCGGCTCTGAATTTTTTCAAAGCCAAAAAATATACTGAGCAGGAATTGTTCGATGTAGGTTTGTTGGCGGAACGTGATTCCGGTGGTTATTATGACAAGTTCCGCAACCGCATCATGATTCCGATCCGTGACGAGAACGGGAAAATGACCGGTTTCGGCGGGCGTATCCTCGATCCAAATGACATACCCAAATTTATGAATTCACCACAGACGGTCCTGTTCGATAAAGGCCGTTTGCTTTATGGGCTGGATCGCGCCCGGAAGCCGATTCGTGCATCTGATCAGGCTGTGATTGTGGAAGGTTACCTGGATGTTATTGCAGTTCACCAGGCAGGCTATGAAAACGTGGTTTCCCCGATGGGTACGGCTCTCACTGAAGACCAGATCAGGCTGCTTAAGAAGTTCACCCGCAAGATAGTTTTGGCGCTTGATCCTGATACGGCCGGCCAGAAGGCTGTCTTGCGCGGACTGGATGCCGCCCGGGCCTCGATGGATCGCGAAGAAGAACTGCGCTTCGACGCACGCGGTCTGTTGCGCCATGAGGCCAGATTGCAAGCCGATCTGCGTGTCGCCAGTATGCCCGATGGGCTCGATCCGGATGAGATTGTGGCCCGCAGCCCCCAGGAATGGGCTGGTTTAATCGCGGCAGCCAAACCGATCGTGGAACATGTTCTCGATACACTGGTGGCTGGGCAGGACATTAACGACCCCAAGGTTAAAAGTGATATTGCTGCTCGGATAATACCGTTGATTGAGGATTTACCCGACGCGGTTGAACGCGATTCTTACCGGCAGATGCTGGCGCGTCGTCTAAGGGTTTCTGAGCATAGCCTGACTGGGGCAAAAGCCCCGGTTACCCCTGCTCGGCGACAACCTGCCAGGGCTAGTGGCGCAAATGAAAAACAAGTACAGACACTTCCTGTCGCCACCGGTGTTAAAATTGTGGAATTGTCATGTCTCGCGCTGCTCCTGCGCCGCCCAGATCTACTGCCGCACCTCGACCGCCGGCTGCAAGAATCCGGCCTGGTAGCACTTTCGGTGACTGATTTCGAGTATACTGACCATCAAATGATACTGCGCATCATCCAGCAGTCGCTGGAGCAGGATGAATCTGAGCAGGCTCATTATGTGGAAACGCACCTTGACGAGAGTTTGCGTGATACATATATCAGTTTGCTGGGGCAGCGTCCTTCAAAAGGTGTGGACGACCGCCTGCTGGATGAATTGACCCGCCAGGTTTTGCAGGTCAGGCAGCAGTCAATGAACGAAAGTGTTAATCAATTACGCTTTATGATCGAAGATGCCCAGCAAGTTGGTCCGCTGAGCGCAACAAATTACCCGCAGTTGATGTTGCAATACGGGCGCATGCTGAATCGTCTGGATGAGGCGCGCCGTAAATTGATCGAGTACAGGCGAAAATAATCTATGGCCAGAAAAAAGCGTGAAATCAAAAGCCCAAAAGACTTGGTGCCCGAACCCGCCGATCTTGAAAATGATGATATGTCGGTTGAGGTGGATGATATTGATATTGCGCCGGAAGATGCTGTTGAGATAGAAGCTGAAGAACCACTTGATCTTTCGCATCCAGCTCTGGTGGAAGAACTATCTGAAGACCCGGTTCGGCTCTACTTGCGTGAGATTGGTCAGGTAAAGCTGCTGGATTCGGATAGCGAATTTCGTCTTTCCACCATGATTGAAGCTCACCGGCTGTTTAAAAACCTGGAGCGCCGCACCGATCAAGAGAGTACCGAGCAGCTGAGGGCTATTTATCGCGCAATCGTCGATGAACTGTTGGTCTCGTGGCGGCGATTTGAAGAAGATGCTGGGCGTATGGATGTACACGTTCCCGATATGGGGCTGGTGCTGGCATCCGCCCAGGTATTGCGACAGGGCTGGGATATTAACTCGCCTTCCTATTTGCGTGCTTTCCTGGATAATGGCCAATGGGGACGCGACACAATGTGGAATGGGTTGGCTGCCAATGCCTTCAATTTGTTTGTAAGCCTTTATTTACTTCCACCTCATTTGGCAGAATGGCTTGCAAAATATTGCCAGCAAAACGCATCAGGTTTTCCGGCTGCGCCTATTTTTTACAACAACCTGCCTGCTGATGATGACCTGGTTTATGACACTAAAGTGCTCGAAGCGCGTTCAGAAGATGCCAACCAGGCCCTCATCAGGGCTAATTTGCGGTTGGTGGTCAGTGTCGCCAAGCGTTACCTGGGGCGCGGTATTTCGTTTTTGGATTTGATCCAGGAAGGGAATTTGGGGCTATTAAGGGCAGTTAATAAATTTGATCCGCGCCGCGGTTTCAAATTTAGCACCTATGCCACCTGGTGGATCCGTCAATCAATCAATCGCTCCATAGCCGAACAAGCCCGCACAATTCGTATCCCTGTACACTTATTTGAGTCGATTACGCGTATTCTGCGCATTCAGCGCCAGCTTGTCCAGCAGTACGGGCGCGAACCTAACACCAATGAGCTGGCCCTGGAAGTGGGTTATTTGCCCGCAGAGGATGTGCAGGCTATCTTGCGCGCCAGGGCTGAGGGCCAGGTGCTTGAGCCAGAGCTTCAGCACCGCTGGGAAACCGCCACTGCCAAGGTCTATCGCATCCTACGCTCAGCCGAAGAGCCGGTCTCGCTGGAAGGTCCGGTGGGCGATGAAGACTCGTCGCAGCTGGGTGACTTTATTCAAGATGATGACGCACTTGAGCCAATGGATGCTGCCGCCCGTGAAATGTTGAAGGAACAGGTGCAGCACGTGCTGGCAGCGCTTTCAGACCGCGAGCGCCAGGTGCTTGAACTGCGTTTTGGCCTGTTGGATGGTAAGGACCATACCCTTGAAGAAGTCAGCCGTTATTTCAATGTGACTCGCGAACGTATTCGCCAGATTGAAGCCAAGGCTCTGCGCAAGTTGCGTCACCCAACCCGCAGCCGTCATCTAAGAGATTACCTCGGAGATTGAAGCAATTTCGTTTTTTAGTAGTGCAAGCCGGCTCTATTGTGATTTTGAAAGTCTGTTTTTCCCAGCAGATATAGTTTTGAAGATGTTTATTCCGAATAGACACACATAAAATTCCACCCTATTCTGGAAGTATTCTCTCAATTGGCCAATGCACCGGCAAGGTAAAATCGAAGACTTATAGCAGACAGGCCCTGGCGGTTAGCCAGGGCCTGTCTACGAAGATAACAGCTGATTATTGAATCGCGATCACCTGTTTTAGCAGGTGCGCTTGCATGCTCCAGGGCCCAGTCCAGGTGATCTGGACTGGCAGGGTTCGGCCTTTTAGGTTTTCTTCCGCTTCAACAAAGACCAGCTTGTTTGTGGGGGTCCTCCCGCGCCAGCGGCCCTTTACCTTTTCCTCGAACAGAACTGGAATGGTTTGGCCCAGGTGGCGTGCATTGATCTCACCAACGATCTTTTCCTGCAGGTCCTCCAGCAGGCGGAAACGGCTCCTTTTCTCATCATCGCTGATGTCATCTTGCATGCGACGAGTGGCAACCGTACCTTCGCGGAGAGAATAGCGTGCCAGATGAGCTACGTCCAGCCTCAGATCGTTTAATACCTGGTATGTTTGCATGAACTGTTCGTGGGTCTCGCCCGGGAATCCGACGATAATATCGGTGGCAATCGAACAGCCCGGTATCTCGGCTCGGATTTTGGTGACGATGTCGCGGTAATCCTGCTGGGTGTAGCCACGGCGCATATTTCCCAGGACAGTATCATCACCGGCCTGGATGGGCAGCTCAATGTGCGGCATTACCTTGGGTATACTTGCGATTGCAGCGATTAGATCGTCGCCGAAATAATTGGGGTGTGATGTCAGAAATCGAATGCGTTGGATGCCGTCCACTTCGCTGACCAGTTTTAGCAATCCGGCCAGGTTCGGCCCGTCTGGAATATCCTTGCCGTAACGGTCAACAATCTGCCCGAGCAGGGTTACTTCGGCTACACCCTGGACTGCCAGTGAGCGTACCTCGCTGACAATATCTCCCACCGGGCGTGAACGTTCCACCCCGCGCTGGTAGGGGATGATGCAGAAGGTGCAGGCGTGCGAACACCCGTAGACGACAGGCACGTGCGCCGAGACAAGATTGCCGCGCTCAGCCACAGGCAGGATCAACTCTTCATCCATAGCCAGGAAGCGCCGGGTGGTTTCAGCATTCTCATTCGAGCGGATCTCGCCTTGTGTCAGAAATGAGACCAGTGGACCCGGGTCGGATGGCGGAGAGAATACATCCACATACGGAAAGACGGCCTTGAGTTTTTCGTGCCCGCGCACACCTACCAGGCAACCCATTAAATTAATGATTAACCCCGGTTTTTTTTGTTTCAATGGTTTGAGCGAGCTGAGTCGTCCGTAGGCCTTATCTTCTGCTGATTGGCGTACCACGCAGGTATTCATTACAATAACGTCAGCCGCTTCGATTTGTTCTGTGTGGCTGTAGCCAAGGTGCTCGAGTGCCGAGCCAACGCGTTGTGAATCTGCCACGTTCATCTGGCAGCCTTCAGTCCAAATATGGTATTTCATATGATATCCTTGCCCGGTGCGATCTGCCTGGCAGATCGCACCGGGACTAACTTGTACGAGTAAATCTGATCAGGCGCGAATTATAATATAGCTGCTTAGACGACAGGCATTTTGCAGACAAATTCACCAGGTTTTCCGGATGAATTCCTGACACGCAGTGCTTGTTTAAACTCTCCCCGGATGACTGGTGCGCCATTCTGCGCATTGGGCAGGAGTTGGGCTTGTTTCGCGACCTGGCTATTTACACTGTCGTGAGACGTGTTTTTGAATAGGACGATAGTTTGTCGGGTCTGGCAGTCTGATGCATGCAAATATACCAGCCGCTGGATTTGGATCTATTCACAGCTGCACTGATTTGCTTCCTGCCATACTGATTTTTGCTGCGCAGCGAGTGCTAATCAATGGTTTGTCCTGCAAGCGGATGTTTGGAGCGTTACTTCCGCTCCGTGTACCCACAAAAAACCTCTTTTGCCTTTTGGGGAGCCAACTCTGTCGAGCGTGGTGCGCCTGGAGAGTAAGTAACTGGATTTTATGATCGATTATTATGATATTTTGGAAGTCGAGCTTGATGCCACTCAGGATCAGATCAAAGCGCAGTATCGCTTCCTGGTCCAGGCTTGGCATCCAGATAAATTTGTTTCCGCTGAAAGCAAATCCAAGGCAGAGGCAAAACTTAAAATAATTAATGAGGCCTACGGAGTCTTGAAAGATGTTGTAAAACGTGAACAGTTTGATAGCCTGAGACATGTTTCAATATCAGAGTTTGACCAGCAAGCTGAGGTTGAATTAGAAAAGCGCGCACAGGCAGCCAGAGCTGCAGCAGAAAAACGGGCACAAGTCGTGCGGGAAAAGCATGAACAGGAAGCGCGGGATCAGCGGGCGGCTGAAGAGCAGGTTCGAAAGATAGCCGCTGAAAGGGCGCAGCGTGAATCCGTAATGCGCCAGGTGCGTGCGCTGAACATTCAGTTGGCGCCAGGTATTGTGATGGAGTTTGTGCGCGTGCCAGCCGGCGAGTTTTCGATGGGCAGTGATACCTTCAAAGATCCGGATGCTCGTAAAGATGAAAAACCACAACACACAATTCTTCTTGCCGAATATCTGATTGGTCAGAACCCGGTAACCAATCGCCAATATCAGGCTTTCCTGCTAGCTTCAGGGCATCGTCAGCCTCTGCACTGGCTGAACGGGATCATGCCAAAAGACAAGGAAAATCACCCGGTGGTATATGTAAGTTGGGTAGATACGGTCGCGTTTTGTAGTTGGCTGAGCAAGGTGATTGGGATGAAAGTACGCTTACCGAGTGAGGCCGAATGGGAAAAGGCAGCCCGTGGGGTGGATGGACGTATTTACCCGTGGGGCAACCAATCTCCGGATGGCACCCTGGCGAACTATGCCGCGAGCGATACCCGGGCTGTCAGTGAATACATCCGTGGGGCGAGCCCCTATGGAGCACTTGACATGTCTGGGAATGTTTGCGAGTGGGTCAACGACTTTTATAATAAGAACTATTATCAGACATCGCCCGCAACCAACCCTGCTGGTCCGGTTTGGGGTGAATATCGAGTGCTGCGTGGCGGTTCTTTTTCCAGTTCCGTTGACTTAATCAGAACTGCCAGTCGTTTTTGGGCTTTGCCGTCAGCTGCATACGAAAAATTCAACGGTTTTCGGTGCGCCATATCGCTCTAATTATCTAATTTCGTATGCATAACCTGAATATAGGATAAGGATCAAGCTGGGTCGGGTTTGCCTCGCAGCTGGTTGTTTTTGTGCGGCTGTTTCTATAGGAATTTCGAAAAAATATTGACGTTATTAATAGGCAATTTCAAGTTAGGGTGGATTAAAAGCCAAATTATTGCTCAGATTCGTTTTATATGCTGTCATTTTGGGATAGGGCAACAAGTCGGAAGGAGAAAAAGCAACTCAAAAAATGAGGGGAAGCAACTCAAGAAAAGGCATAAAAAGAGACACCTTCTTAAGGATAATGTGATTGACGAAATCAATAAATCCTACAAGGAGGTGTCTCA
>CAINXK010000581.1 GCA_903854805.1 uncultured Anaerolineae bacterium
CTTCTGTCTCGCTATTTTTTTCCTCAAAAACGGCAAAAGAACAAATTTTCTGGTTGGAGACTAGTGTGGCAAAAGCTGTAAGTGATTGTTTTTCCTTGGAAATTCGCCAGAAAAGAAGTTCCAAGGATTTCCTTTTATACCCCTACTTTAGTTTCAGGTACTAGCGAGTAACTTCGTGGGGGTTCGAGTCCCTTCCTGGGCACCAATATAATTGAAATCCGGTAGACTTTGACAAGCTTTCCGGGGTGTTTTTTGCTTACAAGCCGCTTGACTACAAGCGGCTTTTTTGTGTCCTGAATCCGACTGAAACAGCAGTGTTTCAAAAGGGCTGCGCCACAAGGTCGTGACCTTCTGTTCCCACAACGCGCGCGCGGGTAAATTCACCTACCTTGAGAGTCTTGCTGATTTTCTCAGGTGGCAGCAACCTCACCACACCATCAATCTCCGGGGCGTCGGCGTAACTCCGTCCCAGACCACCCTTCTTCCCAAGGCCTGGCGCCGCGTCCACCAAGATCTGCATGGTAGAACCAAGGCGCTGCCTCAGTTTTTCCGCCGACACAGCCTCGGCAACTGCCATGAAACGAGCACGTCGCTCTTCCCTGACTTCAAGCGGCAGCATACCGGGGAGATTGTTTGCCGTTGCACCTTGCACGGGGCTGTAGGCAAAACAACCGGCACGATCAATTCTTGCTTCCTGCATGAAGTCCAACAAGTGGGAAAACTCTTCCTCGGTCTCGCCCGGAAAGCCAGCGATAAAGGTGCTGCGAACCACGATTTGCGGGCAAACTTCGCGCCAACGCTGGATGCGTTCGAGGTTTCTTTCGCCACTCGCGGGGCGCTTCATGCGTTTGAGTACATCCGGGTGACTGTGCTGAAAGGGAACGTCCAGATAGGGCAAGACCTTGCCTTCGGCCATCAGCGGTATCAGTTCATCAACACTGGGATACGGGTAGACGTAGTGCAAGCGCACCCAGGCAGAAAACGGCTCCGCCATTTCACCAAGAGCCTGCGCCAGTTCCAGCAATCGCGTCTTGATCGGCTTGCCCTCATGGAAGCCTGTTCGGTATTGAATGTCGACCCCATAAGCGGATGTATCCTGGCTGATCACCAGCAATTCCTTGACACCACCTTCAAACAAGGCGCGGGCTTCCCGCAGCACGTCGCCAATCGGCCGCGAAACGAGATCACCCCGCATTGAAGGGATGATGCAAAAGGTACAGCCGTGGTTGCACCCCTCGCTTATCTTGATATAAGCATAGTGCCTGGGTGTGAGTTTCACCCCCGCGATACCAAACGAGTTTGGAACCAGGTCCAGGAACGGGCGATGTGGTCGAGGCAAATGTGCATGCACAGCATCCATCACCTCCCGTGTCGCCTGCGGCCCGGTAACCGCCAGCACGTTGGGGTGCAATTGGCGCACCAAATTGGCTCCACCCGTCAGTGTTTCGGCCCCAAGGCAACCCGTCACAATGACCTTGCCATTGCCCGCCAAGGCGTCACCAATCGCGTCCAAACTCTCCTTGACCGCGTCATCGATGAAGCCGCAGGTATTCACAATGACCAGATCAGCCCCTTCGAAGGTCTTACAGGTCTGGTATCCCTCAGCAGTCAATTGCGTAAGAATCAGTTCCGAGTCCGTCAGTGCCTTGGCACAGCCCAGGCTGACGAAGCCAACTGTGGGTGTAGGGTCTGCGCTATCGATAACTGCACTCATTAACTCTATGTTCCTGCATTCATTGCGGAATCAGCGTTTGATCCCGAAGGCACCCAGCATTTGACCGGTCTGTTTTTCCATTTGTTCCTGCATCTGTGACAGCAAGCTTTTCGATTGCTCCAGACTCCCACCCATGATTCCCTGAAGCGCTGGGGATTGCACTGCCAGAAACTGGGTCCACATTTCCGGACTGAATCCTTTGGTTTGTTCAGCGAACTTGCCCTGCACTTCCAGCAAGGCCTGAATGTTCTTCTCCAGATAGCCGCCCATAAAACCCTGCATCGCATTTCCGTAAAAACGGATCACACTGGCCAGCACCGGAGCGGTAAACATGGGGGAGCCATTGGACTCCTCCTCAAGAATGATCTGCAGCAATATGCTGCGCGTCAGATCCTCTCCGGTCTTGACATCGCGCACCGTGAAGGGCTCGTTACCCATCACCAAGCGCTTGACTTCCGCCAAAGTAATGTAACTGGACGTCGTCGTGTCATATAGCCTGCGATTAGGATATTTCTTTATGACACGTTGCGCGACTTTTTCTTCGGTGGTTTTCTTGTTTTGCATGGGGACTCCAGTGGCCTGGATTGAGGCCATCAAAAATGTATTGCACTGCAACACATTCTAGGGAACACCCCAGCGCGGGATCCCAAGGTTTACCCTGAGATTGCGTGAAAAAAGGAATTTGGTAGGCGCGATTGGACTCGAACCAACGACCCCCACCATGTCAAGGTGGTGCTCTAACCAGCTGA
>CAINXK010000582.1 GCA_903854805.1 uncultured Anaerolineae bacterium
ATATCTGGAACTTCCACATCGGCGGCTACCAGGTCTGCGAAAAATGGCTCAAAGACCGGCGCGGGCGTCAGCTCTCTGCCGAAGATATTGCTCATTACAAGAAAATCACCATCGCCCTCGGCGAGACCATTGAAATCATGGCACAGGTGGATGAAGCTATCGATTCCGCTGGCGGGTGGCCGATAAAGTAGAGACCCAATGACAACCTACGAATTCAAAACCGAACACCCCTGGCAAAGTGGCCCCGCCGAACTCATCGCGCATGGAATTGAACACATGCACAAAAACACCGACTTCGATCTACGGATTGGATTTCTATCATTGGATGTAGGTGTTGAAACCCTTTTGAAGACAATATTGTTACTTCCTGGTGAAATAACATCAGCCAAAACAAATTATGAAGATCGAAAAAAAGCTGCAAAAGGCAATAGTTTTAATGCCATCATCCAGGCTATGAAACTGGCCAGACCAGATATTGCAAAAAAATATAACCTTGAACATATCCAGTATTATCATGACAAGCGCAATCAGCTCTATCACGAAGGCAACGGAATTACGGTCGATATTCATAAAACGCAAGAATACGCAAAGTTGGCTGTCCATTTATTACGCGATTTGTTGGATATAGACTTGGAACCCCTGTTGCTACTCCCCGAAATAAAATTGCGCGAAATTGAAAAACGCAAAGAAGAGCAAAAAGTGTTCGCTGCTAAAAATATCGAAGCAATTTATCTGGCGCACACACTCGAAGACCTTGCAAGGTCTGTCGTAGAAATTTATTCTCCCACCCTGACATCCAACGCCTTTTTCCGTAAATTGGAGCATTTTTATAAAAGTTCAGTACCAGATGCTGAGAACTGTCTTGCGCAGGTATTCACTGAAGCTTTTCCAAATTGGACAATAAACGAGATTATTAAAAAACATTACCTGAATGTTGAATCGTTATTAAACGATCGTGATGTTTTTTATCTTACTATTATCCAAGATGTCCTTGGGTTTGAAGGACCGTACAGTGTGCACTCAGCTTTGAATATGCGTCCCGAAGAATTCTTAAGCACGATGGAAAGTGTTTATGATAAAAACAGAGATTCGCATTATGAATTCGTGAGGACAGAAGCGGAACTCTACGACAAAATAATTAAGTATTACGATGACGGTATAAGACAAGGCAAAGATGCCATATTAATTCTGCAAAACTGGCTGGACAACCACGATTCTTCACCAACCTGACCTCCTGTAGCCCAGACACTTTTCCCGAATACATTTGTCGGGATGGCCCATCCGGGCTGCCAATTGCTTAACAAAACCTCGCCGCTAACGTTACCTGATTACAAACCCTCACCGTGAACAGCACCATTCGGTTCACCCAACCCTTGGAGAATAAAAATGAGCACCGCTGAAAATCACTATCGTGGCACAAAAGAGTACGCCCTCGTCTATAACGAATTGATCACCGCCGCCAGATACCGCGGCACCTTCACCTATCAGGAAATTGCACAAATCATGGGCCTGCCCTTGAGTGGGAATCACATGAGCAACCAAATTGGCTGGATGCTCGGTGAAATTACCAGAGATGAAGTTCTCAACGGACGCCCCATGCTCAGCGCCATCGCCGTCAACGTCCACGGGAAACCCGGCCCAGGCTTCTTCCCCATTGCAAAGGAACTTGGCAACCTGAAGGAAGACGAAGACGAATCCAACTTCTGGCAGACAGAATGCAAGGCAGTCTATGACACCTGGAAAGTTGTTCTAAAAAAAGCACCGGATAAAACAGCCAAACCATAAGAAGACGTATGACACCCCAAAAAAATCCTCCGCGCGCCCACCCAAAGACCTGCTGGTTGTGCCCTTCAAACGCACAGAATCTCTCGCCATCCTGAAAAACGAAGGCTGGTACCACATCCCTGTGGCGACCTACAACAAATATGGCAACCTGAAAACCCTGGCCTTTTTCCAGGGCGCGATATTTGAACCAGGCGAGAGTCGCAGAATCCGTTACATAGCCAGGTAATGGATGGCTGTCCTGCCACGCAAAGAAATATTTCCGAATGATGAAGCAGAAAACCGTGAAAAGGGCAAAAAATTATACTACAAGCTCTGGATAAAGCTGGAAGAACGAACCCAGCACCCAGCCCATCATCAGCCTACACCCGCGCACAATGGCTCTTAGGCTACATTGCTGTATTCCCAAAAAGGATCGTTATTGGTCTTGCTCGATGTGTTGGTTGAGTCGCGAAGAATGGATGGGTGCATGGAGTAACCAGTCAGCAATTACTCCGATTATTGATGCGGCTAGCACTGCCACAACAAGCAATGTGAATCTCATTTTTTTTCTTACCTATTCAGCGAAAATATTTGTCGAGTGAGCGGCCAATGGTTTGCGTTACTCGCGCTGGGGCGGGCGTGGATTCTGCTTGGGAACAGGAAAAACCCGAAGTCAGAAAAATGCCTGAAAATGCCGCAGACTCTCCAGAGTCCAGTGCAGGCTTTGTTGGGCGCGTTTTGCCGAGCAGGAAGCATGCTTTGATTGATAATCCATTTTTCTTCAAAAATATTTCGAGAACCAATATTATCGAACTTGCTTATATAAAACCTTACCTTCCAAAACTCATTTGAATCATGGGGGAATCTACAGAATGCTCTCACATAAGGCAAATCATTTAATTAGGTTGTAGAGTAATTGTCGCAAAAT
>CAINXK010000583.1 GCA_903854805.1 uncultured Anaerolineae bacterium
AAACCTCAAATTGCTTGTTCGTAACCGGGTACTTACCAATCTGGTATGCACCCAACCTGACATTGTGCTGCGGGGTTTCATCATCACTGGCCTGTTTGTCCTTCTTCTTATCACTGCCCATCAGGAATTCTCCCGCCGGCACGCGCACAAATTCCATCATCACCCCACGGGCAAGTTCAAGCACATCGCCATCCGGCCCTTCCCACCAACGTGCTGGAAGCTTTAGGCCGATATTATAATCGCCCGCATTGGTGCTCAGACACAGACCGGCAGGCAGATCGGCCCCTTGCACAGGGGATTGTTCCGATAGCAATACCAGTTGGAATACAATTTTCCCCCCGGGTTCACAGCAGAAATCATCCGAGGAGGCCAACTGCAAAAGCCAGGGCACCTTGATTTTCAAACTCCCCACCAGTGGGCTGCCCCCGGTGTTGCTGATCACAAGCTCACGGGTGCAATCCGGTTCGAAAACATCAAAGACCAGCTCCAGCGGATCGAATACCATTTGCGGCGGGAGCATGTAACTCACCGGAATATCAAAATCTCCGATGTTGGTTTCGGCTCGCAAAGATAATTCGCCGAATGGAAGAAAATGATCGGGCTGCAGTCTCACTTCCAGGCTGATCGGATCACCCGGACGGCACACAAACAGCCCGTCTGGCTCCACCCGCAAGGCGCCACCCTGCGAGACCAGGCGCAATACCAGCACACTGCTGCCCACATTCTGCAAGCTCAGGCTGCGGCTGAGCACACCAGCATTCTCGCGCACTTCTCCAAAATCCAAACCGGTTTCCGGCTGGCAGGCAAACTGCGGCCCGCGATAACTGGAAAAATCCTGCAGATAGCTGGTAAAGCCCCGGCTGCGCAGCAGCAAGTCATCAGTCTCACCCATCTCTTGCAGGATGGCCAGGGCGCGCTTATGAATTTTCTTGAACTTATCCCTGAGCGGCAGGTTCTTTTGCTTGATGGCTGCCGCAATAACGTCTTCTACCAGCCAGGCCAAATACATATTCTCATCTTGCTTTTCAAAAAACGCCGCCAGGCTCTCGTCCCAGGCTTTCTCGGCTGCCTGCGGCAGATCATCCGGCAGCTGCAGCCTGGCGCCTGCTGCGATGGTCATTGGTTTTACAGCTCGCATCAGTTCGATCAGACCATCCACGTCATCGGCATCTTCTTTTGGCTTTCCCCCACCAGGGCCCCCGCCGCCTTGTGGGCTGGTGATCAGCCGTTTTTCATGCAATGATTTGAAAAGGTCATCCGCTTTTTGGAAGCGCTTCTCACGCTCTTCCTGCAGACAGCAGGCCACGATCTCATCCAGCCAGGGGGGGGTTTGCGAATAAATTTCCCGGGGGTGGGGCGAATGGCTCGGGCCAGATCCCTGGTACATTTCGAGGGTCAGCAGTTCGAACAGCACGCAGCCCACCGAAAACAGATCGTCACCCGCCTTGACCGGGCGCCTCGAATCTGCCTGCTGGGGTGACATGTAAGCCACATGTCCCGGGTGAGGTGGGGCCTCGGTTCCCAGCAGGGAGCGCTCTGTCAGGTTATAACGCGTCTGCGCCGCTCCCAGATCGGCGATTAAAATGTCTTGACCGCGCAAGAGCAAGTTGGCTGGGCAGATATCGCGGTGCACCAACCCATCTGCATTGGTGTGGATCGCGCCCAACCCGGCGGCAATCTGCATCCCCAGGCGGCGCACTTCCTCGGGTTTTATCGGCTGCTGCTTATCGATCAGATCCAGCAAGCTGCCCCCGTCCGCAAGATCCATGACATGATAAAGATATTCACCCTGCACGTCGGGCGGTTCCACCACCCTGATCACATGCTGGTGAATTGGGTCCTTGCACA
>CAINXK010000584.1 GCA_903854805.1 uncultured Anaerolineae bacterium
AGCCTGCGCTGAATAGAACAAGGAATAGCTGAAATAGGGCGAACCTGTGGTATTCCAGAGAATGGTATCGCGGCTGACCCAATGGGCTCTGCGTTTGGCGAGGCTGCCTTTCGGCGCGCCTGAAGTGCTAAGGGAAAATTCGTCTGTCACGGGATCATATCCAAAGTAGATTTCGTCTCCGTCCTTTTGGACGGTAAATGAGCGCAGTTCAGAAATAGGGTTGGAAGACTTTTCATCTTATACCAGGTTAGCAGTGTAGATGCCGGCTTTCAAAAGCCAGGATCTGAATTTTTCTTACATCCATGCTGGGTCTGGAAATCGCCAGCAGCGACGATGATGGCTGTGTTGACGCTATCAGCAACCCAATAAGATTTGTGATCATAATAAAACCTGACCTGCTGCGGTGCAGTCACAACCAGAGGAATATCCGCGCCGCCGCGCGAGGCATTTTGGCCATAGTTTTCGTCCAAAGTTCCGTTCAAAACCAATTTGTAACGGGGGCCCTTTTTATCAGCATCATTGGCGGCTGGGGTATTTCTTCAGCCTGTACGGGATACACAATCAGGCCCAATAATAAAAGAAGTACCAGACCCACCAGGATGAAAAAGACTCGCAAATATGAGTGCCGTCTTTTCATTGACCACCAGCCATAGAATAGTCTTGTTTTACCATATATTCCCAGAAAAGTAATCCTATGCGGGCGATTACCAATTCCAGGAGGAAACTGAGGACAGCATACCAGAACCCCGATGTACAAAAAAATATGACAATTGGCTGTACCGTACTTTTAGACAATACGGAAATACCCATGAAGATGTAGCTGCCATATATTCCCCAAATGGATGATGCGAAATTTGCGATTTTGGATGACAATCATAAGAATAGGAAAATTTCTACGTTCAAACTACCCCAAATTGATCAGGCAATTTTGAGTAAGTTGCCTGATCAATACTAGCAAACCACACCGGGAAAAAACGAACCATATCGTTTTTCCATTTTTGGTGTTAAGTACCCTAATTACCGCAATTACTCCACACTGCTCTCGGAATGATAGATAGGATAATTTTCTGCACCCGAATCGCTGTAATTTGTGGCAACCGTGCATGGTTGTTTTGTAAGGAGGCGTTATGAATACAGAAGAAAAGATTAGTGACCTGCGAACAAGCTTGCCAGGGGAGCTGCCAAAACAAGGTTTGTATGACCCCCAGTACGAACATGATGCCTGCGGCGTTGGCATGGTGGTCAACATCGATGGAAAAAAGACCCATGAAATTATTCGCCAGGCCCTGACCATTTTAGGCAACCTGACTCACCGCGGGGCGCGCGGCGCTGAGGTTAACACCGGGGATGGGGCAGGCATCTTAATGCAAATTCCACATGCTTTTTTGAAACGGAAAGCAGAGCGGCATGGTTTTAGCTTGCCGGAGCCAGGCCAATATGGCGTGGGCATGGTCTTTCTGCCTCAAGATGTCAATCACCGGCGCGCGATAGAGATCCAATTTGAAAAGGTGATTGCTTCCGAGGGGCAGCGTGTACTTGGATGGCGCACAGTCAAGGTTAATAATACTGCCATCGGAAGTACAGCCAAACGCGGAGAGCCGAAGATGCGGCTAATTTTCATCGCCCGCAATCCTGAGATCAGTGACGACCTGGCTTTTGAACGCAAATTGTATATCATCCGCAAGCGCGCCGAAAATGAAATCAGGTATGGCGGAATTTTCGAGGGCGGTGAATTCTTTTACATCGCCAGCCTGTCACACAAAACGCTGATATATAAAGGCATGCTTGTCTCGGACCAACTGGAAGGTTACTTCAAAGATCTGGCCGAACCAGACATGGAATCAGCCCTGGCCCTGGTGCATTCACGTTTCAGTACAAATACAGTCCCAAACTGGGAACGCGCACACCCTTACCGGTATATCATTCATAATGGCGAGATCAACACCCTGCGCGGAAATGTTAACTGGCTGCGAGCACAGGAAAACATGTTTGAATCTGAGCTTTTTGGCAGTGATATCAA
>CAINXK010000585.1 GCA_903854805.1 uncultured Anaerolineae bacterium
GTTCGTTATTCATAAAGCGAACCCGGTAACCCTGAAAGAAATGACTCGATTACCCCCACATTTACCACCCATCACTCTTTGCCATTGATCAGGGGACCTGGATTGACTAACGGGCCCGACCATCCATAAAATATTATGGATGGTCGGGCCCGTTAGTTCGGTATATTTAGATTAAAAAAAAAGTCAACGAGGGGTTTATAAATATTTCAGGTGATATGAGCGTTATTTTCTGCGATTAAATCAAAAAATAGTGCTGCAATTGCGGGGTCAAAGTGGGTGCCCACTTGCGTTTTAATATATTCGATCACTTTTTCTGCGCTCCAGCTTTCCCGATAGGGTCGATCGGAACGCAGCGCGTCCCAGACGTCTACAATCGCAAAGATACGAGCCGCAAGTGGGATTTCTTCACCTTTCAGCCCTCGGGGATAGCCTGTGCCATCCCATTTTTCGTGATGAGCGTAAGGGATATCAATAGCACTGCGCAGATATTCAATCGATGCCAGCCATTTATAGGCGTGCTCCGGGTGCTTGCGCATGATAACCCATTCATCAGCGGTCAATTTGCCCGGTTTGAGGAGGATAGAATCGGGAACACCTAACTTTCCGATATCGTGCAGTAAAGCCCCCATGCGAAGATCGTCTAACTGATCCTCGGGAACCCCAACCTTCCGAGCAAACTCAACCGTCAGCTGGGTGACACGTTGCGAATGGCCTTCGGTCTCCTTGTCGCGCAGATCAAGCGCATTCACCCAGCCTTCGATAGTCTGGGTATACGAGATCAATAACATCTGGTGCGCCTGCTTAAGCTGGCTACGCTGTTCAACCAGGTGACGGTAACGGTTCAGGCGTGTGATGGTTTGAAGCCGCGCAGAAAGTTCCAGGGTGTCCAGCGGCTTGGTCAGGAAATCGTCCACGCCAGCGCGCAAACCATGCAAGCGCGATTCGCGGTCATCCAGGGCTGTAATCATGATGACCGGGATCTCGGCCAGGAGCGGGTTGGCCCGGATCTGGCGGCAAACATCAAAACCATTCATGCGTGGCATCATCGCATCCAACAGTATGGCATCCGGCTGAACCTGTAAAGCCAACGCCAACCCTTCCACGCCGTTCTCGGCGAAGCTAAGCTGGTATTGGTCACCCAGCAACATGTCCAACGTATCGCGAACCACTTCTTCATCATCAACGATTAATACACGCGCTTGGGTATTCAAGGATGCCTCCGTAAATATTTTATCAGTGGGCCAAAAAAGGAATTGGCAATCGCCATTATTTTAGATTTTCCGCCAATAGCTGCCCAATCTTTCGCACCAATCTCTTCAGAACGATGGGTTTGCTTAGATACTCATTGGCGCCTGCTTCCAGGCAGCGCTCTTTGTCACCGCCCATAGCCAGGGCCGTAATGGCGATCAGTGGCGTGGATGCAATTTTCGCATCACTGTGCGCACGCAGGTGGCGAATTGTTTTGAAACCATCCATGCCGGGCATCTGAATATCCATCAGGATGATGTCTGGCTTGTGACTGGGTGCAGATTCGAGCACCTCAAATCCATTTCGGGCAGTCACTACTCGAAAACCAGCCGCGATCAAAAACTCTCCGATCGTCTCGAGAATAAGCTCGTTGTCGTCCGCCACCAAAACAAGTGGGGCGCGGCTGGTTTTCCCCAAGATCATCACTGGCCGGTCTGGGTCCAGAGTGGCACCCATTGCAAGTCCGACTCGCAGTTCTTCCTGGCTGAACGGCTTGAGCAGGAAATTGACAGCCCCTAATCTATCTGCTTCAACAAGGCGATCATCGACTGAAGTGAAAATGATTGGAATGCTGGAAGTACGCTCGTCTGCCTTTATTTGGGCAAGCAAATCCATCCAGGGCTCATCCGCCGGGTCAAGCAGAATCGCGCTGGGGCGCAGGAAGGCTACTTTTTCCAGCGCGCCCTGGGTTTCAGAATATATAAAGTTTGCAATACCCATTTCAGTGAGGGAGCGCGAAGTCTGCCTGGCATCCAAATCATTGTCATCTACCAGCATACCGGTTTTTATTTGGATGAAATCGTTCTCACGATCGTCAGATAGTTGTTTCGCTTCATCGAATCTCCAGGGTAACACAATTGTAAAGCGGCTGCCTTCGCCATCTATACTTTCTACGTGGACACTACCACCATGTAATTCTGCCATACGCTGTACCAACGAAAGTCCCAGACCAGTGCCAGCGTACTGCCGTTCCAGGCTGCTATCCAACTGGACGAAGGGTTGAAACAATTTACCCATTTCATCCTCTCGAATTCCGATGCCTTTATCCCACACGCAGAAACGAATTATCTCATCATCCGGACGGGCTTCAACCTGCAGGCCGATCTTTCCACCTGCAGGCGTGAACTTGATGGCATTACTGAGTAAGTTGACCAGCATTTGTTTCAAACGGCGTACATCGGCACGCAGTGTAATTGGTGACCTGTTCATTTCAAAGTTGATATCGTGGTTTTTCTGTTGCGCCATACCCTTGACCAACTGCAAGCTAGCCTCACAGACCTCTGACGCAGAAAACGGCTCTAATTGCAACTCCAACTTACCGGCTTCGATCTTGGAAAGATCCAGAATATCGTTGATCAACTCAAGCAAATGGCGCCCGCTCTTTTCAATGTTCCGGAGAGCTTTCAACTGCCTTTCATTAAGTTCGCCATGGGTTTGCATTTGGAGCGCCTCTGAAAGCCCCAGGATGCCGGTCAACGGGGTGCGCAGTTCATGGCTCATACTGGCCAAAAATTCATCTTTCATACGCGAGGCTTTTTCGAGCGCGGAATTGGCAGCGCTTAATTTATCGCGGTTTTCGCGCAGAATTTCTTCGGCATCTTTTCGATATGTAATATCCTGCAGAATCCCGATTGAGCCGGTGGTCCGTCCGGAAACATTCAACACTTGTACAGATGCATCCAACAACCAACGTTGATCTCCAGCTTTGGTGATGATGCGAAAATCACTTCGCAAGATGCCATCTGGAGTTACCTCGCCCGAGCGCACCTTCTGGATGACATCCGGCGTGGATAGTCCTGCCATTTCGCCGTGATATTTGGATTCCAAAATGGACGCATTAAACAAGCTGGGCGTTACCTCATCCCGGCTGTATCCGGTCAACCGTTCGATGCCTTCGCCCATAAAAGTGTAATAATCCGCGCCATAATCCAGAGAGTACGGCACTGCATCCGCAGCGCTAATTGCCCGACGGTAGGCTTCTTCACTTACCCGCAAGGCATCTTCAGCCTTTTTGCGCTCGGTAATGTCGCGCACCACGCTCTGCACCAGTATCGTCTTTCCATTGGCATCGCGCACAGCCGCAAGGTTGATTTCGACATTGAGCTTCGTACCATCTTTACGAACGAAAATCCTTTCATAGAGCGGCAAATACTCGCCACGCAAGACTGCTTCAAAGCGTTGACTGGCATCCTGCTGCTCATCAGGGTCCACCACCTGGGCATTGGTAATGGAGTGCCATTCATGCTGGGAATATCCCAGCATGTCAAGGGCCCGCTGATTGGCGCTCAGTTCAACCCCTTCAGGTGACATGATAAAGATGCCATCATTTGAGTTTTCGAACAAGGCGCGATAGGTGGCTTCGCTCTGGCGGACATCTGCGGTGCGTTCTTCCACGCGCTTTTCCAGGCTGCGGTTCAAGTCTTGCAGGGCCTGCTGGGCAATTTTTAAATCAGTAATGTCAGTAGACACTCCGGCAATCCGCACCAAATTCCCGTTTTTATCGAAGATTGGGAAACTGCGATCCCAGACCCAACGCATGATTCCGTCAGGTCTACGAACTTGATATTCGGCTTCGGTGTTTTCGCCTAGGAGCACCTTTTCATTTACCGCAAGTATTAACGCCTGGTCTTCCGGCAGGATATTTTCAATATAATCATCCGGGTTCTGATAAATACCCTCAAGCGGGCGGCCCCAGATGGCCTCGTAAGCCGGGCTGGCATAGATGATCTTCTCTTTTACGACGTCATACATCCAGAAAACTTCCTGGATATTCTCGGCCAGCTGGCTGAAACGTTCGTTACTCGCGCTCAGAGCTATTTCCGTCTGTCTGCGCTCAAGCCACAAGCCAAACATGCGCGCAAGGTTAGAGAACATGTCCTGCTCTTCAAGAATGGGAAGAACTTCAGCGTTGGTGTAATAACCGCTCAGCCGCCCACGCATTTCACCCGCCACGATAATATCAGACGAGAGACAAACCGAAAGGGTCTCATCGTAACGCTCTGTACTGTAACGCACACCATTCAACTCAATCATAGCCGCTGCCAGCAACGGAAACTGCATGGCAGGTACCAGGGTATCCACAATTTGCTGGCAGACAAATTCGTCAGAACTGGGATTCTCTTCAAAAAGCCGGCTGACCGTGAATAGACAGGTTAGTTCCTTGACCCTTTCGTTGATTTCAATCTCCATTTCACGGCGCAGGCTGACGTCCATCATCGTACCTGACAAATTCAGCAAGCTTCCTTGTGCATCCACTATCGGCTGGATCCGGGATTCCATATAACGCAGCTTGCCTTGCTTCGGATTGGTACGGAAGATGGTAGTAACCGACTCACACAGATCGATAGCCAGCTGCTGGGTATCCATCAGGGTCTTCCGGTCATCGGGATGAACCATTTCCAAAAACTCGGAGAGCTCCGGCGAGCCAGCAGACAGGGAGCGCCTCATCAGTTGGTACATTTCCTTGGACCAGGCTCCCCGGCCGGACTTGAAATCCAGATCCCAACTACCTATTTGCGCAACCTTCTGTGCCAGCTCCAGGCTGGCCTGGCTTTTAAGCAGGTTTGTCTCGTCCTGTTTGCGATCAATGGCAACAGCCACCTGCGATGAAACAAATTCTAAGATTCTCTGTTCGCGCGGAGTGTAAGCCAGTTGGTCGTGATAATTTTGGACTGCCATCACACCAATCGCTTTGCCACGCACAATCAGAGGCACACCCAACCATGTTGAGCTTGAATTGCCTCTGGGAGTATATGCGCCTTGCATGATTAGTTTGGCCGACTCGAAATCATCACACAGCAAAGGTTGTTGGGTTCGCAGAACATACTCTGTCAGGCCATGACCGGCCGGGAAAGGGGTTGAGTCATAATTACCATTGTCATCCCTGGAATACACGAAAGAAAGCATATCACTGGCTTCGTCATAAAGCGCAATATAAAAATTCCGGGCATACATAACGTTCGAAATCCGATTGTGGATTTGTGGGTATAACTCCTGCAGCGATTCGGAATTCTGGGCATCCTCGACAATGCGATAAACGGTTTCCTGCAGCAGCGCCGCCTGTTTGCGCTCACTGACATCACGAGAAACCGCCACGACCTGGATTTTGCCGGCCTCTTTTGCCACATATGAGGTGACCACTTCGGCACTGACGATTAAACCATCTTTCCGACGCTGGTCTACCGCATCCGTAAAATACGCCGGAGCCGTACCCTTGAAAAAAGCTTCTATACGCTTGGGCAGATCTGCCAATACTTTCTGATATGATTCCGGTGTCAGCAACTCGTCCAAGCCATGGCCAAGTAAGTCCTGAGGGCTAAACCCGAGCAGCTTTTCCACCATCGGACTGATATAAGTTAATACCTGAGTCTCGAGATCGACGATGAAGATCATATCCCCGGTATGCTCGGAAATCAGGCGATATTCGGTATTTCGCTGGCGCAAAGTATCTTCGGCTTGCTTACGCTCGGTGATATCCATTGCCAACCCATGGAGCACGATTTCGCCCTCGCTGACGTCACGACCAATCGAACGATCCGCCAGCCAGCGCAATTCTCCGCTCCGGGTCCAAACACGGTATTCGATATTGAGTTCGCCCCCTTGCATAAAATCGCGAACAGCCTGCTCCTTAGCCGCGATGTCATCAGCATGAATGGCAGCATGCCAGATCATGGGATTAGTTACCATCTCTTCCGGTGTATAGCCAAAGATCGCTTCAACGCCTGGGGAATAAAAAATGCCACCGCGCCGGTCAGAAAACGAGTAGACCACCCCCGGTATGCCATCAACCAGCTGGCGATAGCGTTTTTCACTGGCGGTTAATTTTTCCTGGGCCAGTTCACGCTCAGTAATATCTACAACCGTGGCACTGACCACGCCTTGATTGAGAGATGCCGAACATAGTACACGCAAAATCTGACCCTGCCGGCCGCGGATGGCAATTTCTTGATCCCGGATCTGCGTGGAAACCTGAAACATTTCAGGCAGGGCAGCAAACTGCGCCGGGCTGATCATAAAATCCTGTACGTTGGCATGCAGAAGCTCGTTGGGTGAATCATTCCCAACCATCCGCGCCAGGGCCTGGTTGGCATATAAAATTTCGCCGGAAAACCTCATCCGTAATACACCGGTCAGCGCATAGTCTGAAAGACCACGAAATTCGGCCTCGGATTGTGCCAGGCTAATTTCCGTTTTCTGGCGGGTTATGACATAAAACAGGAAGCCGCCCACCACCCCAAAACCAGTCAGGAAAATTGTCAAATACATCCACTCGTCTGCGTAGGAAGTATCCGCGGGGCCCGGGCGGGCTACCAGCAGCCAGTTGCGGTCAGCTGCCTGGATTTTCGCCGTTTGGAAAATACCCGTTTGCAACGCCGCGAGGCTCGGAACGCCACCACCCGGCAGGGTCTGCGGACCTGAAAAAGAGGGGGAGAAGGACAGGAACTGCGCCTGGCTCGGATCTTCCAGATCAAAAAGATAAAGCTCAAAATCGTAACGGTTGATTCCTTTGAGAGAAGCAGCTACCAGGGTATCGAAAGGATAAATCCCGCACACAAAACCAGACAGGTTGGCACGACGCTCAGCAAGCGTGCCAATTGGCGCTGCTTTGTGGTAAACCGGCACAAGCACCATAATACGCTTGGCGTCACTGGTCTGCTGATTGAAGCCTGCGAAAATGGTTGCAACCGGCAAACCGCTGTCACGCGCACTCTGGATGGCAGCCAGCTGCTCAGGCTCGGAACCAAGATCATAGCCAAGGACCGTCCGGTTGGGTTCAAAGGGTTGCATGAAATCGGCAGGAAAAAACTCGGCACGTTCGATGGCGGGGACGTTGTTTCCGTTCAGGTCTTTTTCGAAAATGGTAAAATCGACAAAACCCTGCTCGCGTAAACTTTGCTGATAAGCCTCGCGCTCAGCAAAAGACACACGTGGCAGCCAATACAGCCCAAGTACAGCCGGAGATTTTGATAAAAGTGCGTTGGTAAAGTTCCCAAA
>CAINXK010000586.1 GCA_903854805.1 uncultured Anaerolineae bacterium
GTGGATGATGCGTTGAACCGTAGCCAGCCCAATTCCGGTACCCGGAAACTCGCTCTGCGTGTGCATGCGCTGGAACGCTCCGAATAGATTGGTTGCATACATCATATCAAATCCGGCCCCGTTATCACGCACAAAATAGGCCAGCTTACCGTTTTGTATAGTCTGACCAAAATCGATCTGCGCCAGCGGGCGGGCACCGGAAAATTTACAAGCATTATCGAATAAATTGGTCAGTACAATCTCCAAAAGATGACCGTCAGCCTGGGCCACCAGCCCCGGCTGGATGCTAAATTCAACCTGGCGTTGTCCCAACGCTTCGCGCAAGCGCGCGACCACAGCTTGCGCCAGCGCCGAAAGATCTACCGGCGCAACCTGCATCTCGCCGCGAGTCAGACGCGAAAGCTGCAGCAGATCATCAATCAACTGGCCCATGCGCCGGGTCTCACTGCGCACCCGCTGGACATAATTATTACCGCGTTCATCCAGCTGTGCGCCGTAGTCTTCTTGCAGCGCCAGGCTCCAGCCATCAATGCCACGCAGGGGCGCGCGCAGGTCATGCGAAACCGAATACGCAAATGCTTCCAATTCCTGGTTAGCCGCCTGCAGCTGAGTGGTGCGTTCAACCACGCGCTGTTCCAGCTGCGCATTCAGCTTTTTAATCTGCTCTTCGGCCTGCTTGCGCTCAGTCACATCCTGGATGGTGCCAATCATGCGCACCGCTGCGCCGCTTTCGTCAAACACCAGCTCACCACGCCCCCAGACCCAGCGTCCATCACCATTCGCAACCCGTATGATGCGATATTCCTTATCAAAAGGCTGTTTCGCTTCAATCACATTTTGCAAGAAGTATGCCAGCATGGCCTCACGTTCATCCGGACGTACGAGGTTATTCCAGGATTCCAGGTTCTTTTCATAAAAAGGTTGGATCCCAAAAATCTCATCCAGCACGTCCGAGCAGGCCCAGGTGCCTTTCTTGATATCCAGGATGTAAGACCCAATCCGCCCCACCCGCTGCGACTCTCTCAGCCAGAATTCACGCTCAGACAGGGCTTGTTCGTTCTGCTTGCGCTCAGAAATATCGTCAAAATCCACCAGGACCGAACCTGGGGTCGTTTGGAAAACCTGCACGTAAAAATCTGCTTCCAAACGCTCATCCTTAACCTTAACTTCAAACGCCTGGGGACCAAGCTCACCGCGCGCCACCTGGCGGTACATCTCGGGGTAAATCGTCCCGACAATATTCGGAAAAGCCTGCTCCACCGTCATACCCAGCAAGGCCTGGTGCGAAATCCCCATGATCCGATCAGCCGCCGGGTTTGCATCCATCAAGATCAGACGCTCATCCTGCTCCAGCCGGAAAAAATACATTGCCCCTGGCGAGGCTTCCACCACGCGCCGAAATTTCTGTTCGGAGGCTTTCAACGCATCCTCTGCGCGCTTCTTCTCGTCAATATCGCGGGTGACCGAGAGGATATGCGCGACCCCATCCAGCATAATGATCCGGGCAGACACCATCGCTGTCAGCAGGTGCCCGTCTTTCATTCTAAATTGCACTTCCAGGTTTTTAACTTCACCATGCTGGCGTAAACCTTCCACAAGCCGGGCGCGGTCCGCCGGGTCATTCCAAATATTGATCTCAAGCGAAGATTTGCCAATCACTTCATCCCGCTCGTACCCGGTGATGTGCGTGAAACCTTCATTCGCATCTACATAGACCCCATCCGCCAGCCGGCTAATGTTGATCGAATCTGGGCTGGTCAGAAAAGCGAGCCGAAAACGCTCGTCGCTGCTTTTAAGGGCTTGTTCGGCGCGCTTGCGTTCGGCCAGCTCCTGCTGCTGTGCCGAAAACAGACGCGCATTCGCAATCGCGATTGAGGCCAGCCGCGCAAACTGCACCAGCAGCTGCAGCGCATCAGCCTCAAAAACCTGACTGGATGGCTGCTGATACGCCAGACCCAGCACACCTACCACGGTCTCGCCGGAGAAAAGCGGGACACCCGCCACCGCAGCCAGCTTGCCCGGCTGGTAATTACCTATACGCCCAGCCCAGGCATCATAATCAGCGACCACCAGCGGCTGTCCACTCTGCCAGACCTGCCCAGCCAGGCCTTCGCCCAGGGCACATTCCAAATCTAGAGAATTGACCAGCCCACCGACCCCCACCTGCGGTTTGAGGCGCTGCGTATCCGCATCCAGCAGATCAATGAACCCGGAATCTGTGCCCACCAACTCTCCGGCGCGTTTGACGATGTTTTCCAACAAGCTGTGCAGGTCAAGTTCTGAGATCAACTCCAGGGTGGTTTCCTGTAAAGCTGCCAGAACCCTGTTCTTTTTCTGCAAGGCATCATCCAGGTGTTTGCGCTGGCTGAGTTCAGACTGAACCGTCTCGTACAGGCGCGCGTTTTGGATCCCGAACGAAATCTGGGTGGCCAGGGTTTGTATAAATGCGCTCTGTTCGGCAAAATCCCGTTCCGCGAAGCTGGCCAGCCCCAAGACGCCAAAAATTGCATCTCCAGTCTGCAGGGGCAGCGCCGCAAAGGAGCGCACCCCGGCACGCTTGCACTCCATCAGTGTACAGCGTAAATCCTTGGAAATATCCTGCGAATAAATGGCACGCCCATCACGCGCAGCCAGCCCGCACAGGCATTCGCCAACCGAATGCTCCATCAGGCTGTGCTGGGCCTGCGAGCCATCGGCATACATGCCAGCCTTCAGCTCAAGCTTGCCATTTTCTAATAAAAAGATAAATGCCTGGTCAGTGCGGACCGCCCTGAAAATCACATCCAGTGCCTTGGGTAGGATCGCTTCCAATGGCAGCGCCAGGTTGATCTGCTGCCCGGTCAGATTAAATGCAACCATTTCTTCCTGGCGCTCGCGCAGCACTTCCGCCTGTTTGCGCAGGCTGTGTTTTACCTCGCGGGCGTACAACATGGCCCGCAGGCGCGTAAGCAGAGCAACATTGGTAATTGGGCGCACAATGATATCATCCACCCCCGTTTCAGCCCCAGGTTCCTGAGGCTTGTGATCGTGCTGCTCATCCAGAACGATCACCACGAACATATCTGCCAGCGCCGGAACCTGCTTCATTTGCCGGCCCAGTTCAAACCCATCCATATCCGCCAGGCGCACATTCACAAATGCCAGCGCAGGTTGTTCTGCGCGCACCAGGTTAAGTGCAGCCTGCCCATTTTCGGCGCTGAGTGTGGCATATCCCTGGGCTTCCAACACCCGGCAGGTGGCCCGCAAGTTGGCGGGCTCATCATCCACGATCAAGACCAAGATTTTGGTGGGCATGTCCACTCCTATAAATCACCTGGCTCAAACATTGGCAGGTCAAGCGTAAAGCGGCTGCCCACACCAAAGGTACTTTCCACCCTGATGCTGCCACCCTGCAATTCAACCAAACGCTTGACCAACGCCAGCCCCAGGCCCGTGCCGCTATACTGCCGCACCAGGCTGCTATCCAGCGGTGTAAAGGCCTGGAATAAAAACGGCAGATCCTGTGCGCGGATACCCACACCTGTATCCCAAACTGTGATATGTGCCAGTTGGTTCGTTTCGTTGGCAGTCACATCAATCCCCAGGCTGCCGCCCGCAGATGTAAACTTTACGGCATTACTGAGCAGGATCGCCAGCATCTGCTTCACACGCTGCTCATCCGCCTGGATAAGCATGGGCAGCGGATCGATTTTAAAACTGACATTTTGTTGCTTGGCTCTGATCTGCCGGTCAAACTCTGCCAGGCTGGTCTGGCAGACATCCATCAACAGGCATGGCTCAATCCGCAGATCAAATTTCCCAGAGATAATGCAGGCATAATCCAGCACGGTATTGATCAAATCCAGCAGCTGTTGTCCATTGATTTCGATCTTGTCGAGGGCCTGCATTTGCCTGTCGTTTAACTGCCCGTAGGCCTTTAGCTTGAGCACTTCCGTCAGCCCGAGCATGGAAGACAGCGGCGTGCGCAATTCATGGCTCATGCTTGCCAGAAATTCATCCTTGATGCGCGCGGCCTTGATCAGCTCCAGGTTCGACATATTCAGCTCGAACGTGCGTTCTGCCACACGCTGTTCCAGTTTAGCCTGTGATTCACGCAGGTCGGCCTCGGCCTGTTTGCGCGCGCTGATATCAGTCAAGATCGTCAGGTGAAGCGGGCTGCCAGACTCCTGTGCGATGCTCGAATGTATCCGCACCCAAAAGTTGCTGCCATCATCCTGGCGCACCAGCCTGAGTTCACATTCCAACGGCCTGCCGATTTCGGTTAACCGCCGGCGATGCTGGTAGTAAGTATCCTGATCCAGATTGAAGACGAACTGGGATAGGTGCTGACTGGTCATTGCGCTGCGGGTAACTCCCAGCATGGAGGCAGCCGTCAGATTGGCTTCCAACACCAGCCCCTTCTCATTTAAAGTGCAATATCCCACCGGCGCCAGATTGTACAAATCGAAATAACGCGCGCGCGATTCTTCCAGCGCCAGTTGAATCCGCAGCAATTCGTCGTTCTGCATCTCCAGCTCAATCTGGTGCACACGCAATTCATGCAGCACATACGGCAAGTCATCCTGATTTTCGGGCAGCAAGCCACGGCTTTCATCAATAATTTTTTCTGCACGTTTACGTAGTGTCTCGGCTTTGCCGATCAGATTTTCATTATGGTCCATTGCAGACATGCACTATTCTCCTACCACCCGTTCGGTGCTGGCAATGGCATACATTTCTCCGCTCTGGTTAAATAGCGCGGTAGTGGTCAGCCTGATATTCAGCACCTTGCCATTTTTGGCCTTGCGCTGCGAATGGAAAGCCTCAGAAATCTCCTCCTGGCCAGCCTTCTGCACTCTGGATAGCTCAGCCTCGCGCACTTCGGCAGGAATGAGCTCACGGATATTCATGGTTCGGGCTTCCGTCTCGCTCCAGCCATACAGATTCACTGCCGCCGGGTTCCAGGCCAGGATGCGCCCATCCAGGCTTTGCACCATGACGGCATCACGCGAGTCTTCTACAACAGCCGCCAAACGACGCAATACCTCGGTTTGCTTCAGCGCCACCTTGACCTTTTTCAGTTCGTTGATCTCGGTAAAGGTGATCACTGCGCCCTCGATCACGTTTTCCAGGGTGCGATACGGCCGGATGCGCAGCAAGTACCAATCGCCAGATTGGGTCTGAACTTCAATTTCCTTTGGCTGCAGGCTGTCCAAAACAGATTTGACATCGCTGACCAGGGAGTCATAGCCCACCAGGTTCGAGACAATGTGCCCAACTGGCCGGCCCACGTCGCTCATGATCAGGTTAATGACCTGCATAACCGCCGGAGTAAAGCGTTGGATGTGCAATTGGTAATCAACAAAGATGGTGCCAATGCCCGTGCCCGCCAGCAAGTTGTTCATATCATCATTGGCGCGGGTCAGGTCAGACACTTTTTGCTGCAGCTCAGCGTTAACGGTCGATAATTCCTCGTTGACCGATTGCAGCTCTTCCTTGGAAGTTTCCAATTCTTCATTGGTAGACTGCAGCTCTTCATTAACCGACTGCATCTCTTCATTGGATGATTTGAGTTCCTCGTTGGTGGTCTCAAGCTCTTCGTTGGTGGTCTGAAGGTATTCTTCCTTGGCGCGCAGTTCCTGTTTGAGCGCTGCGATGCGCACATCCGGTTCAACTACAATCACATCCACCGCGGCAGCCGGCACATCCACGACCACTGCCTCCGGCTTTTCTTCCAGGATCACCAAATACAAGATCGACTCACTGGCCCCGCTCGAGCCAGCCGGCACCGGTCGCACCGTCATATCGGTCAGGCTGTAACTTCCATTGGTTTTCACCCGCAAGCCCAGCCGCAAGACCGGTTCCCTCAGCGCCACAACCTGATGCAGGGCACTGACCAGCTCTTGCCGCAGCCCATCGCGTGCCATCTTGATGATATTCAGATCGGCTTCACCCGGGGCTGGTTCCAGGAAATGCCCCGTGCGTCCGTGCAAATAGGTAATTTCACCGCGCTCGGTCACCAACACCGCCACCGCGCCATAATGCTCCAGCAATGCCCGCTCGGTCAGCTCGCGCAGATGCAGTTTGGGGTCGCGTGTAGTCTGGGTGCTGCTGCGCGACGGGCTGGAGTTCACTGGCAGGTAAGGCAGCATCGACCTGAGTGACAAACGGTTAGTCAGATAAGGTTCCTGGCTGCGCTGGTAAAGCTTAGATTTGCGCTCCAGCAGGCTAAACAGATCCACATATTCGCCCACCGTCTCGGATGTGCCCAGAAAAAGAAATCCACCTGGGTTAAGCGCATAGTGGAACAAAGGAATCAGCCGTTTCTGAAGATCTGTGTTCATATAGATCAACAGGTTGCGGCAGCTGATCAGATCCAGCTTGGAAAAGGGTGGATCCTTGATCACATCCTGTTCCGAGAAGATCAGCATGTTACGGATGATTTTTTGCACCTGGTAAAAATTAACGTCCCGCCCGTTAGCGCCATCCGGCACCGGGGTAAAAAAACGAGACAGGCGCTCAGGCGACATATCCGCGGCGATGCTGGCGGAGTACAGCCCGGAACGCGCCTGTTCAATCGCCTGGTTGTCGATATCGGTCGCAAAGATTTGGACCGCAAAGTTCTGTTTCTGCGCATCCATCTGCTCCTGCAGCAGTATGGCAATCGAATAAGCCTCTTCGCCAGTCGAACAGCCGGGCACCCAGACCCGCACCAGGCTGTTGGGGTTCTTGCCAGCCAGCATACGCATGACAACCTGTTCCTGGAGTACGGTAAAGGCATCCGGGTCGCGGAAGAAATTCGTAACCCCAATCAACAGATCACGGAAGAGCGCTTCCACTTCCTTGGGGGTTTGCTGCAAGAAACGCAAGTACGCATCCAGCTGTTCCACCTGCTGCACTGCCATACGCCGTTCAATCCGGCGCGCAATCGTGTTCGACTTATACGATGAAAAATCATGCCCGGTCTGGGCTCTCAGGATCACGAAGATCTTTTTTAAGATATCCTCGGTTTTCTGTGCCGGAGAGGCGAGCGGATAGGTGATCTTTCCAAAGGCGTGCGCGACATATTTGATCAGTTGGTCTGGCATCATGCGCGGAGCCAGCACATAATCCACCAGCCCCGTGGAAATCGCGCTGCGCGGCATGCCATCATACTCGGTAGTTTCAGGGCTTTGTGCCATGGCCATGCCACCCTGGGCCTTAACCGCCCGCACCCCCAACGAACCATCACTGCCCGTGCCCGAAAGCACAATACAGATGGCGCGCTCCTGTTGATCCTGGGCCAACGAACGGAAGAAATAATCGATTGGCAAACGCTGCCCGCGCGGTTCAACCATTTCCAGCAGCTGCAGCGCGCCGTTCAAAAAAGCCATATCGCGGTTGGGTGGAATGATATAAGCACAATTGGGCTGGACCACCATGCCATCTTCGACCTCGAAAACCTGCATGCGCGTATAGCGCTTGACCAGTTCCGTCAGGATGCTTTTATGATCGGGGGCCAGGTGCTGCACCAGCACAAAAGCCATGCCCGGTTCAGAATCAGCTGGCATGCCCGAAAGAAAAGCCTCAAAAGCTGCCAACCCACCGGCCGATGCACCAATCCCCACGATCGGAAATTTCGCCACAGGCTGCACCTCGGCATCCACAGTCAAATCTTGCGGGGTCTTTTTTTTGGTTGTCATCGTATTCTCCACTTAACGGTTTTGAAGGGTTTGCAAACGGGGCTGCCAGCCAAATCATGCGGCCGACCACCATTAATATCATATCACCTTGTAAAATATCTTGGACATCTAATTTCTGATTTGCTCCCGGGTATTTTCTCCGGTCCGCAAAAACAGGCTGTTTTACTGGCTGGTATGAAGATGTTGCTCGCAACCACCACACCCATGCCATCCAAATGCGCGAAAATCGCTGGGCTGCCCCGCGCTTATGTCCTCGGCAGGATAATACTAAACCGGCTGCCTGCACCGTGAACACTCTCCACCGTCACCCGGCCGCCTTGCAGCTCACTAAAGCGCCTGACGAGCGAAAGCCCCAACCCACTGCCGCCATAGCGGCGCTCCAGACGCGCATCCAATTGGGTGAAAGGCTGGAACAGGCGTTGAAAGTCAGCTGGGTGGATCCCAATGCCCTTGTCCCAGACGGTGATACGCACTTGCCCGGGTATCTCGCTGCCATTCAATTCAATCCCCAGGCTGCCGCCGTTAGGCGTAAATTTGATCGCATTACCCAACAATTTGACCAGCGACTGCTTCAAGCGGCGCACATCGCCATACACAATCACCGAGGCTGGATCGGTTGTAAAACTGACCTGCTGCTGTTTTGTCCCGGCCAGGGCACGAATGGCCTGCAGGCTGGTTTGGCAGACCTCCACCAGCGAACACTGCGTAATCTGCAAATCCATCTTTCCAGCTTCGATCCGTGAATAGTCGAGGATATCGTTGATCAATTCCAACAGATGCCGCCCACTTTCTTCAATATTGTGCAGGGCTGCCATCTGTTTTTCACTCAACTCGCCATAAGTTTGCAACTGCAACACCTGGCTGAGACCCAATATCCCGGTCAACGGAGTGCGCAGCTCATGGCTGATGCTGGAAAGAAACTCATCCTTCAGGTGCCCGGCTTTTTCAAGCTCATCATAAGCCACTTTTAACTCAGCGGTACGCTCTTCCACACGCTGCTCAAGCTGCATGTGCGCCTCACGCAGCTCATCCTCAGCCTGTTTGCGCGCGCTGATATCACTCAGCGTGCCAAGGATCCGCGCCACGCGACCATCTGCCTGCCTTTCGACCGCCCGGCCGCGCATCGAAAACCAGCGCCATGCGCCCGCCTTCATCCGCATGCGCAGATCAATATTGAAAGCCTCACCGCTTTCAATCCCATGCTTCAAGATTTCCTCGGTTGTCTGGATGTCTTCCGGGTGTACCAATGCCTGCCAGGTGACGTAATTTACCGCAAATTCCTGCCCCGAATACCCCAGGATGACATATAGATTTTTGCTGACGAAAATTTCGCCACTCTGCACCTGCCAATCCCAGATCCCATCCTTGACCGCATCCAGAGTATCGCCAAAGCGTTTATCACTCGCCCGCAGCTCATTTTCCATGCGCCGGCGCTCGGTAATATCACGCGTGACGCCCAA
>CAINXK010000587.1 GCA_903854805.1 uncultured Anaerolineae bacterium
ATACATCCGATATACAAGGAAGCATGTACCGATACAAAGAAACTTTCTAAATGTTACCGGACAATTCTCTACCGGACAAAAAAATAGTGGCTGACATCTGGTAAGCTTAAGCTCCTACCACAGAGCCAGGAGCAGACCATGAGTGACAACCACCACCGCTATCGTAGCATAAGAATCGCACTTTCACAAATGTTTTCCAATGGATTGAAAGGCTACGGAGCAAAGCAGTTGAACGTATACGCCGCTTTGATTAGCGGTATCGTGGGTAGTAAAAGTACAAACTACCCCAAAATTGCTAGCAAGGTACCTGATCAAACGAAAGCTGAAAGTCGTGTCAAACGCTTCTCGCGATTCATCAATGAAGCAGACCCGAACCAAGAGATTTATTTGATGCCGTTTGCTGAACAGCTATTAACAAACCTATCCAACTTTTCGTTAGTTTTGATCATGGACGGCAGCGACGTTGGACGTAATTGTGTTGCATTGATGCTCAGCGTGCAGTTTCGCGGTCGAGCTTTGCCAATTGGTTGGCTGGTTATTTCTGGCAAGAAAGGGCATTTTTCGCAAGAAAGGCACGTTCAGTTGGTTACCGCAGTGAAAGAATTGGTTCCACTCGGTGCAGATGTCATCTTTTTGGGTGATGGCGAGTTCGATGGCACACTATTACAAGAAAAACTGACTGGATTTGGCTGGAAATATGCTTGTCGCACGGCCAGCAATGCGATTTTGAACGATGGAACAGAGTTTTCCTTCCAAGAATTAAGGATTACACCCGGCATGTGTTTAGGTATCGAAGAAGTCTTGTTTACGCGCCAACATTATGGACCTGTTTTAGCGGTTGCTTGGTGGCGCAAAGACTTCGAAGAACCGATCTACTTAATTTCAAATATGGATTTGAAAGAAGAAGTTTGCCTCTGGTATAAGAAACGCTTCAGGATAGAGACCTTCTTTTCTGACCAAAAAAGCCGAGGTTTCAATTTGCATAAAAGTCATCTTTCTGATCCAAGCCGCCTGGGTAAACTGATGATTGCTGCTTGCCTGGCTTATCTTTGGATTGCTCAACTCGGACTTTGGTCGTTCGGTCAGAAACTCAACACAATTGTTCATCGTACCGATCGCTGCGATTTGAGCCTGTTTCAACTCGGGTTTCGCGTCCTTGAATATCTACTGGATTTCAATCTGGATATTCCGGTCTCGTTTACTGATTTTTCCCACGCCTATCCGGACTTTGTCCGGTAGAGAATCAAAAGTAAAGATAATGAAGGTGTGTAGGCTAGCCAAGAACTTATTTTTTGGTTTTGGAGTATGCGTAAGAACAACAATGCGCTAAGCAGCGCGCACCAAGCATTTAGAAATAATTGTGCGGCTGATGATTGGCCGAAAAAAATGTGCAAAATTCCTACTAAGTATGGGAAAAGTACCTTATATGCGCGCGGAGGATTGTCTAGTAGAAGAAAATCTCCTTTCACATAAATGTTTCTTGCCAGTGTTTGATACTCAATATTATCCTGGCCTTCAGGAAATAGCGAGATTTCGCGCAGGTGCTCTATATCCAAACGTAAAAATAATAATAGGAATACAAGGCCTACTGTAAATAGGAAAGGTTTTGTTGAACGCGTTGGAGTAGATTGTGGGGCAAATCTTAGTATACCAATTAGACAGATTATTGGCGAAAAAAATAAAGGCTGGTTAATTCTTGATACTCCCTGGGTAGCCAGCAAGCAAAATATACTTATTGCGAATAGGAATATATCGATTGGGTTAATTTGTTGTTTTGAAAAAGCGATCCAAAGTCCATCTAAAATCCCCCAAACTATTATTGCGATTATCAAATAATTCAGTGTATTTAGGACTGTTTTTGATAAATCAAGTTGCCATATTGGCAGATCAACACCGTTTTTTGTCCGCCATAACTTCAAACTTTCAAAGGCAGAACTGACAGCCCCATCC
>CAINXK010000588.1 GCA_903854805.1 uncultured Anaerolineae bacterium
CCAGCAATATGCACGGCAACAATCGCGCGGGTGCGCGGGGTAACCGCCGCGGCTACTTTTTCAGGGTCGATGCAGTAGGTGCCTGGGTCAACATCCACCAGCACGGGCATGGCACCCACCGAGAGCACGGCGCTGGCGCTGGCCACAAAGGTGAAATCTGGCACGATGACTTCATCGCCCAGGCCAATCCCCAGGGCCGCGATCGCAATTTCCAGGGCGGCGGTGCCGTTGGTGCAGGCAATCCCGTACTGCGCCTGCTGGTAATCCGCAAACTTCCCTTCAAATTCAAGCGTCTTGGTACCCGGCGTGCGCCACCAGACCCCACTGTGCAGGACGTCCATCAGGGCCTTTTCTTCTTTTTCATCATACTGCGGCCAGGCCGGAAATGGCACGCTCTTGCTTGGCGTGCCGGAATGAATTGCAAGTTCTTTTGACATTTTTATTCTCCTGTGCTAATAATCGATTGATTACAAAACTAGACCTGGGAGCGCCAGGTCTCCACGTTTCCATGTAACTGGGCCGGATGCACGACCTTGATCGCTTCGGCATGGCTGAATGGCTGCCCTTGGGCGGCCTTGCTCGCATTTATTTCAGTTTCCTGGTCCAAAATCAGCAGGTCAGCCTCAGAAAACTGGGCCCGGTAAGCAAATAACGCCTTATGCTTGCGCGCAACAGTCTGGCTGATATCCACCACCTGGTTAGGCCAGGCGCTGTTGTAATAGGCAATACCCTTGATTTCATGCGGGCTGTAATTTTGATCGATTTCAGGTTTCGTCTTGAGACGCGTGAACCCGACCAGGAAAACCGCTTCCGAGGCGGCCTGACCCGTCAGAATGTGGTCGTGGTGGATCTCATACGGCAGCCACGGGTCGACCGTGATCACAAAGTCAGGCCTGAGCAGGCGCAGATAACCGAGGATATCGGTGCGCAGCTGGTGGTAACCATAATCACCCGCATCCGGGTAACCCAGCCAATGCTGGCTGGCAACCCCGATATCGGCTCCGGCCTGCAGCTGCTCAGCCCTGAGCTGGGCAGTCATCTGCTCGTCACTCAAGGATTGGTCGAGCACACCCACCAGGTCATCTGTAACCGTCAGGTAAATGATCTCGGCGCCCAGGTCGCGCAGCCGGGCAATGGTGCCGCCACAAAAGATATCGTTATCGTCATAATGCGGCTGGATGCAAAGCACGCGCTTTGCGGAAAACAAGTCAGGCTTGAGGGAGCTATAGAAGGAATCCATACGCGGGCCTTATCGCAACTTCCGAATGGTATAGAAATGATTGGTGTCATACAGCACTTCAACAATCGCGCCCAGGGCCGTGGCACGGTAACCCAGGCTGGAAGCCACCAGGCGCGGCTTGATCGGAACCAGGTTCTCAATACGCTGCAAAATGGGCTCAATCAACAGGTCTGTATAGCTATCCAGGCCGCTGCGCAGCACGATCAGGTCAGGATCCAACAGCGCACAGGTGTTGGCGACCGCGATCGCCAGATAATCAACCAGCTCATTGATCAGGGTCTGCGCCCAGGGCTGATGATCCAGCATGGCCTTGAAGATACCTTCAGGCGTGGTCATCTCTGGGCTGATCGCCTGGGCTTGGGCGTGAAGCAGCTCCTGGGCGCGCTCTCGAATGGCCGCCAGCGAAGCCTGGCTTTCCAGCAGCCCAAATTTTCCGTGCCGTGTTCCAAGATATTCCTTGTTAGGCAAGAAGTAGCCAATCTCACCTGCCAGCGAATTTGAGCTGCGGTACAGCGAGCCATCGATAATGATCCCGGCCCCGATGCCATTCCCGATGGTGATGAAAACCAGGTTGCGCGCGTTTTGATCCACACCAAACCAGAGCTCACCCAGCGCCGCCAGGTTAACGTCGTTATCAATCACAACCGGGATGTTAAAGCGCGTAAATAATTTCTCTTTTAACGGATAATCGATCCAATTTTGGACCGGGTCCGAGATCACGATCCCATCCTGGTGGTTGGTATGGCCCTGGGTACCCACCGCCAGCCCCAGGATCCTGCGCCCGCTCAGCGCTTCGTTCCCAACCAGGCCATCGATCAGATCCACCAGGCGCGCATAAGAATCCTCAGCCGCGGCAGGCTGGTTATCGACCTTTTTTTCAACCAGAATCGTGCCGCTCAAATCCGTAACAGCGCCGTAGATATCGGTGCCGCCCAGATCGATCCCCACAATCAGATTATCCTTGGAATTAATTTCAAGCAGTGGGCGCCGGCGTCCACCGCTGAATTCTTTCTCACCGGTCGAAATCACCAGGCCTTCATCGATCAACTCAGCGACGATGCGCATGACGGTCGGCAGGCTGAAATGCAAATCCCGGGCAATCGACGGACGCGAAGTAGCCCCCTGGCGGCGGATATAATCCAGAATAGCAGACTGGTTGATGATGTGCATCTTATTCACAGTCAGCGTGTTTTCTCGGAGCAATCCTTTTTTCATTGGAGCCTGCCATCCTGAGGTAAATTACGATTGAAAAGCGTTCTATTTCATGGGGAATGATATGAATAATAACGGTTACTTACTAAAGTTTAGTAAGTAACCGTTATTATAACGATTACAGCCAGTTTGTCAAGCAGGGTCTGGCAACCACCCATAGACAAGCTGGCGCCAGGGAAAAATCAGAAAGGACGTTGACCGGTGGAAAAATGCCAGGGATCATCCTGATAGCCTTCAAACAGATAATTGATCAGCCTTTTAGACCGCTGAGTACCACCCCGCGAATAAAATAACGCTGCAGGAAGATAAAAAGGATCAAGATCGGAATGGTTGCGATGGTAGATCCGGCCATTAACAGGTTGTAAGCTGTGCCATGCAAGGTCTGAAACTCGGTCAGCCCCAGCGAAACCGTGCGCATATCAGGTTTTGTAATGATAATTAATGGCCACAACAAGTTGTTCCAACTATCCAGGAAGGTGAAAATTGCCAGCGTCACCAAAGGAGTCTTTGAAAGCGGCAAGATAACATGCAAGAAAATCCCAAATTCACTATCGCCGTCAATCCGGGCAGCGTCTAATAATTCATTGGGAATTGAAAGAATGAATTGGCGCATCAAAAACACCCCAAAAGCACTGATCGCCCACGGAATGATCAACCCCTGGTAGGTATTCAACCAGCCAAAATTCCGAACAATGATGAACAGCGGTACCATGATAGCCTGGAATGGGATCATGAGAGTGCTCAGGATCGCTATGAATAAAAAGTTTTTACCCCTGAAACTATATTTAGCAAATCCAAAACCTGTCAAAGCTGCAAAAAAAACATTTAAGACCGTAGTACAGACACCCACAATCAGGCTATTGAGGAAGTAGCGCCCAAATGGGGCAATCTTCATGGCATCCGAATAATTCCCCGGGACAAATGGAGATGGGATCCATTGAAAGGGTGTTTTAAAAATATCATTGGTCTGTTTAAAAGAGCTGGATAACATATAAAAAACGGGCAGAAAGAAAACGAATCCTCCCAATATGACGGCTAGAATAATCACCGACCTTGAGGATAAAATCGAAGCCCATCTATTGCCTAAATATGGTTGAACGCGATTAGCTTTTTCATCAACAGGTTTCATCCACGCCTCTTTGGGCCTTCGCTAAACATAGGTGATATCTTCCGTGCGCACAAACCTGAACTGGATCAGCGTCAGGATCATAATGAATATGAACATGATAATGGACATCGCCGAAGCATAGCCCATATATTGGTATTGAAAAGCGTTCAGATATATAAAAAGTGATATGACGTTTGTGGCGTCACTGGGGCCGCCTTTTGTCATGACGTACTGGTAAGTGAAAGTCTGAAAGAAATTAATAATTGAAATTACCACCACCAGCAATGTAGTGGGTTTAAGCAACGGCAGGGTAATGTACCAAAAGGATTGGGCTGAATTAGCGCCATCCACCCTGGCCGCATCATAGAAATCATCTGGTATATTTTGCAACCCGGCAATAAAAATAACCATGTAAAAACCAACCGACTGCCAAATATTCAGGATAATTAACGCCCAAGGAGCCATGCTGCCACTGGTGATCCAGCGTGGAGTATCCTGGATAAATGGCCCGAGCAAAGTATTAATCAAGCCAGATGGATGATAGAGCAGCCGCCAGACAATGGAGACCACAACGCCCGAAAAAACGATTGGCAGGAAATACAGGGTGCGGACAAAATCGCGACCGATAAAATTACGCTGCAAGACCAAAGCCAGACCTAACGAAAGCAGGATCGTCGGTATGGTGCTGCCAATCACAAAACCCATGGTATTGTTGATCGTGATTTTGAAGCGCGCATCCGACAACATGCGGGCATAGTTTTCCAGACCAACAAATTTCGGATCATTCATTAAGTTGTAATCTGTAAAACTGATAAAAAAAGCATTGATCATCGGGTAAAAAGCGAAGATGGCAAAAAATATGAAGGCTGGCAAGACAAACGACAATCCCCACAGGGATTGTTTCGTATAAATGGTCAGACCCTTTTTCTTTTGGATCGGAGTTGTTATTGTCATCTGCACCTCGTGCAACCCCAGGGAGGCAGGTTATGTGCCTCCCCGGGGTCCGTTATACTAATCAGAAAAAACTTTGCCTGGCTTTATTTTTGCACCAGAAGAGCGTCAATTTCTGCTTTTGCCTGGTCCAAAGATGCCTGAACAGGCGCCCGATCAAGGACCGCCCGTTGAACCGCCCGGACAAGAGCATCCGCAATTTCAAAAGATTTGGGATGGGTTGGCCAATAAGGGGTACCCTTCATATCTTCCAGGAAGACATTCAGGAAAGGCGTATTTTTGAAGGTGTCTGAATTAGTCATCGCGATGGTTGGCTGAAGCAAACCGCCAGCCTTGAGGTAATCCTCCGGATGCGAAGACAATTCCTTGATCAGTTTTGTGCAGACTAATTGTTTCTCTGGAGTGCTCTTGGAGTTAACAAACAGGCCGTAAGCATACAGGAAGGAACCGGTCTTGTTGACGGCATCTTTCCAACGCGGCATTGGCATGACCACAAACTTGTCGGCAGTCGGGCTTTTTTGTTCCGCGAGATAAGGACCGTACCAGGAACCGCCCAGGAACATACCCACCGAAGCATCACCAAACGCAAGGAACCCAACAGTCAGTGAGGGATCTCCCAGCTTTTCTTTGACCACCCAATCCTGTTGGAATTGAAGCGATTTTACCCAGGGTTCAGTATTGACCATCGCCTGGGTTTCATCGGCGTTGAGGATGGTGCCCCCCAACTGGTAAGCCATGCCTGCCAACGACATCGCAGGAGAGGTGGCGTCATCAGCCTGTCCATACGTAAAATCGAACATTCGGCGGGTTAATTTTTCGCCTTCAAAAGTTGTCAACTGCTTGCCCATGGGAACCATATCCTCCCACGTTGTTGGCATATTCTTATCGACAGCCAACCCGGCATCCGTGAACATTTGTTTATTCACAAACATGGCGTAATTGCTTACTTCAGATGGCATGGCATAAAGCTTATTATCTTTGATCAAACCGTTCAGCGTACCTTCAACATAGGTTTTCTTGATCTCGTCAATATTGCTAAAACCAAGCACGCCCAGGTCAAGAGGCGACACAGCGCCTTGCGCCAAGAGACGACCGGCACTGAAGTTCAACAAATTGAAACAATCCGGGCCTTCGCCGCCAGCCATGGCAGTGGTGAGCTTGGTCAGATATTGCACATCATCCCCAGGGCCAAGCACATAGTCAATCTCCACCCCAGGATTATCTTTTTTAAATGTTTCCATAAAACTGCGGTCAAGCTTTTCGCGCGGGGCAAAATCATGTGACCAGAACGAAATCTTGATAGCCTGGGCTGGTGCCTGGGTGGCTGGCGCAGCCGCAGGAGATGTTGGCGCAGCTGGCGAAGCACAAGCTGCCAAAAGTGACAGAATTACAAGACAAGCGAAAACAGCCAAAATTTTACTCTTCATTTAAGATCTCCTTTGGGGGTTGAATGGATTGGGACTTTTCATGTTATTGACTCAAGTTTCCGATCAAATCGACAGCCGTATCTTCAATTAATTTGGCAGTTACAGGCGCAAAAGGCGCGGGCAAACCATACAGGTAAAAGGCTTCCAATACCTCATAACCACCCAGCGCATAGTCTTCCGGCATGGGTACATATCCGACCGATCCGTTGGCATAGGTCGC